>DATBLA010000112.1:0-44436 GCA_036555645.1 Actinomycetota bacterium
ACGCATCCGCACCTGGGCTCACGACCTCGGAGGAATCGGAGGTGCGTCCACGTCGGCTCACACGCTCCTCCAATGTCAGTGCGGACTCGTTCGGTGGATGCTAACCGACCCCGCACTGCATCCCGGGTGACGCGACAGGCAGCCGGCCGGCGGGGTCAGCTGATCTCGATCATCTTCTCGCGCACGGCGTACACGACCGCTTCCATGCGCGAGTGCAGATGGAGCTTCTCGAGGATGTTGCGGATGTGGTTCTTCACGGTGTTCTCGGAGATGTACAGCTCCTTGGCGATGTCTCGGTTGTTCAGCCCCTGTGCGACGAGCCGGAGCACCTCCATCTCGCGATCGGTCAGCTTTGGCGCCGGCATCTGCGGCTTCTCCTCGGACGCCTTGCTGATCGCGGCGAACTCGGTCAGTAGCTTGCTCGCCATCGAGGGGCTGATCCGGGACTGTCCGGCCCACACCGAGCGGATCGCGTCGGCGACCTCCTCGATCGGGATCTCCTTGAGCAGGTAGCCCGATGCGCCGGATTTGATCGCCTCGTACAGGTCCGCTTCCTCGTCGCTGATCGTCAGCATGAGGATCTTCACGTGCGGCAGCGCGTCCTTGATCTCGCTCGCGGCCTCGATGCCGGACTTCTTCGGCATGCGAACGTCCATGAGGATCACGTCCGGCATGAGCTCGAGGGCTCGCTCGACGACCTCGGCGCCGTCGGAGGCCTCGCCGGCCAGCTCGAGGTCGGGCTCCTGCGCGAGGACGGTCTGGAGCCCTCTTCGGAACAGCGCATGGTCGTCGCACACGAGCACGCGAAGCTTCTCGACGCCCGCTTCAGCCTCGTCCGTCACTCCGGGCTCCTCTCCTCGCGCTCGGCCTCGCCGACCCTGGCGGATTTTACGCGACCCGAGGGCCCCATCCGTCGAGCCCGCAGCCTCGTGTGATGGTCGCGCACCTGGCGCTCGAGTCGCTCGACGACGAGGTCGAGCGCTGCCTGGACGTCTCGCGCGTCCGCGTGGGCCCGGAACGTCTTTCGCGGCGTCCCGGCGGCAGCCTCGACCCGGTGGGCTCCGCCCTGGCGCGGGTTCTTCTCCGAGACGACCTCGACCTCGAGCCAGGTGAGGCGGGGTTCGAGGCGCGAGAGCTTGGAGGTCTTGTGTTCGACGGCCGAGCGGAACTGGGCGGTGAGGCGGGCTCCCCGCCCCTTCAGGACCAGATCCATCCGCCTCTCCCCGTGCCCGCTCGGGCCCCGATCACGGAGCGATGGGCCCGCGTCCGGCTGACCTGGTCTTTGGCCCCACACCCGCCTGCGGGGGTGATCGCCGCCCGAGAGCGGCTTCGCACCCTCTCCCGGCGAGGTCGCCCTCGCCGGGGCAGGACTTACATCTAAACCGCGCCATGCTCACCGACCAAGGGTCGGCTTACGTGGGTCGCTTCGCCCGCGGCTGGCATCGACTGCCGGGGAACCTCTCCCCGGGGCAACCACAGACCCGGACGCGAGCCCGGCGATGAGTATAGGTCGCCGGGCTCCCCCGACGGGCCCGAGCGGGCCGACCGGGCAGAGCGGGCCGCCGTGAGGAGCCACACGCGGGCGGCGCCGGCGTCGAGGAGCACCTCCGCGCAGGCGCCCGCCGTGGCGCCGGTCGTGAGGACGTCGTCGACAAGGAGCACACGCGCCGGGGGGCGGCCGATCCCTTCGAACACGCCGCGCATGGCGTCGCGCCGGGCTCGTCCTCCACGGCGCGCCTGCGGTCCCGGATCGGCCACACGCCGGAGCAGCGGAACCGCCGGCACCTCGATCCGCGGTGCCAGGGCGCGCGCGAGCGCGCGGGCCTGGTCGTATCCGCGCGCGGCGAGGCGCCGGCGGGACAACGGCACCCACGTCACGGCGTCGGGCACCGCGGCGGCGTCCCACACGTCGGCCATCGCGACCGAGAGGGCATCGGCGACCGGACGCCACCCCGCGAACTTCAGCCGGTGGATCGCGCGCCGCACCGGCCCGTCGAACCCGAACGGCGCTCGAGCTCTCGAGATCGCGGACGGCGGGCAATCGCGGCAGCCCTGGACGCTCGCGGGCGCCGGGGCGCCGCAGCGGTCGCACCAGGGAGGAGCGAGGGGGACGAGCCGGCTTGCGCAGGGCGGACAGAAGGGCCACGAGCCGGACCCGCATCCGGCGCATCGCTTCGGGAACAGGACGTCCACGAGCGGGCCGAGCATCGGCGGATGCTAGCCGCCCACACCGACACGACCTCAGTCGAGGCGGACGACGAGGGAGCCTTCGGCGCCGCGGCGCCGGCCGCGGATCTCGATCCGCAACGAGGTGTCCGAGCGAAGCAAGGGGTACGCCGTGACCTTTCCCCGACCGGTCGCCTCGTCGAGCTCGATGTCGAGGACCTCGACCTTCCTCCCCTCGGCCGTGAGCTTCACCGAGATCGCACCCGCCGGCGCGACGAGGATGGGGAACCGGATCGAATCCCCCGTGCAGTCGATGCTGTCGATCTGCACCGTCGCGTCGCCGACGGCGATTGCGCGACCCACCTTCACGGCGCCGCGGCGGACGGTCGCCCGCGGCCACGGGATCGAGAAGCGTCGCCCGCCGTCGTGGCTGCTCGGCGTCCCGTCGATCTCGAGGTCGCACACGAGCGTGTACCACCCGGGCTCGAGCTCGGAGATCGGCAGCTCGAACGGCACGAACACGTCTCGGTGCGGGACGACGTCGAGCGTCGTCGCGGCGATGGGCACGTCACCCGCGCCCGGGCCGGCCCCGACGCTCGCGACGCGGGCGCGTTCCACGACGACCTGGTGCGGGTTCGCGTCCTCGCCTCGGAAAATGAACGCGCCCTTCAACGTGGCCGGAAAGCGCTCGAAGCGGGCACGGACCGAGATCGGCTCGCTCACCGGCGGCACCTGCATCCGCGGACCGTCCCCGAGCCGATCAGGTCCCTTGCTCCCACGACCGGAGGTAGGCCTCCTGCTCGTCGGTGAGCTGGTCGATCTCGATGCCCATCGTCTGGAGCTTCAGCCGGGCGACCTCGGCGTCGATCTCGGGCGGGACGGGGAACACCCCGGGGTCCAGGGTCCCGCGCGCCTTCACGATCCACTCGACGGCGAGCGCCTGGTTCGCGAACGACATGTCCATGACGGCCGCCGGATGGCCCTCGGCCGCGGCGAGGTTCACGAGGCGACCCTCGGCCAGCAGGTGGAGCCGCCGGCCGTCGCCGAGGGTGTACTCGTCGACCGACCCGCGGATGCGCCGCACGCGCCCGCCGCTCAGGTCCGCGAGCGCGGCCCGGTCGATCTCGACGTCGAAGTGGCCGGAGTTGGCCAGGACCACCCCGTCCTTCATGAGCTCGAGGTGCTCGCGCCGGATCACGCTCGTGTCGCCGGTGACGGTCACGAACACGTCGCCGACCCTGGCCGCCTCCCGGAGCGACATCACGCGATAGCCCTCCATGGCGGCCTCGAGCGCCGGGAGCGGATCGACCTCGGTGACGATGACGTGGGCCCCCATCCCCCGGGCACGCGATGCCACCCCCCGCCCGCACATCCCGAACCCCGCGACGACCACCGTGCGCCCGGCGAGCAGGAGGTTCGTCGCGCGCATGATCGCGTCGATCGTCGACTGGCCGGTCCCGAAGCGGTTGTCGAACAGGTGTTTCGTGTTCGCGTCGTTCACCGAGACGATCGGGTACCGGAGGGCACCGTCGTCCGCCATCGCGCGCAGCCGGATCACGCCCGTGGTCGTCTCCTCGGTTCCGCCGATCACGTCCGCGATCTGATCCGGCCGGTCGCGATGCAGGACCGTGACCATGTCGCAGCCGTCGTCCATCGTCACCTCCGGCCGCGTGTCGAGCACGGCCCCGATGTGACGGAAGTACGTGTCGTGATCCTCCCCCTTGATCGCCTGGGTGGGGATCCCGGCGTCGCAGAGGGCGGCCGCCACGTCGTCCTGGGTGGACAGCGGGTTCGAGGCGCACAGCGCGACCTCGGCGCCGCCGGCCTGGAGCGTGAGCATGAGGTTCGCCGTCTCGGTCGTCACGTGCAGGCACGCGCCGATCCGGATCCGCTCGAGCGGCCGCTCCTTCTCGAAGCGGTCGCGGATCGACGCGAGCACCCGCATCTCCCCGCTCGCCCACGCGATGCGTTCCCTGCCCTGCTCGGCCAGCGCCATGTCCTTGACGTCGCACTCGCTCATGTCGTCCTCTCTCGGTCGTCTCAGAATCGGTCCAGCAGGTCGAGGATCACGTGTCCGATCGTGCCCGAGGCCGCCTTCGACGCGGCCAGGACCTCGTCGTGCGAGATCTCGACGCCGGCGGCGTTCGTCGCGAACGCGAGCCCCAGCACGCGCATGCCGAGCGCGCGGGCCACGACCGCCTCCGGGACCGTCGACATCCCCACGACGGTCGCCCCGAGCTCACGCAGCATCCGCGTCTCGGCGGGCGTCTCGTAGGACGGCCCGGACAGCGCCGCGTACACCCCCTCGGTCACCCCGCCGGAGGCGTCGTTTCCCTCGGCGTGGGCTCGGGCCGACGCGAGCGCGGCCTCGGCGAGCTCGCGGTCGTAGACCTCGGACACGTCGACGAACGCCGGAGAGCCGTCCGGCATCCGCCATCCGATGAGCGGGTTCACGCCCATGAGGTTCAGGTGGTCGCGAAGGACGACGAGCGTCCCCGGTTCCATCGCCGGGTCGAGTCCGCCCGTCGCCGCCGTGAGCACCATCGTCCCGGCGCCGAGCCCGGCCGCCAGCCGGCTCGTGATCGAGGCCATCGGCATCCCGTGTCCCTCGTAGAAGTGGATGCGCCCCTGGAACACGACGAGCGCCCGGCCGCGAACGTCGCCGATCCACATCCGGCCCGCGTGACCGGCCACCGACGGGGGCGGGAAGCCGGGCAGGTCGCCATAGGCGATCTCGATGCCCTCGCCGCCGGCGGCGTCCCGAACGGCCTGCACCGCATCGGACAGACCGGAGCCGAGGACGACGCCGGCCACCGGCTCGAGCGCGGTACGCTCCCGGATCGCGTCGACGATCTGCTCGGGAACGCCGTCCCGCGGCGAGGGCAGGTGTCGGACCTCGCTCACGGCTCGGCCATCGCCCGCTTCAGCCGGGCGATCGCATCGATCGGCGAGGGGTCCACCCCGCGCGCGATCCCGAGGTACGTCGCGACGAGGTCGCCGGTCAGGACGAGCGTGAGGAGTCGCGCGAGCGGCGACCGGCCGCCGGCCCACACGTCGAGCACGATGCCACCGGCTTCGCGGACGATCTCGCTCGAGGGCTCGAACCGAGCCGCGACGTCGGGGTGCTCGCCGTCGTGTCGGAGCGCGATGACGACGACGTCCGCGGCGCGCCCGTCGGACCAGCCGACGACCTCGTTGTGGTCGAGCTCGGGCATCGCCGCGGCGAACGCCGGGACCTTCGCGTTCTCGTTCAGCTGGGTCTTCCACCTCGTGGCCGCGACGAAGCCGATGCCCTCGGCGCCCCACACGACCGGCGTCCGATGTCCGATCGAGGAGACGAGCGTCTTCGCTGGGTTCGCCGCGGTCGGGATCTCGGGTCCGGAGGTCGCGATCACGCCGCGCATCTCGCGGATCGCCTCCTCGAGGTCGTCCCCCAGGTTCGGGAGGAGCCCCGCGGCCTCGAGCGCGCCGAGCCCGCCTCCGGCCATGGAGCCGAACGCCGCGCGCGGCATGAGGCCGCCGGGGACGACCACGCGGGCGATGTCGAGCTCCTCGGCCCTGCGCACGAGCTCGCCGCCGGAGGCGAGCGCGACGATCCGGCACCCGCGGCGGACGGCCTCCTCGAACAGCGCGAGCGTCTCGGCCGTCTCCCCGGAGTACGAGGAGGCGAGCACGAACGTGTGCGGGCCGCAGAGCTCCGGGAGCTCCGGCGTCCGGACGACCACGACCGGCATCCGCAGCCGAGGCGCGGCGAGCGCCACCACGACGTCGCCGACGAGCGCGGAGCTTCCCATCCCGGCGACGACGATCGCGGTGACACCGTCACCGCTCGGCAGGTCCGATCCGCTCCGGCCGCGCCGATGTCCCTCTCGCCACTGATCGGGCAGCGCCACGACGGCGTCGAGCATCCCGCCCGGATCCGCGGCCCGGAGCGCCGCAGGATCGTCGAGGGTCACCGGCTCTTCTTCTTGCCCGCGGGGGGCTTGTCCGCCTCGTCGATCAGCATCACGGGGATGCCGTCGCGAACGGGGTACCGGTACCCGCAGGACCGGCAGATCAGCAGCTCGGGGTCCTCCTGGTAGTCGAGCTCGCCTCGGTCGTTCGGGCACACCAGGATCTCGAGGAGCTCGGCATCGAGCGTCACGCTTGCCCTCCTTCACCTCGGATGAGCGCAAGGACCTCGGCGCTCCGCTCCTTCAGCAGCTCGTCGGTCCTCGCCTCGACGTTCAACCGCAACAGCGGCTCCGTGTTGCTGGGCCGCACGTTGAACCACCAGTCGTCGAACTCTACCGTCAGGCCGTCGGTGCGGTCCTGCCTCCCGCCGTCGAAGGCCTCGGCCAGCCGCTCGATCGTGCCGGCCTGGTCGTCCGAGCGCGAGTTGATCTCGCCGGAGGCGCGGTAGCGGCGGAAGGGCTCCAGCAGCCGCGAGAGCGGGACCGCGGCCCGGGAGAGCTGCTCGAGGACGACGACGGCGGCGATGAGCCCCGAGTCGGCGCGGTAGTTGTCCCGGAAGTAGTAGTGGCCCGAGTGCTCTCCGCCGAAGATCGCGCCCGTCTCGGCCATCACCTGCTTGATGAACGAGTGACCGACGCGGGTTCGCACGGGCGTGCCGCCGTGCTCGCGGATCACCTCGGGAACGGCCCAGGAGGTGATGAGGTTGTGCACGACCGTTTCCCCCGGGGACCGATCGAGCATCGCGGCCGCGACGAGCGCCGTGACGTCGGAACCGCTCACTCCCTCCGCGCGTTCGTCGACGAGGAACACGCGGTCGGCGTCGCCGTCGAAGGCGAGCCCCACGTCCGCGTGGCGCTCCAGGACCTCGCGCCGGAGGTCGCGCTGGTTCTCCGGCTCGATGGGATCCGCGGGATGGTTCGGGAACGTCCCGTCGAGGTCCGGATACAGGTGCACGAGGGTCATCGGCAATCGGTCGAACACGGCGGGCACGACGAGTCCGCCCATCCCGTTGGCCGTGTCGGCCACGACCGTCATCGGCGCCATCGCCGAGACGTCGACGAACGACAGGACGTGCTCGACGTAGTCATCGAGCAGGTCCCAGCGGCGGACGGTGCCGATGGCTGTCGCCGGGGCGGGCTCGGGGGCACGGGCCGCCCGTTCGACCCGCTCGCGGATCTCGACCAGCCCGGTGTCCTGACCGACGGGGCGTGCGCCGGGCAGACACAGCTTCATCCCGTTGTAGTCGGGGGGGTTGTGGCTGGCGGTGAGCATGACGCCGGCGACATCGAGCGATCCGGAGGCGTAGTAGAGGAGGTCGGTGGAGGCGAGGCCGATGTCGATGACGTCGGCGCCTCGGGAGGTCACGCCGTCGTGCAGGGCCGATGCGAGCGCGGGAGAGGAGACCCGGCAGTCGTACCCGATGGCCACGGCCGCGGCGCCGGACCAGTCGACGAACGCGGACCCGATCGCGCGCGCGAGGTCGTCGTCCAGGTCGTCGGGGACGACGCCGCGGATGTCGTACGCCTTGAAGATGCGGCTCAGGTCTCGCGGTGGCACGGCCACCGCATCGTACTGAACGCCGTGTGCGCTAGGCCCGCTGCTGCAGGACGGAGCCGATCACCGACTGGAGCGGAACGCTCTCGCCGTCGCGTGTCCACCACTTCGCCTCACAGAGGTGGCAGGTGGTGAACGACAGGTCGGACTCGCTCACGCTCATCGAGATGGAGATCAGGTCCCCGTGGTGGCAGGCCGGGCAGGTTCCGTGTGTGCCGTCCATGGTCGCCATGGTGCGCTTCCGAGCGCTCCGGGCCCATAGCACGGCGGCCTCAAATCGAGGGGCTCGGGCGGGCCGTGCCCCGTGTCCTCCGCCGGTGGCCCCGATCCCGCCCCTGCTGGGGGAACGCGGGATCGCCGGGGTAGGTCGAAAGCCCGAGCGCGGCTAGGGCGTGATGAGGACCCGTGCTCCGACGTCGACGAGCTCGTAGAGCTCCTCGACGTCGGCGATGTGCATGCGGATGCACCCGTGCGAGGCGTAGGTCCCAATCGAGAAGGCGTCGTACGTGCCGTGGATCCGGATCCCGGGCGCGTTCAGGTTCAGCGCGCGCGTCCCGAGCGGATTGCCGGGGCCGGGGCCGATCACGGCCGGCATGCCGGCCCCCCACGTGTCCTGCGCCGGGTTGTACCAGGTCGGGTTCTCGCGCTTGAGGACGATCTCCCACGTGCCGGCGGGCGTCGGGTACCCCGGCGTCCCGGTCGCCACGGCGTACTCCTTCACGACCTTCAGTCCCTCGTAGTACGTGAGGTGGTTCTCCGACAGGTCGACCACGATCGTCTGGCCGAGGGAGGCCGTCGTCACCTCGGGCTCGAGCGTTCGAACCGGCACGTCGACCTCGGAGGTGCGGTTCGCGAGCGCGCCGAGGATGCCCTGCGTGGCCGCGCGCGTCTGGAGCTCCTGCCCGGTGCGCGAGCGGCGCATCTGGATCTGGCTCTCGACGATCGCGAATCGCGCGTTCACCGCGGGCACCGCCACCTCGTTGAACGCCTGCTCGACGAACGCCTTCACGTCCGAACGGCGCGAGTCGTACGCGAGCTCGAACGACTCGTCCACCGGGACGTCCTGGAGACGGTGATAGACGCGGGACACGAACGACATCTCGTCGGCGACCGCGAACGCCTGGTCCACGGCGGTCTCGACGTCGACCGTCATCCCCATCGAGGCCGGTGTGACCGTCCAGGTGTGACCGGCGGCCTTGATCACGAGCTCCCCGTACAGGGTCTCCTCCGCCTGTTCGGTCAGCGTCCGTTCGGCCTCCTCGCGGGTCATGCCCCCGAGATCGATCCCGGCCACCGTCACGCCGTCGAGGATCCGATCCGAGGTGGACGCGTCGTACCGGTAGGCCGCGTAGGCGGTCCCGGCCGAGAGCAGGAGGAGGACCCCGACGACCACTCCGCCGATCGCCAGGCCGCGGTGGCCCTTCCGGTGCTTCGCCCTCGCCATGCTCACTCCACGCGTTCGGTCGTTGCCCTCGAACACACCATGATAGGGCCTTCGACGCGTCCGTCATGACGCGGGATCCCGCGACGGCGACGTTCGCCTCCGGAGGCCATGCGTCTAGGCAGAACCCTCCGGCATCGGGATGCCGAGCGCGACGGCGTAGGTCGCCATCCCCTCCCGTCCGAGCGAGTACGACGCCGCGGCCGGAACGAAGGTGCCGGTCGTGGCGGACGCGACGACACCGACCTCGGGCGCGAGCAGGGCGAACTCCTCCGGTGCCTGCGCGGTCCCTCCGGGCGGCACGGTGACCTCCACCTCCTCGGGGGGGCCCGGGAGCAGGTATCGCAGCGTCACGACGGCCGGCTCCGTGCCCGGGTTCGACAGCACGAGTCCGGGATTCGACGGGAATCCCGCCACGGCCGGCAGCACGATCCAGGCCGCGGCCGGCTCCCCTCCGGTGACGGCGGCCTGATCCGAGGTGACACCGAAGGTCCGCCGCACGGTGGCGACGTCGCGGCCGGTCACGGTCAGCACGACGGTCGTCGGTCCGTCCGTCGTGGCGGGGAACGTGCGGCCCGAGCCGGGCGGCAGGCTCGCGTCGGCGAGCCCGGGGAACGGCTGCCCACCCTGCGTGCCCTCGAGGAGGCCGTCGAGCGCCGCTCGTCCGGCAACGTCCTCGGCGCCGTTCATGACCACGAGATCGGTCCGGCCCGAATCCCCCCCGCCGGGAAAGGCGAGGGTCTCCGGGGGCGCGCCGAGGTACCCGATGGCCGAGCGGATCCCGCCGGTCGGCTTCACCACCCCGAGCGTCGCCGCCGCGACCCGCCCGACCGACACGTCGACGCGGGCCGCGACCGTGCGCTCGCCGAGCACGACGTCGTTGAGCGGGAACGCCACGGCACGGAAGGGTCGAAGCGCGACGTCGGTGAGCTCGCCCTGCCGAACGGGCTCCTGCCGCTCGGACAGCAGCGTCACCGAGAACACGGCCTCCCGCGCGAACGGGTTCATCACGACGACGAGGTCGCTCGACGTGTCGGATTCGGTCGTCCCGTCCGGGAGGAGCCACCGCTCGCCCGCCTGGGGCGCGCAGGGCTCGGCCGCGACGCCGCCCTCGCCCCCTCCCGCGTGCGCGACCCACCCGACGGCCACCCACGAGCCGAACCACTCGACCACCGATCCGCGCGCCCGCCCCCGCGCCTGGACCGGCACCTGCAGGAAGGAGCCGGGCTCGACCCGGAGGGTCTCCGGCGCCGCCGGGCGCTCCTCACCGAGCGTTCGCACGCGGATCGTCGCCGCCTCGTCCCCGGGATTCGCGACCTGGAGGTCGACCTCCCACCCCTCGGGCCCGCCGCCGTGCGGGCAGAACCACACCCCCGAGCTCGCCGCGCCGTCGGCACCCGGCTCGAACGACCTCGCTCCCACCTCGCGATCGGCGTAGACGGCCCCGCCGATGGCGAGCGCCAGCACGAGGAACGCGACGAGCGGCTGGAGACGCCTCATGCCGACGCCGGCCTCCTCGTGATCCACAGCGCGACGATCCACACGAGGCAGAGACCGATGAGCTCGATCGTCCGCACCCAGGTCTGCGTGTGGACGACCGAGACCGAGCCGGCGCTCACCGGAGCCGAGATCGCCCAGCCCCATCCGCGTTCGGGGACGGCTTCCCGTCCGCCGGTGTCCACGCGCCATCCTTCGTCGTACTGGTCGGTGACCGCGACGACGCCGGCATCCGGGGCTTGTCCGCGCCACCCACTGCCTTCGGGCTCGAGCGGCACGGCCTCGATCTGGGGCGCGCGCTCGATCGTGGCGAGGTCGGGGCGGACCGGGATCTCGGCGTCGGCCGAGACGAACGCCGTCGGCAACGCCGCCGCGTTGCGGTAGATCACGAGCCCTCCGGCGGGCACCCGGTCGAGATCGACCTGGAGCGCGAGGCGCTCGGCCGCCTCCGCGGGCAGGTCGCCTTCGTTCGCGATGACGAAGCGAACGCCGAACGGGCCGAGGAGCGCCCCCGCGTGCTGCGTGTCGCCGGCGACGAGCTCCTCGAGCGCGGAACGGAGGGTGTCGTAGCCGGCGCCCGATCGTCCGCGTCCCTCGTCGAGCGCGGTCGCGCCGTCGCGATCGGTGATGCCGAACTTCACCGTCGCGTCGCCGGCCTCGAGCAGGCCGATGGGATCGCCGCCCGGCGCCGGGAACGGCCCGCCGTCCGGCCGCCCGAGCCACACGATCCTGAACTCACCGGGAGGGCTCGACGCGACGACCGGCCAGGCGGGCGGCAACCCGTCGGGGCCCACGGCCCACTCGGCGAGCGCAACCTGGAGCGCCTGCGCGCCGATCCCGATCGCCAGGATGGTCGTCAGGACGGCGGCCCCGAGCTGGCGAGCGCCGAAGGCCTGCCGGCCCAGACCGCTCGCGAACGTCGACAGACCGTAGGCGACGAGCGCCGCCTCGGCGACCGCGGCGGCCGCGAGGTAGGCGGGCGCGTTCGCCGCCCAGGCGGGCAGGTACCCGGCCGCCGACGCCCATGCGAGGCCGGTGCCGGAGATCGCGACGAGCATCGCCCGCCAGGCTCGCCCCCGCTGCTCGGCCCCGACCCCCGCGAAGCACAGGAGGGCCGCGATCGGCAGGAACGCGGCGATCAACCACGTTCCGGGCGCCGAGCCCGGCGCGAGCCGCAGCACCATCCAGGGGTCGTCCACGCCGATCACCGACCCGATCGCGGCCGAGGGGACGCCGACCGCCGCGCGCAGCACCGGCATGGCGAGCAGGGCGGCCGCGACCGCGGCGAGCGCGGCGAGCGCGAGACCGCGGTCACGACGGCGCCCGGCGATGAGGTTCGCGGCCGCGAACAGGCCGAGCGGCAGCACGATCGCCGGCAGGAACCACAGGCCGGCCGCGATCGCGATCCCGAGGCCGACGGCGAAGCGGACGGAACGTTCGGGACCGCGTCTGGCGAACGCTCGATCGAACCGGTCCCACGCCATCGGCAAGATGGCGAGCCCGACGAGGAGCTCGATCCTGCCCTGCGAGAAGGCCCACAGCATGACGGCGGACAGGAGGTAGGCGCCCGAGGCCACGACGGCGGCTCCCGGTGACGCGGTCTGGCGAACGAGCCCTCGATACGAGGCGATCGCCGCCAGCGCGGGGAGCGCCGCGAGGAACACCTTCTGCGCGATCGACGTGGTCCCGACCGCGAGCCACGACCCGGCGCCGAGCCCGGCGAGCGCCGGGCTGGCGGGCTGCCCACCACCGAGCACGGTCGTCCGGACGGACGAGCCGAACTCGTTGAAGAACGTGCCGACCTGCGCGGGGAACGCGGCGAGCGCGCCACCACTCAGGGTCTCCGGACCGATGAAGTGTCGGATCGCGAGCGCGCCGAGGCCGACGGCGGCGACGATGCCGAGCAGGACGGGGTGGCCGGTGGCGAGCGAGGCCGCCCGTCGCGGGAGCGGGCGACCGAGCTCCTCGTCCTCGAGCTCCTCGAGCCCCTGGCCGAGGAACTGCTCGGCGCGTTCGAACCATCGAGAGAACCGGAACGTCGGCGCCATGAAGCGGCGGATCGATCGGTCGCGAACGGCTCGCACGCTCTGCGCGCGGACGCGACGGCGCACGGTGCCGGGGAGATGGAGGAGGTTCCACCCCCACGACGCGAGGAGGTCGTACGCGTCCTCGAAGCGCCGTGACAGCGCGAGGGAGACGAGGCGCGCAAGGCCGATCACCGCGTACAGGGGCAGCAGCCACAGCAGCGTCAGCACCCCGTAGTCCTTCAGCATCGACGCGAGCGCCGCGCGCTCCGCGTAGTACCGCGAGCTTCGGTGCCGGTGGTCATCGGCGCCGGCCGGAGTCGGAGCCGGCGCCCGGCGGCGGGCCGTTGCGAGCGGCGTCATGAGGACGCGGAACCCGGCCAGGCGGGCTCGCCAGCAGAAGTCGAGATCGTCGTGTCGCCCGGAGAAGCGCTCGTCGAACGATCCCGTCCGCTGCCACGCCTCGCGCGAGATCAACATCGCGTCCGAGGAGACGAACAGCACCTCCAGGACGCGGTCGTACTGGCCCTGGTCGCGCTCCCCCTCCTGGAGCGGCGTGTACGGGTGGCCGAAGCGGTCCGTCGAGCGCCCCACCTCGCGCAGGACCCTCGGGTCGTCCCAGTCCACGATCTTCGGACCGACCACCCCCACCCGCTCGACACCCCGGATGCCCTGGGCCGACTCGACGAGCCGCGCCACCGCGTCCGGCTCGAGCGCGACGCCGTCGTCCAGGAGCAGGAGGTAGTCGGCCGCCTGGCTCGGCGGGAGCTCGGTTGCCACGTTGAGGGCGCCCGCGAGGCCGCGGTCGTGCTCGAGGCCGATCACGCGGCCCTCACCGAGTGCCTGCTGGAGCACCTCTCGCGTGCCGTCGGTCGAGCCGTTGTCGATCGCCAGGACGCCCAGCCTCGGATAGGTCTGGGACGCGAGCGCCTGAAGCGACTCGCGAAGCCAGCCGACCGCATCGCGGGTGATGAGCACGGCGAGCACGCTCGGAGAGCGGACGTCGTCGGCTGACGGGGAACGATCGACGGAGGTTGTGGCCATGAGGAGCGCCCGAAGGCGGCGCGCAGCCTAGCATGCGGACCCGGCGAACGCGGAAGGGGGGCCGACGCCCCCCTTCCGATCGGTGCAATGGATCGACTAGCGCTTCTTCGCGGTCCGCCTCTTCGCCGGCTTGCGGGCCGCCGTCTTCTTCGCGGCCGGCCGCCTGCGGGTCGTCTTGCGAGCCGCGGGCTTCCTCGCCGCCGTCTTCCTCCGGGTCGTCTTCCGAGCCGCAGTCTTCTTCTTCGCGGCCGGCTTCCTCCGGGTGGTCTTGCGTCTCGTCGTCTTCTTCGCCGCCGGCTTACGAGCCGCGGTCTTGCGTCTCGTCGTCTTCCTCGCCGCCGGCTTGCGAGCCGCGGTCTTTCTCCTGGCCGTCTTGCGCGCCGGGCTCTTTCTCGCGGCGGGCTTCCGAGCGGCCGTCTTCCGCTTGGCGGTGGAACGCTTCTTTGCGGGAGACATGGTCACCCCCTTCCTTCGCGTCAGGACGCCATGCGCTTCAGGCGTCGCCGTTCCCGTTCGCTCATCGCTCCCCACACCCCGTACCGCTCATCGCGGCGCAGGGCGTAGTTCAGGCATTCGATGCGAACGGGACAGTCAGCGCAGATCCGTTTCGCCTCCCTCGATGACCCTCCCTTCTCGGGGAAGAAGATCTCGGGATCGTGTTCCCGGCACCGCGCTCGTTCCTGCCACGGGATGTAGTGATGCACCTGATTCTCCCCCCAGAATCACACGCGTGTGATTCTGAGCCATCTGCTCCCCTCTTGACAAGAGGGAAACTCGAGATCCGATGCACCTCCACATGCGTCCCCACAGACCATCGAATACGTGCCGAGGCAACGGTGCAAGAGGTTCGAGGGAGAAAAACGTTCGTCTATCTGATTGACCTACTCCGTCAATGACCTTGACGGAATCGGGGTGATGAGCGGCATTCCGATCGCGTTCGACCGTTCCTCGTGCGATCCGGGTGATTCCACGCGGTTCGCGAAGATGTTGCGCTGCAAGCGTTCGTACGTCGTCGTGCGTTCGACGGGCTCGCGACCGATCGCGCGGATCGCATCGTGGAACTGCTCCGGATGCATGCGGATCCCCCATTCGGCACCCGCCATCCGCGAGATCGTCTCTTCCATCAACGTGCCGCCGAAATCGTTCGCGCCACCGTTCAGGATCGTCTGACAGACCTCGACGCCCATCTTCACCCACGAGACCTGCACGTTGTGGATAACTCCGTCGAGCAGGATTCGCGCGACCGCGTGCATCCGGCGGTTCTCATCGAGCGACGGGCCGGGGCGGGCCTTGCCGGCGAGATAGATCGGCGCGTTCTGGTGCACGAACGACAGCGGGACGAACTCGGTGAACCCTCCCGTCTCCTGCTGGATGCGAGCGAGTCGGCGCATGTGGAAAACCCAGTGCGGCGGCGCGTCGACGTGCCCGAACATGATCGTCGAGGAGCTTCGGATCCCGAGCCCGTGCGCCGTCTTCACGATCCGCTCCCACGTGTCGGCCGGGAGCTTTCCCTTCGTGAGCACCCAGCGAACGTCGTCGTCGAGGATCTCGGCCGCCGTTCCGGGGATCGTCCCGAGGCCCCGCCGCCGGCACTCCTGGAGGAACTCCTCGAACGAGATGCCGAGCCGGCTCGAGCCGTTCAACACCTCCATGGGACTGAAGGCGTGGATGTGCAGGTCCGGGGCGGCCGCCCGCACCGCGTCGATGAGGTCGAAGTAGAAGGTGCCCGGCAGATCGGGATGGATCCCGCCCTGCATGCACACCTCCGTGCAGCCCCACGCCGCCGCCTCACGGGCACGGTCGGCGACCTCCATGAGGGTGAGCGTGTAGGACTCGGGGTCCATCTCGCGCTGCGCGAACGCGCAGAAGCGGCACCCGACGTAGCAGACGTTCGTGAAGTTGATGTTGCGGTTCACGACGTACGTGACGGCGTCGCCCACGGCCTCGCGGCGGAGCCCGTCCGCGACCGAGCACAGGGCCTCGAGCGCGTCGCCCTGCGCTCGGAACAGCGCCAGCGCCTCGTCGTCGGAGATCGGGGCGTGCCTGGAGGCCTTCCGCAGGGCGCCCCGGATCTCGGCCTCGAGCCGGCGCGGGGAAACGCGCTCGGCCGCCCACGCGCGCGTGCGCTCGGGGACCTCGGTCTCCCCGTACAGCACGTCGGCGTCCGAACGCAGGCCGGCCGACGCGCCCTTGTCGAACGTGAGGTCCGTCGTCCGGGGTTTCCATGCCACGTCGGGGTCCTGCCACGCGATCGGCTCCGGCGTGCGTCCGGGCTCGGCGAGCCCGTCCGGCGCCATGAGGGCCTCGACCGGTGCCCGCATCTTGGCCGCGAGGAACGGGTCCGGACGAAGCGCGAACTCCGGGTAGATCGTGAGCCGCTCCCGCAGCGAGAACCCCCGCTCCCGGGTCCGCTCCTCGAGGGTCGAGGGGGCCGGCCAGGGACGCTCGGGGTTCACGTGGTCCGGCGTGACCGGCGAGATCCCGCCCCAATCGTCGATGCCCGCATCGAGCAACCGAAGCTGCTGCTGCGGATCGGACAGGTTCGGGGGCGCCTGGACGTGCATCCGCGGACCCAGGACGATGCGGCTCGTGGCGACCGCCGCGAGGAACTCCTCCTCGTCGGGCTCGGGCGCCCGGCTCATCGCGGTGCCGGGCTTGGCCCGGAAGTTCTGCACGATGACCTCCTGCACGTGCCGATACCGCCGGTGCACGTCGCGGATCGCGAGCAGCGACTCGGCCCGCTCGCGCGACGTCTCCCCGATGCCGACGAGGATGCCGGTCGTGAACGGGATCGCGAGCCGGCCGGCGTCCTCGAGCACACGCAGGCGAACGGCCGGGTCCTTGTCCGGCGAGCCGAAGTGCGGGCCGCCGCGTTCGAACAGGCGACGCGAGGTGGTCTCGATCATCATCCCCATCGACGCGGCGACGTGCTTGAGGCGGGCCATGTCCTCGTACGACATGACGCCGGGGTTCAGATGCGGGAGCAGGCCCGTCTCCTCGATCACCCGGATCGCGGCCGCGCGCACGTACTCGAGCGTCGACCCGTAGCCGCGCGCCGCGAGCCAGTCGCGCGCCACCGCGTACCGCTCCTCGGGCCGGTCCCCGAGCGTGAACAACGCCTCACGACACCCGCGGCGCCGCCCCTGCTCGGCGATCGCGACGACCTCCTCGGGCGACAGGAACGGATGGTCGAGCTTCGCGGGCGGCTTCGCGAACGTGCAGTAGTGACAGTGATCGCGGCACAGCATCGTGAGCGGGACGAACACCTTGGGCGAGTACGTGATCCTCGTGCCGTGACCCAGCGACCGCAGGCGAGCGGCCACGTCCATGAGCTCGAGGAGGCGCTCGCCGCGCGCGTGGAGCAGCGCGTCGACTTCGTCCACGGACAGCGACCGACCGGCGCTCGCCCGGGCAACGGCGCGGGCGACGGCGTGCTCGTGCGTCGGGCGCATGCCGGGCGGAGCCTATCATCGCGGCTCGCTTGCACCGCCCGGCGCGCGCACCCCAGACTGAGGGCGTGAAGGTGACCGCGCTCGCGGGAGGGATCGGTGCCGGCAAGCTCCTGCGCGGGCTCGTTCGCGCCGTCGATCCCGCCGACGTCACGGTGATCGCGAACACCGGGGACGACGTGATCATGCACGGGCTCCACGTCTCGCCGGATCTGGACTCGGTCACGTACTGGCTCGGCGACGCCTTCGATCGCGAACGCGGATGGGGTCGCCGCGACGAGACGTTCCGCGCGACCGAGGAGCTTCGCCGGTTCGACCCCGAGATGGCGTGGTTCAACCTCGGCGACCTGGATCTCGCCACCCACCTGTACCGCTCCAACCTGCTCGCCGCGGGCCACTCGCTCGCCGAGGCGACCGCCCGGGTGACGGCCCGATTCGGCATCGCCGCCCGGATCCTGCCGATGACCGACGACGAGGTCACGACGCGGATCACGATCGTCGCCGACGGGGAGGAGCGCGAGGTCCATTTCCAGGAGTACTGGGTTCGCCGTGGTGCCCGCGACGAGGTGAAGGCCGTCCGCTACGAGGGGGCAGATCGCTCGCGTCCCGCGCCGGGCGTCATCGAGTCGATCGAGGCCGCGGACGTCGTCGTCCTGTGTCCGTCGAACCCGGTCGCCTCCCTGGGCCCGATCCTCGCCGTCCCGGGCATCCACGACGCCGTCGCGAAGCGTCGAGCGACCGTCGTGGGGATCAGCGGGATCGTCGGCGGCGCGCCGCTGGCCGGCATGGCCGACCGGCTCATGCCGGTCGTCGGTCTCGAGGTCACCGCGGCCGGCGCGGCACGCGCCTACGACGGATTGCTCGGCGGGTGGGTCATCGACGAGGCCGATCGCGCCCTGAGCCACCGGGTCGAATCGACCGGACTCGTCGTCGGCGTGACCGACACGATCATGCGCGGCGACGACGAGGCGGAGGCGCTCGCCCGGTTCGCGCTGCAGCTCATCTCGCCGGGGTGAGGGCTCGCCGGCGATGAGCGTCGAGATCCACCCCGTCACCGGCGTGCCCGAGGTCGGACCGGGCGACGATCTCGCGGCGCTCCTCGCGCCGCCGCTCGCCGAGCTCGGCGTCCTGGCCGGGGACGTCGTCGCCGTCACCCAGAAGGTCGTCTCGAAGGCCGAGGGCCGCGTCGTCCCCGAGGACACCGGACGGGCCGACTGGGTGGCGCGCGAGTCCCGCCGCGTGGTGGCTCGGCGAGGCGATCTCGTGATTGCCGAGACGGCCCACGGGTTCGTCTGCGCGAACGCGGGCGTGGACGCGTCGAACGTCGCCGCGGGATTCCTCACGCTGCTGCCCGAGGACCCCGACGGCTCCGCGGAGAGCCTGCGCCGTGGCCTGGCCGAGCGGCTCGGCGTCGATCCGGCCGTCGTGATCACGGACACGTTCGGCCGCCCCTGGCGCCGGGGCCTCGTGAACGTCGCGATCGGATGCGCCGGCCTCCCCAGCCTGCTCGACCTGCGGGGGACGCCCGATCACGCGGGCCGACCGCTCGAGGCGACCGTCGTGGCGATCGCCGACGAGGTGGCGGCGGCCACCGGCCTGGTCATGGGGAAGGCGGCGCGAGTCCCGGCGGCGCTCGTTCGTGGCGTGGCGGCCTCGGCGCCTCCGACGCCGGCCGCCGATCTCGTCCGGCCTCCGGACGAGGATCTGTTCCGCGAGTCACCGCTCGTCTCGCTCTCGGCCCGGCGAACGATCCGGTCGTTCGGGCCGGGATCGGTCCCCCGTCAGGTGGTCGAGGAGGCCGTTCGCGCCGCGTGCACCGCGCCCGCGCCCCATCACACCCGCCCGTGGTCGTTCACGGCCATCTGGTCGTCCGCCGCGAGGCGGCGCCTGCTCGCGGCGATGGCACAGGCGTGGCGAGACGATCTCCGCGGCGACGGCGTCCCCGAGGCGACGATCGACCGCCGGATCGCCGCGAGCGACGCCATCCTCGGCGAGGCTCCCGTCCTCGTCGTCCCGTGGATCCGGTTTGCCGGCTCGCACGCGTACCCGGATGCCGAGCGCTCGGGCGCCGAGCGCGAGATGTTCCTGCTCTCGGGCGGCGCCGCCATCCAGACCCTGCTCCTCGCGCTCCACGCGCAGGGGTATGCCTCGTGCTGGATCTCGTCGACGCTGTTCTGTCAGGACGAGGCGAGGGGAGCGCTCGGCATGGCGCCGGAGTGGACGGCGCTCGGCGCCGTCGCGGCGGGACCGATGCCGGCGGGGGCCGCGTCGCCGCGGCCCCCGCTGGATGTCTCGGACCACCTTCGGATCGACTGAGCGACGATCAGATCACGCCGTGGACGAAGTACCAGGCGAAGATCGCGCTGACGCCGTACATGAGCGGATGGACCTCCCGCCACTTGCCCCGCAGGATCGCGATCACCGTGTAGGTCAGGAAGCCCGCGCCGACACCGTTCGTGATGCTGTACGTGAACGGCATGAGCAGGATCGTCACCAGCGCCGGGATGCCGAGCGACGGGTCGGACCAGGAGATGTCCTTGGCCATCCGCATCATGAAGTACCCGACGAGCACGAGCGCCGGCGCCGTGGCCTCGGGCGGGATCACGCCGGCGATCGGCGAGAAGAACATCGCCGCCAGGAACAGGACCCCGACCACGATCGCCGTCAGACCGGTGCGCCCACCGTCCGCGATCCCCGACGCGCTCTCGATGAACGTGGTGTTCGATGACGCCGAGGCCGCGCCGCCGGCCGCCGCCGCGAGCGAGTCGACGAGCAGGACGCGCTTCATGCCGGGGAGGCGGCCGTTCTCGTCGAGCAGCCCCGCCTCGTTTCCCAGACCGATCGCGGTCCCCATCGTGTCGAAGAAGTCCGACAGCATCACGGAGATCACGGCCGCGAGCGCCGTCGCCAGCCCGAGCGCCGAGACGAAGTCGAACGAGAAGTTCCCGACGAGCTCGAAATCGGGCGAGGCGACGACCCCATCGGGGATCGTGGCGATGCCGTTCGCCCAGATCGCCCCGTCCTTCAGCTCGTTGATGACGATCGCGAGCACCGTCGAGGCCACGATCCCGATGAGCAGCGCGCCGCGCACGCGACGAGCGACGAGCGCGCCGCTGAGCGCGAGCCCCACGGCGAAGACCAGGACGGGCCAGGTCGTCAGCTCGTCGATCGCGAGCGGCGTCGCGCCCGTGTTCGTCACCACGCCGGCGTTCACGAAACCGATGAGGGCGATGAACGCCCCGATGCCGATCCCGATCGCCCGCTTCAGGTCCATCGGGATCGCGTGCATGATCGCTTCGCGGAGCCCGGTCAGCACGAGGACCGTGATGACGAGCCCCTCGGTCACGATCACGCCCATCGCCTGCGGGAACGACAGCCCGTTCGTGACCACGAGCGTGAACGCCACGAACGCGTTCAGCCCGAGGCCTGCGGCCAGCGCGAACGGATACCTGGCGACCAGGCCCATGAGGATCGTCATGACCCCCGCCGTCAGCGCGGTCACCGTCAGCACCTGATTGAACGGCAACCCGAGCGGCTCGAGGTCGGGGATGCCGGCGAACCCGAGGATCTGCGGGTTCACGAACAGGATGTAGGCCATCGTCAGCCAGGTCGTGACCCCGGCGAAGAGCTCGATGCGCACGGTCGAGCCGCGCTCGGAGATCTTGAAGAACCGGTCGAGCCCGCTCGCCGTCGTCGGGTCCTCGACCCGGACGACCCGGTCGGTGTCCGTGTCCGCCATGCCTCCCCCCTCCCGGACCGGCTCCCGGCCGGTCCGCGCTCGTGGGGAAGGCGGCCGAAGCATAGGGAGGGCAGGGTGGCCCCGCAAGAGCGCGGGGGACCTACGGTCCACGTAGTGCGGATCGCCCGATATCCTTGGGGAAACCGCACCGCCCGAGGGATCGACCATGGCCAACCGAACCACCCAGCCACGCGCCACGAAGGCCGAGCGCAAGGAGCAAGCCCGGCGCGAGCGCATCGAGTTGCAGCGCAAGATGGCACGGACGCGCCGCAACCGGCGGATCTTCGTCGCGATCGTGGCGGTGGTGGCCGTCGGAGCGACGGTGTTCCTGCTGACGCGCCCCGAGCCGGTGCGCGCGTCCCCCGGAGCGCTGCTCGCGGCGGCCGAGCAGGCCACGGCCGACGCCGGGTGCACCGAGGTCGAAGACATCGGGCCGTATGAGCCCAGGAACATCGACCGCCAGCACGTGCCGTCCGAGGGCACGCCCCCGCTGTCGACGTATCCGACGACCCCGCCGGCATCGGGCCCTCACAACGAGATCACGCTCGGCGCCGGCGTGTACCGCTCGCCGCCCCCGATCGAGCGCATGCTCCATTCCCTCGAGCACGGAGCCGCGATCGTCTGGTATGCCCCCGGGGTCGCGGACGAGGAGCTGGAGCGTCTCGAGACCTTCTACGAGGGCGCCGAAGGGGCGCGAGTGATCGTGGCGCCGTACGATTACCCCGATCAGGGGGAGGCGGGCTCGCTCCCCGCGGGATCGGACATGGCGCTCGTCGCTTGGCACCGGCTCCAGACGTGCGCTCAGGTGAGCCTGCCGGTCGCGTTCAGCTTCACGGCCGACTACAGCGCTCCGCCGTTCGGTCAGCGCCCGTACCTGGGCGAGGCCCCCGAGGCCGGCGCGGCGTTCTGACGGCGGAGGACGAGGAACGAGATGGCGAAGAAGCGACGCAAGCCCCACAACCGGACGAGGAGCTCCGCGCCGAGCGGCGCCGGCACCGCCGTGAAGAGCCCGCCGGCCGGCGCGCCGCGTTCGGGAGCCGCGACCCCATCGAAGACCACCCGGCCCGCAACGGACACCGGCGCCGACACGCGCGGCCCCTCGGCGGCCTCGCGCGCCCGGGCCGAGAAGAAGGAGTTGGCTCGCACAGAGCGCGAGGCCGCGCGCAAGCGGATGGCGCGCGCGCAGCGGATGCGACAGCTCGTGTGGATCGTCGGCCTCGGTGCCGTGGTCGCGATCGGGGTCTTCCTGCTGACGCGTTCGGATGCATCGAACCGCCCGTCCGAGCCGCTCCCCGGCGAGCTCCGGACCGAGGCGCCCTGGGACGCGAACGCCGACCAGGCGGCCGAGCGGGCCCAGATCCTCGGCCTGCCCGGACACAGCACGCCGCTGGCGATGCACGAGCATGCGAACGTGCAGATCTTCGTGCACGGAGAGCCGCAGACGATCCCGGTGAACGTCGGCATCAACGAGGCCGACGGGGCGATCGAGTCGATCCACACGCACGAGACGAGCGGCACCGTCCACATCGAGTCGGAGACGGCGAGACAGTTCACCCTCGGCGAGTTCTTCGGCGTGTGGGGTGTCCGCCTCACGCCGTCGTGCCTCGGCGGCCATTGCAACGACGGCGACAACCGGCTCCGCGTGTACGTGGACGGTGAGCAGGTGTCGACCGATCCCCGGGACGTCCCGCTCGATGACCAGACGGTGATCGTGCTCACCTACGGCACGGAGCAGGAAGAGCCCAGCCCGATCCCGAGCACGTTCGACTTCAGCTCGATCCAGCCGTAGTGGCGAAACGGCGCAAGCGCCGACCCCCCGGTCGGTCTCCGGCGGGGGGGTCGCGATCCGCCGCTCCCCGACCGCGACCGACGTCTCGACCGGCGCCTGCCGCCGAGCCCGAACGCCGGTCGTTTCGCACGCGGGCCATCGTGCTCGTCGTGGTGGCCGTCGGGACGTACTTCCTGTTCCTGCGCTCACGCGGTGCGGGCGAGATCCCCGACGCGGTTCGGGCGACGGCGCAGACGGCCGGCTGCGACGACCTCGAGCAGCCGGTGGTGGCCGACCCGTCCCGCGCCCATCTCGGGCCCGGCGAGGCGTTCGACTACGAGGACCCGCCGGCGGCCGCGGGCCCGCACGACCCGAGCCCGCTCCCGTCCGATCCCCACGTCCACGCCTCGCCGATCCCGGAGACGCGCGCCGTCCACAACCTCGAGCACGCGAACGTGCTCGTCTACTACCGGGACGGCGAGGGAGGACTTGCGCCGGAGACGGTTCGGGCGCTCGCGTCGCTGGCCGGCGAGGAGGACCGGGTGATCATGGCCCCCTACCCGAACCTGCCCGGCGACCGGGCCCTGGCCCTGCTCGCATGGAACACGCGCTGGATGTGCCCGCCGGCGATCACCACCGAACAGGCGGTCGAGATCACGCAGGCGTTCGTGGACGCGTTTCGCGGGACGACGGTCGCCCCCGAGGCCCCTCGCGGGATCCTCGGATCAGTCGTGCTCGGCTAGGCGGAGGGTCAGTCCACCCAGCAGTCCGAGCCGTCGGGCCGGCAGGTGATGATGCCGCGCTCGAAGCTCGCCCGCCGGTTCCCGTTCGGCAGCGTGCGGGAGTCGGAGGTGGGGAACCCGAGGTTGCCGCCCGGGCCGCCGCGCGACCGGTAGTGCTGGAGCACCGGCCCCGACAGCTCGTGAGCGCCGGTCGGGTTCGAGAAGTAGATCGTCGATCGCTGGAACACCTGCCGCAGACCCCCCGCCACCGAGACCTGCCTCGACCGCGCCTGTCCCGGCGAGCATCCGAGGGCGTCGTACTTCGAACGGATCGCTCCCGTCACGAGGCGGTCGGTGTTGATCCAGACCCGGTCGTCGCGCAGGCCGAGCGAGGTCCGAAGCGCGGTGCCGCTGATCGAGGCCTGCCCGTTCGCTCCCCGCACGGTGACCGACATGATCCGTCCCGACACCCCTCGGGTGGCGTGCGCGAACCCGGTCACGGTGCCGATGCCGAGCCCGAGGCTCCGCGTGATCCGCCCGGCGGTGAGCGTCACCTGCCAGGTCGCGCTCGGGTTGGCGGTCGTGTAGTCCCCCGGGTCGCAGACGCCCCGAAGGTAGCCGATCGGGGTCCCTCCCCAGACGTTCTCGTTGTCCTCGGTGTGGCCGCCCGACGAGGACATGTAGAAAGCCTGGATCGTGCTGCCACCGTCCATCACGACCTCGTCGCGCGTCTGGTTCACCGCCGAGACCCATCGATCGCCGTCGAGCCCGTTCTCCTTGTCCCAGCCCGCGTACACCTGGTCGAAGGAGCTCGCATACAGCGCGCAGTCGCACCCGGGCCGGTGCTGCGACGCGCGGGCCTTCGTGAACGCGTAGGTCCTGGCCGCGATCGCCTGCGCCCTCATCGCCGCCATCGGCCACGAGCTCGGGACCTCACCCAGACCGTACAGGTACTTCTCCGAGTCGACGGACAGAACGAGGCGAAGGTCGCACGCCTGACCGCCGCACGAGTACAGGCCGAACTCGATCCAGCCGCGGTTGTACGTGTGGCCCGCCTCCGGGACGCGCACCCTCGATCCGATGGACTCGAAGATGGCGAAGATCCGCGTCCCTGGACCGCCGACGCGGTCCACGGTGTTCCCGTCCTCGTCGACGATCCGATAGTCGTCCGCCGTGGCCCGCACGCGCCAGGACCGTCCGGACGGGATCGTCCCGACGAGGTCGCCGTTGCGCGTCCCGAGGTGGATCTCCACCCGTCCGGCCTGCGCCTGGAGGCGGACCGAGTCGCGGCTCTGCACCAACCCGATCCGCAGGCGCTCCGGTCCGTTGCTCGTCTGGCGGACCTGCGTCCCCGAGTAGAAGTGGCGAAGGATCCGCGAGGCTCCCCACCCGTCCCTGGCCAGGCCGTACGCGCCCCACTGCGACATCCCCAGGCCGTGACCGAACCCGGAGCCGAAGAACCGGAACTCCTCCTGCGCCACGGACACCGAGGCGGGCAGCGCCGCGACGGCAGCGGCCACGAGCAGGAGGCAGATGAGGGCTCGACGCATGGGTGAACGCGGGATCGCGGACGAGTGACGCACGCTATCACATCGGTTCTGTCTGACCGGTCGTCACGCCGAACTCACACGCTGACCTGGTCCGATGCGCCCGTCCCGAACGACCGCATCGGGCTCGAGAACGGCGCCCGCCCCCAGGACCGAGTCCTCGACGATGGCCCCGGCCGACACGATCGAGGAAGGCCCGAGGATCGACCGGCGGACGCGGGAGCGCTCGCCGACGCGCGCTCCCTCGAGGAGCACCGAGTCGGAGACCTCGGCTCCCGCCTCGATCGCGGCTCCGGGGCCGACGACGACGTGGGAGGCCACCGATGCCCCTTCGGCCACCGAGGCGCCCGCGGCGAGGAACGGGGCGGGATACGCGGGTTGACCGCGCACCCGGCCGTCGAGCAGATCGACGTGCGCCTGGAGGTACTGATCCGGTGTGCCGAGGTCCTTCCAGTAGGCGTCCGAGACGAACCCGAAGACGGGCCGCCCGTCGGCGATGAGGCTCGGGAAGATCTCGCGTTCGATCGAGACCGGCTCACCGGTCGACCACCCCCGCACCGCGTCGGGATCGAGCAGGTAGGTGCCCGCGTTCACGTCCCCGGGGATCGGGTCTCGGGGCTTCTCCCGGAACTCGAGCACGCGCCCGTCGGCGTCGGTCGCGACGAGACCGAAGGGCCTCGCGTCCTCGACGCGGGTGAGCGCGATCGTGGCCGTGGCGCCCGTCGCCGCGTGCCGTTCGCGCATCGCCGTGATGTCGAGGTCGGTGAGAATGTCGCCGTTCAGCGCCAGGAACGCCTCCTCGGATGCCAGCGCGTCGAGCGCGTTCGCGATCGCCCCGCCGGTGCCGAGCGGCATCTCCTCGGTGATCCAGGTGATCTCGGGGTCGCCGCGACGGGCACGGATGAAGGACCGGAACGGCTCCTCGTGATACGAGCTCGACAACACGACCTCGTGCACGCCGTGGCGGCGCAGGTGATCCAGGACGTGGTCGAGGCTCGGCCGATCCACGAGCGGCACGAGCGGCTTCGGCATCGTCTCGGTGATGGGTCGAAGACGCGTCCCCTCCCCCCCGACGAGGACGACCGCCTTCACGAGCGTCGGCGGACGCGGGCGCCGCGGATCCGGTCGGACTCCACCCCGGTCAGCTGTGCGGGGTCCGCGAGATCAGGAAGATCCCGGCCGCGATGAACGCGACGCCGGCCCATCGCAGCGCCGGCACCGTCTCGTCCAGGACGAAGTGGTCGAAGAGCAGGATCAGCACGTACGTGAGCGCGGCGAACGGATAGGCGAAGGAGAGCGACGTGCGCGAGAGCACGACGAGCCAGACCATCGCGGACAGGCCGAACAGCACCAGCCCTCCCCAGACGAACGGCTGCACGACGAGCGCGCGAAGCGACGTTCCGTTGAACGAGAACGTGGCCGGGGCCAGCTGATCGTTCACGGCGTTCATCCCGGTCTTCAGCGCGAGCTGCGCGACGGCGGCCAGGCCGACGGACAGCAGAATCATCCCGATGAGCATCCTGGAAGGTCCTTTCGTCGTGGTGGCCCCGGCCGCGCCGTTCGTCGAGGCGCTCACAGGTCCTCGACCTCGACCTCGACCGACACGTCGACGCGCTCCTGAACCCGAGGGGCGTCGACGATCTCGAACAGGTAGCGCTGGGTCTGCACGTGGTACAGGTGACCGGTCGACCGGTCCGACAGTCCGATCGTGATCCAGTACTTGCCGGGCTCGTACGGGAACGCGTCGACGCGGAAGCGGACGCGTTTCTTGTCGAACCGCCCCAGGGCGAATCCGGCCTGCGAGGTCCGGCGCTCGAGCACCGGGTAGTTCGTCGCCCCGTCGAGGATCTGGAAGTCGACGTCGAGGTCGTCGACCGGCTCGTTCTGGCGCACGTCCACCTGGATCGTGAACCGGTCCTTGCGAAGGATCGGGCCCGTGCTGGCGCCGTTGGACCGAACGACCTGGACCTCGACGATCTCGGCCTCCCGCGTCCCCTCCTCCGGGACGAAGTTCGGATCGCTCACCCCGAGCAGCACGTACCGCATCTCCCGCACGACGTCGGCGGGGGCCCCGATCGCGTGCACGCGGCCGTGGTCGAGCATCGCCGCGCGGTCGCAGATCTCGATGACCGTGTCGAGCGCGTGCGTGACGAGCACGATCGTCCGGCCCTGCCGCTGGAACTCGCGGACCCGGTCCAGGCACTTGGCCTGGAACGCCTCGTCCCCGACGGCGAGGACCTCGTCGACGAGCAGGATGTCCGGCTCGACGTGCACCGCGATCGCGAACCCGAGCCGGACGAGCATGCCCGAGGAGTAGAACTTCACCTGGTTGTCCATGAAGTCCTCGAGCTCGGCGAACGCCACGATGTCCTCGTACGCGCGATCCGTGTCCTTGCGGGACAGCCCGAGGAACGCCGCGTTCAGGTACGCGTTCTCGCGGCCGGTGAGCTCGGGATGGAACCCGGCGCCGAGCTCGAGCAGGGCGGCGAGCCGTCCTCGCTGACGGACGAGGCCCGCCGTCGGCCGCAGGATGCCCGCCACGCACTTCAGGAGCGTGGTCTTGCCCGACCCGTTGTGCCCGATGAGCCCGAACGTCGAACCCTCGTGGACGTCGAGCGACACGTCGCGGAGCGCCCAGAAGTCCTCCGGGCGGGCGTGAGAGGTGAGCAGGCGCTGCTTCAGCGAGGTGGGCTTGTCCCGGAACACGCGGAACCGCTTGGAGAGGTCCTGCACCTCGATGGCGGTCACGGCCTCACAGCTCCTCGGCGAAGTCGCCCGAGCGCGAGAAGAAGGCGCCCCACGCGAGACGAAGGAGCACGAGCGAGGCGACGAGGACCGCGAGGAGCACGCCGGCGAGCCACCCGAGCGAGACGTCGAACAGGACCGGCGTGCCGTCGGCGACCACCGTGCCGTACAGCGCGCGGTGCATCCCCTCGACGACCGCCACCATCGGGTTCAGGAAGTAGAGGAAGCCGAGGAGATCCCGCCCGGCGAGCTGGTCCTGGACGAGCGCGCTCGGGTACACGATCGGCGTCACCCAGAACCAGACGATGAGGGCGATGTTCAGCAGGTGCCAGACGTCGCGATACCGGACGTTCAACGCCGCCAGCGGCAGGGTGAGCATCGTCGTGAACACGACGAGGGCCAGGAAGGCGAGCGGCAGGAGCGCCAGCTCCGGCAGATGCAGCCCGTAGCCGGTCACGACGATGAAGACGAGCAGCACCGCCGACTGCAGCAGGTAGTCGACGAGCGCCACGCCGATCGAGGCGAGTGGAAGGATCTCCCGCGGAAAGGCCACCTTCTTCACGAGGTTGCCGTTGTCGAGCACCGAACGGCTCCCCGCCGTGACCGCCGCGGAGAACAGGTTCCAGGCCAGGAGTCCCGACAACAGGTAGACCGGGTAGTTCGGCACTCCGGAGTCGAGCACGCGGGTCACGAACGTGAACACGGCCAGGTAGACGAGCGGGTTCAGGAGCGACCACACCGCGCCGAGGACCGACGCGGCGTACTTCACCTTCAGCTCCTTGCGGATGAGGTTCGCGAGGATCTCGCGATGCGCGGCGAGCACACGCAGTCGCTCGCCGACCCGAAGGCGCGGGGGCTCGGAGGTGCGTTCGACGGTCTGGACGGTTGCGGCCATGGGCTCAGGGCAGAGCGGCCGGCGACCCGGCCGGACGGCGAGGCCGAGTCTAGCAACGCCTCCTGCGCGCCCTATGGAGCTTCCGTGGCTTCGGTGTGCTGCCGTGGCGGGCGAAACTCGTCGAGGGCGCGCGCGTAGGACACGCCGTACCCCTCCGCGAGCGCATCCGCCGAGACCCCCAGATCGACGAGCGCTCCTCCCCATCGCGCGAGGGCCCGCCGACCGGGATCCTGGAGGAGGGCGAGCGTTCCGTCCATCGCCTCCGCGTACCCGTGCGCCGTGGCCTCCGAGCGCCCGAGCTCCCGAACCGCCCCGCGGGCCGCCCCCCCGATGCGGTCGCGGAGGTTGGGGTCGGCGACCAGGCGTCCGATCGCCTCCGCGAGCTCCGCGGGGTCCACCCGACCGGAGGAGACGCGCACGACGTGATCCTGCGGGATGTCGAGGTAGGTCCCGGTCGACGAGACGATCGTGGGCCGCCCGCATTGCATCGCGCGCGCCAGCGAGCCGCTCACCTCTCCACGGTGGGGGAACCGGAGATCGACGGCGACGTCGGCGGCGCACATCCATCCGAGGAACTCCTCGTCCGTCACGTCCGTGTGCACGCTCAGCCGGGCCCCCAGGCCCGCGCCGCGGGCGACGGCGCCGATGTCGTACCCGGGGATCCTGCGACCCACGAGCACGACGTGGACGTCGTCCGGGAGTCCCGCCACCGCCTCGAGGACGACCTCGATGAGCTTGGCTGCGTTCATGTCGCCGAACACGCCGACGAGCGTGCGCATCCCCATCGTCTCGAGCGGGCCCCGGCGGACGGCTCGACGAGCCTCGGCGCGCCGCACGTCCTCCTCCTTCTCCACGACCGGGTGCGGCACGACGAAGATCGGGGTCCGGCATCCGACGGCCTCCAGATACCGCTTCACGAACGGCGCGTGCACGACGATCCCCCGGGCCCGGCGCGCCGGGTAGGCGACGAACGGGACCCGGAGCGGCTCGTTCTCGACCGCCTCGGGGAGCGCGGCCACGGACCGGGCGTTCGCCAGCCCCTCCCGCCAGGTCTGGTGCGCGAGGCGATCGCCGCTCGCGAGCAGCCCCTGCGCGAAGTCGTCGAGCGCGAGATCGTGGACGACGAGCAGCCCGGGGGTCTGGATCGCGTGCCGGTAGATGTCTCGATGGAACTCGAGGTTGTTGCCCAGGTGATAGATCCCCATCGCGTGGAACGGGATCGTTCCCTCGGTCCGCGTGTCGATCGGCCAGATGGGCCGGATCGGCGGGTGCGATCTCGTGTATCCGATCCGCTCGAGTCCGCCGAGGACGGCTCGCGAATACGTCGCGACCCCGCTCGGCGCCGGCGGCATCGGCGAGAGCCAGGCGATCCGCGGGTTCATCTGGTGATCCCACTTGTAGAGACGGCGGATCGCGCCGACGACCGGGTTGCCCATCGCTAGCCGATCAGGCGGGCCACGATGTCCGGCCACCCGGGCACGCGGTCGCGGATCAGGGCGTTGCCGGCCTCGCCGAGGCTGCGCGCCAGCGGACGGTTCGAGAACAGTCGATCGAAGGCGTGCGCGATCGCCTGTGGCTCGGGTGGCGTGACGAGCCCGGTCACCTCGTCGGAGACGAACTCGAGCGGCCCGCCCGCGTCCGTGAGCGTGACGACCGGCCGGTGCGCCGCGAACCCCTCGATCGTGACGTACCCGTAGTCCTCGTCGAACGGACCGTAGTAGACCCCCAGCGCGTTCAGGTACAGGTCCTGGAGCTCGGCGTCCGGGACCCGTCCCGTGAGCGTGACCCGGTCCTGGAGCCGGTGCTTGTCGATCTGATCCCTGAGCACGGGCTCGTCGGGGCCGCCCCCGACGAGCACGAGGCGGACCTCGGTGCGGACGTGGCGCATCGCGTCGATGACGAGCGGCTGGCGTTTCAGCGCCTCGAGGCGGCTGGGGAAGACGATCGCGTCGCCGTACGGTCCGGGCGTCCGAGGCAGCAGGGCCTCGACGAGCGGCGACGGATGGTACAGGACCTCGCTCGTCAGGCGATGCGAGCTCCACAGCCGCTCCTGCACGTTCCTCGAGTTCGTGAAGATCCGCTTCGCCTCGCTCAGCGCCACCCGGTCGCTCTGCTGGACCATGTCGCGAACCGCCGGGCCTTCGACCTGCTTGGACAGGTCCGCGAAATCGGGGTGGTCCCACAGCTCGTAGGCGCTGCGGTGCTGATGGATGAGCCAGACCACCTTTCGCGAGTGCGGGACGAGGTAAGCGGGGAACTTCAGCGCGATGACCATGTCGATCGGCAGCCCGTTGGACTCGGACAGGTCGAGCGAGCGCCAGACCGCCATCTGGTGGACGAGCTCGGTCGCCGGGTACCACTTCCCGGCGACGACGACCTCCTCGGCCTCGTGACCGGCGGCCTTCAGCGCGGCGACCACGGTCTCCGTGTGGGTCTCGGCTCCGCCGTGCACGAAGGGCGTCTGCGGATGGGCGACCGCGATCCTCACTCGGGCCCGCCGGTCCCGGCGTCCTCCCCCTTCAGGCGCTCGACCTCGGCCTCCAGGACGGCCACCCGTCCGGCGAGCGCCGCGTTCAGCTCACCGAGCTCCGCGAGCAGCCGGTCGTATCGCCAGGAGATCGGTCGAAGGACGCGAAAGAGCCGGAGCTTCGCCTGACGACGCCACCGCGACGGGGAACCGAGGTTCGGTTCGCCGAGTGGGACGACGCGCCTGGCATCCGCGCGCAGAAGGCCGGAGTAGTCGAGGAGCGCATCACGCACCTGGAGCGCGTCCATCGCAGGACGAGGCGTCGCCTCCTCGGCCCAGTAGAGCTCGCGCTCCAGCGCGGACCGTGCCTCCTCCTCGCCGCTCATCGGGCTCGGAGCCTAGCACCGGGCAACGCGGGCCCCGGTGCCGGCGCCGGTCGTGGCGGCAGGCTCGGACGTAGAAAATCTCCCCTAGTGCATGCGTAGGAGAAATACGACGCCGATGGCATGGCGTCGCCCTCCGGCACCTGCGAGGCTCGGAACGCGACTCCGGGGAGGTGAACGCGATGGCCGGCGAGGAACGGGGCGAGGTAGCGCGGCGAGACTTCCTCAAGAAGGCCGCGGTCACGAGCGTCGGCGTCGCGTGGGCCACCCCGGTGATCCAGACGATCGTGGCCTCCCCCGCTCGAGCGGGCGGCACGGGCGCCGGATCCCCGCCGCCCGACGACGGTGACGACGGCGGGGATGGTGGCGGCGGTGACGGCGAGGCGCCGGACCCCAAGCGCAAACACGGGCGCAAGCGCGGCCACAAGAACCTGCCCGGTGGCAAGAAGCACTGATCGACCACACCGCCCGCTAGCATCCGTCGCGTGGTCGACTCCGCGCGCACGTCGCACGTGTTCGGCGTTCGACTGGACGAGATCCGTTCGCTCGAACAGCTTCGCGCGGTGTGCGAGGCGTTCCTCGACGGCGATCGCCCGGCCCGCATCTACACCCCGAATCCCGAGATCCTCCTGCAGGCTCGCGACGATCGGCCCTACGCGCGCGTCCTGAACTCCTCGGACCTCGCGCTCGCCGATGGGGTCGGGGTGGCCCTCGTGCAGTCGATCCGCGCCCGGCGACGCGTGCACCGCTGGCCGGGTGCCGACATCGGCGGCCTCCTCGTCCGGATCGCCGCTCGCCGGGAGGTGACGGTCGCGTTCCTCGGAGGGAGCGAAGGGGTGGCCGAGCTGGCGGCGGACCGGTGGCGGCGAGCGCTCCCCGGCGTGCGGATCGAGGTCGTGGGGGCGGGAACGGCGTTCGACGAGGAGGGCCGCGCGGACGGCGGAGGCGGCGACGCGTCGCTCGTCCGAGCGGTGACGGCGACGAAGGCGGCCGTCGTGCTCGTCGCGCTCGGAGCCCCGAAGCAGGAACGGTGGATCGCCCGCAACGCCGACGCGATCCCGACCGCCCGGGTGCTCATCGGCATCGGCGGGACGTTCGACATGTGGGCCGGGAGGCTCCCGAGGGCACCGGGCGCGGTCCGCAGGTTCGGGCTCGAATGGGCATGGCGGCTCGCCCACGAACCTTCCCGATGGCGCAGGATCGTGCGCGCGACGATCGTGTTCCCCTACCGGGCGCTCACCGACTCACGCGCCTGATCGGCCGCCTGCGGCCTCGTGCAGGACCTCGGCGGTGCGCCTCGCGGTGTCGTTCCAGTCGAACACCCGGGCCCGGGCTCGACCGGCCGAACGCAATCGCTCCCGAAGCGTCTCGTCCGTCAGCAGCCGTGCCATGCCGTGCGCCACCTCGCCGACGTCGAGGGGGTCGACGAGGAGCGCGGCGTCTCCTGCCGTCTCGGGCAGCGCGGACACGTTCGATGTCAGGACGGGAACGCCGCAGGCCATGGCCTCGAGGACCGGGAGCCCGAACCCCTCGTACAGCGACGGATAGACGAGCGCGGCCGCATCGGTGAGCAGCGCGACCTTGTCGGTCTCGGACACGAAGCCCGGGATCACGACGCGATCCCGCACGTCGGAGGGCAGCCCGTCGAGCACCGGGCGGATCCGATCCCACGCGCCGGGGTTCCACGGCGCCACCGGCCCGGCCATCACCAGGCGAGGGCGCACGTCGTCGGGGATCGCGGCGAACGCCCGGATCGTCGTCTCGAGGTTCTTCCTCGGCTCGATCCCCGTGAGCGAGAGGAGGTAGGGCCCGTCGATCCCCAACCGCGCGCGCGCCGACGCGACCGCGGCCGGCGAGGACGGCCGGTAGACCTCGGCGTCCACGGCCAGGGGGATGACCGTGACCCGCCCGTCGGCGCCGGGGTACGCCTGCGCGAGATCGCGACGGGTCTGCTCGGACGGGACGATGACCGCCCTCGCTCGCCGAACCGCGGCATCGAGCCGTTCGAGCCACCGATGCGTCGCGGGGGCCGCCGTCTCGGGGAACAGGCGGAACGCGAGATCGTGCACGGTCACGACGAACGGCCGACGGGTGGGCGGCGGGACGAAGTTCGGGGCGAACAGGAGGTCGAAGCGGACGAGCCACTCGATCCTCGGGACGCCGAGACGGAGCACGAGTCCCTTGAGCCACTCGGCCGGGGCAGGCGTCGGACGGTCGATGAGGTTCGACGCCGGCGGCTCGGCGGGCTCGGACCCCGCGGCGGCGTCCTCGAATCGCCACGCGACGTACGTCGAGTGGGGATCGACGACCGGCAGGCGCCGCACGAGCTCCCGCGTGTAGGAGCCGACGCCGGTCCGGGTAGCCGCCGCCGCGGCTCTCGCGTCGATCGCTACGCGCATCGCGTCGCGCGCAACGAGCCCGACCCGCGTGCCATCGCGCGAGTCTACTGTCCGCCCCTCCGACATCCCGGCGATGTGTCCGTCCGGACCGGCCTGCCGTATCGTCCACGCCGTCCACGTCGGTCCGCTCCTTCGGCGAGACCGGCCGGACGGGCGAGGGGGATCCGAGCGCGTGCGTCCTTCGACGATCGACGATCGGCCATGGTGCATCGACCTGTCCGCCGCGGCACAGGAGCGGGCCGGCCTCGGCCGCTATGCGGCCTCGCTCGCGGAGGCGATGCTCGCGCAGGGCGCGGCCCTGTCGGCGTTCGTCAGCGACCCGAGCGACTCGCGACTGCGTCCGCCGCTGTCCGAGCTCCCCATGCGCACCGTGGGGTGGTCGCGGCCCCGGTGGAGGCTGGAAGCGGGGATGTCCTACGCGGGCTCCCCCTCGATCGATCGTGCCCTTCAGGGAGTTCGCCTGTTCCACGCCACCGACCATCTGCTCCCGAGGCTCTCCCGAGCCGCCAGCGTGTTCACCCTCCACGACACCGCCTATCTGGGCCCGTCCGCCGGGCGATACCACCTGGCGCGCAACCGGTGGTTCCTTCGGACGATGATGCCGCGCTTCCTCAACCGTGCCGATCGCATCATCACGCCGTCCGAGCACACGCGCCGCGACGCCCTTCGTCACTACCGACTGGACCCCGCGAAGATCGAGGTCATCCCCGAAGGCGTCGATGACCGGTTCCACCCTGGCCTGCCGGCCGAGACCGTCTCGGCGATCCGGGAGCGCTACCGGCTCCCCGACCGGTTCGTGCTGTGCGTCGGGACGATCGAGCCGAGGAAGAACCTCACGACCCTGCTCGACGCGTACGCGGAGCTTCGCCGGGACCACCCCGACGTCGGGCTCGTGCTCGCCGGGGGCCTGGGCTGGATGGTCGACGACGTCATCGCCAGAGTCCGCTCGCTTAGGCTCGAACGTGACGTGCGCCTGACGGGCTACGTGCCCGACGACGAGGTGCCGGCGGTCATGAACGCCGCCGACGCGTTCGCGTACCCCTCCGAGTACGAGGGCTTCGGCCTGCCGCCGCTCGAGGCCATGGCCTGCGGGGTTCCGGTGATCTGCTCCGACGCCACGAGCCTTCCGGAGGTCGTCGGCGACGGCGGCATCCAGGTGCCGCCGCACGACGTCGGCGCCTGGGTTCGAGCGCTCCGCCGGGTCCTGGAGGACGAGGAGGTGGCCGCGGCGCTGCGCGCCAAGGGACCCGCGCGCGCGGCGCGCTTCACCTGGACCGAGGCCGCCAGCCGGACGATCGAGGTCTATCGATCCGTCACGGCCGGTCGGTGAGGGAGGGCGGCCGCGCGTAGACGCCCACGATGTGGACGCGGGCTCGCCGCAGCGACGGGAGATCGAGCACCCGCTCGATCCCGCAGGCGAGCCGGAACAGCGGTGCGTTGACACCCAGGTACGATGGATCACCGTTGAGGACGAGGCGCTCCCGCCGGAAGCCGAGGCCGCCGAGCAGCCGCTCGATCCGCGCGGGCGAGTTCATCCGGTACCTCGTCGGGAACGTGTCGTGCTCTCCGCGCCCGTAGAGCCGCGTCGTGAAGAACTCGTGGAACGCATGCGGGACGGCCCGGATGAGCCACACGACGTAGTTCCACGTGTTGGGGGTCAGGAAGACCACCGCCCCACCGGGCCGAAGCACCCGATGGATCTCCGCGAACACACGCTCGGGCCGCTCGAGGTGCTCGAGCACCCACGCGAGGACGACCAGGTCGAACGAGGACCCTCGGAAGGGGATGCGCTCGGCGTCGGCGACGGCCTTGAGCCGAGCGACGTCGTTGCGGCGGAGGGCGTCGACGTCGAGCTCGATGCCGCAGCTCGTCCTCGCTCGCGAGAGGCACTCGCGCAGGAGCTCGGCGTGTCCGCACCCCACGTCGAGAACGCGGGTCTCGCGGTCGATGCGCTCGTCGGCGAGCCGCGCGTAGATCTCGGTGCTGGGGCGCCACGCCGGGCGGAGCGACTCGTAGCGCCTCCGCCAGGCCTCTTGGCCGTCCATCTCGACGCTATCGTGCCTCGCCGGGATCGGGTCCGGGAAGGACGAGGACGGCGTTGCTCACCCGCCGCTCGTTGCCGTCGGACGGCCGGTTCACGACCTCGCCCTCGACGACCATCGTGCTCGAGCCCCCACCGTCGAGGTTCATCGCCCACACGGCACCCTGTGACCGCATGATCCGGGCGAACCCGAAGAAGGTCGGGCCCTTCGACCAGCGCTCCCGCCGGCCGTCCACGACGACGAGCAGGAGCCGCCCGTTCGCGGTGACCCCGATCCCGGTGCGGGGATTCGGGCCGCACAGGCCGCCGCGACACCCCGGGTCGACGACGATCTCGCCGTCGGCCACGAGCATGGGCATGCCCCCGATCGCGTCGAGCACGCCGGGCCATCCCAGCGTCCAGTGCAGGGTCACGGTCTGGTCGGGAACGAGCGACAGCAGCGCGACGGCTTCGTCCGTCGCGGGCACCGCCGACAGCACCACGCCGCCGGAACGCTCGAGCGGGGCGTCCGAGCACCCGGCCTGATCGACGACGTACGGACGATCGACGCCGTCGGGGTCGGCGAGGACCGGAGGCCCCGAGGGCTGGAGCCGGACCGAGCACGCGAACTCCGGCGGCGACTCGAGGGTTCCGATCGGTGGCGAGAAGCCCGCGATCTCTCCCAGGTCGGGCGCTCCGCGATTCCACCGGTCGATCACCCACGTCCGGCTCGACGCCGGGTCGGAGACCGTCACCGTCGGGCGCGCCGTCCCCATGAAGACACGCTGCTCGTCGGTCGAGACGGCGAACGTCGGGTTCCCGACACCCGAGCCCTGGAGGAGCTCGCCGTCCTCGGCGAACGGATGGGTCGGTCGCACGACCGAGCCGAAATCGCCGTTCACCGCGGCGAGCGCGTCGGCACGTCTGGCCATCTGACTCGTCCTCGCGCTCGCCGGCAGCTCGGGAGCGGCGAGATCCACGTCGAAGGTCACGCGTTCGGACAGGTCGACCCGCAGGACGAACGTCCGCCGGGGGATCTTCTTCTCGATGATCCGCGTGAAGGTCAGGCCGGGGGCGATGTGACGGACCTTGACGATCGTCCGGCGGGCGTCCTCGGACCTCGCCTCGGCCGACCCCACGACCGTTCCCGCGAGGAGCCCGAACGCGCACAGCCACACGAACAGGACGAATCGGAATCGGATACCTGGACGCACGAGGCGCCCATCCTACGGTCATGCCGGCGACAGCCCGAGGCCGTCGGCGGGCTCAGCCGGGGCAGTCGGTCGGCGGAGCCGTCGCCGGTGGTGGGATCTCGTACCGGGACGTGACGATCACGGCGACGTCCTGACCGGCCGGGAGCGATCCCGCGGGCGCCGGCACGAGGTCGAGGTTGGAGAAGTACGACCCCACGACCGAGGCCATCGGCTCGGCGCCCGCTCGGTACAGGATCATCGACCCCGCGCGAGGACGCTGGACCTGCGACCGGTCGACGATCCCCGGCGAGGTGTCGAACCCACCCTCGGTCAGGACGCCCAGGACCTCGGCCGTCGACGCGCCCCCCGCGTCGACGACCGACACGGTGATGTTCGCCGGGGACGGCGCGGTCTGAGCCTGATCCTGCCCGAGGTCCCTGAGCGGCTCGCCCTCCCGCAACGATCCGAACAGCTCGTCCGCCTGGGGCTGGACGAGCCGCACGACCGACAGGTACTGGCCCGACGCGTCGTAGATGCCTTCGGGGATCGTCGGCACCGTTCGGAAATCGGCGTTGTCCGTACCCACGCCCTGGAGCAGACCCGCGAGATACACGAGCTCGGCGGGGTTCAGACCCTCGTCGACGACGACGTTGGAAAGCAGCTCGGGGACGAGCGTCTGCAGCCGGAGGAGCTCGCTCGGCTGGAGCATCTTCGAGATCACGGCGCGGAGGAACTGCTGCTGCCGGCTGATCCGAGCGAAGTCCGGGATGACGTCGCACGGCTGATGGCGGGTTCGGACGTACGCGAGCGCGGTGAAGCCGTCGAAGTGCTGGCATCCCGCGGGGATGTCGAGCAGGCTCAGCTCGTCGAACATCGGATAGGGAACGCACATGTCGACGCCGCCGAGCGCGTCGACGACCCGCTGGAATCCCAGGAGGTTCACGTACATCACGTGGTGGATCTGCATCCCGGTGAGGCTCTTCACCGTTCGGGCGACGAGCTGCGCGCCGCCACCCTCGATGCCTCCCTCGAACGCGGAGTTGATGCGGCCCATGCCGACGCCGGGGATGTCGACCCACAGGTCCCTTGGGAACGACAGGAAGGTGGCCTTCCGGCTGTCCGGTCGCGTGTGGACCAGGATGATCGTGTCGGACCGGTTCTCGCCGCCGATGTTCTCGTCCGAGCCGAACGCGGCGATCTCCTCCGGGGTCAGGCCCTGTCGCGAGTCGCTTCCGAGCAGCAGGTAGTTGCAGGCGCGTTCGGCGCAGCGGCCGACGATGTCGGCGACGTCGGGGGCGGGCGCGCCGGATTCGCTCACGGCCGGGCCGATCGGGATCGTGCGCAGCTGGCCCTTCGTCCAGAAGTACGTCCCGAACGCCACGGCGGCCGTGACCATCACGAACGCGGACGCGAGGGCCGAGACGACGAAGAAGGCACGTCGCACGCGCGAGTGCCTCGGTCGAGCGGACGTGGAGGTTCCTTCGGTCATAGGCTGACGCGACATCCAGCGTACACGGCGGTCCGCACGCAGGCCGCGGAGCACCCATGACGATCGTGTGGAGACCCACCCCCGAGGTCGCCCGGCGCGCCAACGTGACGCGCTTCATGCGCGCGCACGGCATCGAGAGCGAGGACGAGCTCGTTCAGCGCTCGCGGAGCGAGATCGAGTGGTTCTGGGACGCCGTCGTCCGCGATATCGGCATCGAGTTCTTCGAGCCCTACGAGCGCGTGCTCGACGTCTCCGGAGGGATCGAGTGGGCCACCTGGTTCGGCGGCGGCTCGGTGAACCTGGCCTGGAACTGCCTCGACCGCTGGGCCGAGCGAACGCCCGACGCCCTCGCGATCCGATGGGAGGGCGAGGAGGGCGTCGAACGGCTCGTGAGCTACCGGGAGCTGCGCGAGACGACCGATCGCCTCGCGCACGCGCTCGCCTCGCTCGGTGTCGACGCCGGCGACGCGGTCGGCATCTTCCTGCCGATGACGCCGGAGGCCGTGGCCTCCGTGATGGCGTGCGCCAAGCTCGGCGCCGTGTTCCTCCCGATCTTCAGCGGGTTCGGGGCCGACGCGGTCGCCACGCGCCTCGCCGACGCCGATGCCAGGGTCCTCATCACCGCGGACGGGTTCCCGCGGCGCGGCGCGGTCGTGAAGATGAAAGAGGTGGCCGACGAGGCGCTCGCCGCCGCGCCCAGCGTCTCCCGCGTGATCGTCGTGCCGCGGGCCGGCCGAGACGACGCGCCGTGGTCCGAGGGCAGAGATCTCGAGTGGAACGATCTCCTCGGACGACAGCCCGATCGTTTCGAGGCCGCCCGGCTGGACCCCGAGCATCCGCTGTTCGTCGCCTACACGAGCGGGACGACCGGGCGGCCGAAGGGCGCCGTCCACGTCCACGGCGGCTTCCTCGTGAAGATCGCGGAGGAGGTCGCCTACCAGACCGACGTGCGGCCCGGTGACGTCCTGTTCTGGTTCGCCGACCTCGGATGGATCATGGGGCCCTGGGAGATCGTCGGCGCGACCGCGCTCGGGGCCACGGTGTTCCTGTACGACGGCGCGCCCGACCATCCCGGTCCCGACCGGCTGTGGGCGCTCGTCGAACGTCACCGGGTCACGCACCTCGGCGTGTCCCCCACGCTCGTTCGCGCGCTCATCCCCTCCGGCGTGGAAGCGGTCCGCTCGCACGATCTGTCCGGGCTGCGGATCCTCGCCTCCACCGGCGAGCCGTGGAACCCCGAGCCGTATCGGTGGTTCTTCGAGGAGGTCGGCGGAGGCCGGCTGCCGATCATCAACCTCTCGGGCGGCACGGAGGTCGGCGCATGCTTCCTGTCCCCGCTCCCGATCAGCCCGCTGAAGCCGTGCACGCTCCGAGGACCGGCGCTCGGCATGGATGTCGCGGTGCTCCGCCCGGACGGCACCGAAGCCGAACCGGGCGAGGTCGGCGAGCTCGTCTGCCGCGCGCCCTGGCCGGGCATGACCCGCGGCCTTCGGGGCGACCCCGAGCGCTACCTCGACACGTACTGGCGCCGCTTCCCGGGGATCTGGTGCCACGGCGACTGGGCGAGCGTCGACGAGGACGGGTTCTGGTTCCTCCACGGTCGCAGCGACGACACGATGAGCATCGCGGGCAAGCGCCTTGGGCCCGCCGAGGTCGAGAGCGTGCTCACGCTCCATCCCGACGTCGTGGAGTCGGCGGTCGTCGGGGTGCCGCACGAGGTCAAGGGCGAGGCGATCTGGTGCTTCGTCGTGGCCAGGCCCGGCGCCGACGACGGCCTGCCGGGCGAGCTCTCCGACCTCGTGGCCCGCCACCTCGGCAAGGCCTTCCGGCCGACGAGGGTCCTCCTCGTGCCCGAGCTCCCGAGGACCCGGTCGGCGAAGATCCTGCGACGCGCGATCCGCGCGACCGTGACGGGTGAGGATGCGGGCGACCTGTCGAGCCTGGAGAACCCGTCCGCGATCGAGTCCATCCGCGCCCGGATCTGAGGGCTCGCGTGCCGGACTAGGCTGGTCACGTGGCTCGCTCGAACCCGAACGCGCGCGGCGTGGCCCGGCCGACGATCCGCCGCCCACGGTGGTGCGAATGCCCGGCGAAGGATCGAGGACGGAAGGTCTCCCCGGGTGCTGGTCGCCGAGTCGCACGCGCACACGAACCGGGATGCCGGCGTGGCCGTTGAGCTCTCCGGAGCCCGCGACCGCGAGCTGGTCCACCGGATCGGCCGCGGGGACGACGAGGCGTTCCGGGACCTGTTCGGGCGGTACGCCCCGAGCGCGCTCGCGCTCGCTCGGCGGATCGTCCGCCAGCCCTTCCTCGCGGAGGAGATCGTGCAGGAGGCGTACTTGGCGGTGTGGAGGAATCCGAGCGCGTACGACCAGCGCCGCGGCTCGGTTCGCGCGTGGCTCATGGGGATGGTGCACCATCGCGCCGTCGACGCCGTGCGCCGCGAGGAGACCCAGCGCCGGCGCGTGGAGGATGCTCGCGCGTCCGATCCGATCGTCGTGGACGATCCTGCCGACGAGGTGGCCCGGGAGGTCGACGTCCCGCACGAGCGGCGCGCGATCCGGGCGGCCCTGGACGAGCTCCCCGCCGAGCAGCGCCAGGTGATCGAGCTCATGTACTTCGACGGCCTGTCCCAATCCACGATCTCCGAGCGACTCGGCCTTCCCCTGGGGACCGTGAAGTCTCGAACCCTGCTCGGGATGCGGCGCCTGCGGGCCTCGATGGCGGGGGTCGAGCGATGAGAGAGCACGCGCGCATCGAGGAGCTCATCGCGATCCGCTCGCTCGGCGGGCTCGATCCGCAGGACCAGGCCTCGCTCACCGAGGAGATGGCCTCCCACGGACCCGACTGCGCCGAGTGCCTTCGACTCGAGGCCGACTACGCGGAGGTCGCGGGCGGGCTGGCGCTCGCCCTCGACCCGGTCGCGGTCCGATCCGAGCTCCTCGAGGAGACCGTGGCCCGGCTCCACGGGGCGAGCGACGTCGAGGACCGGGCCGTCGAGGACCGGGCCGTCGAGGGCGGGGCCGCCGACGAACCGGGCGGCCGCCGCTCACGCGGCTCGTTCCTTCGCCCGCTCGTGGCGGTCGCCGCCGCGCTCGTCCTGTTCGTCGGCGGGTGGGCGATCGGCGCGGCGACGTCCGGCGACGACGGCACCACGGCCCTGGAGGACCCGACGGTCGTCGCGTTCCAGGGTGACGCGGAGGGTTCGCTCGCGGTCGCGTACACCCCCGGGGAGCCGGGCGCGTACCTGTTGGGCTCGGGCCTGTCCACGCCGCCGGCCGGATCCGTCTACCAGGCCTGGATGATCTCGGGCGAGGTCCCGACGCCCGGCCCGTGCTTCGTGCCGTCGAGCGACGGGTCGCTGTTCACGTTCGTCGACGGCGAGCTCGCCGGCGCAGACGTCATGGCCGTCACCGTCGAGCCCGCGGCGTGTTCCACGATGCCCACGACGACGCCGGTCTTCGTCGCGGAGATCCAGACGGTCTGATCGGTGCCGGACGGCGCCGGATCAGGCGTCGCGCGCGCGAACGACGAGGACGGAGCATGGAGCATGGCTCGCGCAGTGCTCGCTCACGCTCCCGAGCAGCCGGCGCTTCACGGGCCCCAGTCCCCGGTGACCGACCACGACGAGATCGGCCTGTAGCCTCCGCGCCCCGGCGACGAGCGCGTGCTCCGGACGTCCCATCGCCATGTCCCGGACGGGCTCGACGCCCGACCGACGCACGGCCTCGACCGAACGCTCGAGCTCGGGCGGGCTCTCCTCGTCGGCGCCGAGCGTCCACTCGGCGTCGCGGCCACGGAAGACGGGGACGACGTGGACGAGATGGAGCTCGGCGCCCGAGGCGAGCGCGATCGCCGCGGCCACCTTCGCCGTCCCGACCGAGGCATCGGACCCATCGACCCCGCACAGGATCGTCGAGGGGAACGCCGGCCCGGCGGGGCGGGCGATGAGGACCGAGCACGGCGCCTCGCGGACCACGTGGGTCGCCACTCGCCCGAATCGAAGCGCCCCGCCGAGCGCCGAGGAGTCCGGACCGACGCAGACGAGATCGATCCCGTGCTCGCGTGCCTCCTCGACGAGGACCTCACCCGGATCGCCGGCGGGCATCCGCGCATCGGGCTCGCCGCCGGCTTGCCGGATGACGGCAGCCGCCCGGCCGAGCGCTTCCTCCGCCCCGGCCTCGACGTCCTCGTCGTGTGGCCGGTTCGCGTCGATGGCGTGGACGAGCACGACCGGGTTCGCCGCGGGGAGCGCGAGAGCGGCCGCCTGCCTCGTAGCCTCGTCTCCGCGAGCCGAGCCGTCGACGCCGACGAGCACCCGGGCGAACGGGGCGGCGCGATCGCTCACGCCGAGTGCGCCGGTCGCTCGCTCGCCAGGAGCTGACGAAGGACCATCTGGAGGATCCCCCCGTGCCGGATGTACTCGACCTCGGCCTCGCCCTCGACCCGGACGACCGCCTCGAACTCGGTCTCACGACCCTCGTCGTCGCGCGCCCGGACCCGCACGCGGCCGCCCGGCCTCGTGCCGTCCACCAGCCCGAGGACGTCGAAAGACTCGCGCCCGTCGATCCCGAGCGAGGATGCCGACTCCCCCGGCGCGAACTGCAGCGGCAAGACCCCCATCCCCACCAGGTTCGAGCGATGGATCCGCTCGAAGCTCTCGGCGAGGACGGCGCGCACCCCGAGCAGAGCGGGCCCCTTGGCCGCCCAATCCCGCGACGACCCGGTCCCGTACTCCTTGCCCGCGACGACGAGCAGCGGGACGCCCTCCTGCCCGTACCGCATCGCCGCGTCGAACACCGTCATCCGGTCCCCGCTCGGAAGATGGGTGGTCCACGGTCCCTCCGTCCCGGGCGCCAGATCGTTGCGGATGCGGACGTTCGCGAAGGTCCCGCGCATCATCACCTCGTGGTTCCCCCGTCGCGCTCCGTAGGAGTTGAAGTCGCCGGGCTGCACACCTCGTTGCATGAGGTGGATCCCGGCGGGTGAATCTCGCTTGATCGAGCCGGCAGGCGAGATGTGATCGGTGGTGAACGAGTCGCCCACCTTCACCAGGCAGCGCGCTCCGACGACGTCCGACGGCGTCTCCGGCTCGTCGTCGAGGTGAGCGAAGAACGGCGGCTCGAGCACGTACGTGGACCCGGGGTCCCATTCGTAGACCGGGGCCTCCGGCGTGGGAAGCGCGCGCCAGCGGTCGTCTCCGTCGAAGATGCGGCCGTACTCGCGCCGGAACTGCTCGGGTGAGACGGACGCCGAGACCGCGGCTCGAACCTCCTGCGGTGAGGGCCACAGATCGCGCAGGAACACGGGGGTCCCGTCCTCGGCGTGTCCGAGCGGGTCCGTCGACAGGTCGACGTCGACGCGGCCGGCGAGCGCGTAGGCCACGACCAGCGGCGGCGAGGCGAGATAGTTGAAGCGCGTCAGCGGATTGATGCGACCCTCGAAGTTCCGGTTGCCCGAGAGCACCGCCGCCACCACGAGCTTCTCCTCGTCGATCGGCGCGGCGATGGCGTCGGGGAGCGGCCCCGAGTTGCCGATGCACGTCGTGCAGCCGTAGCCGACCACGGCGAAGCCGAGCTGCTCGAGATCGGCCATCACGCCCGACTTGTTGAAGTACTCGGTCACCACCTTCGAGCCGGGAGCGAGCGAGGTCTTCACGTACGGCGGGACCTTGAGCCCCCGCGACGCCGCCTTCTTCGCGAGGAGACCCGCAGCCACCATGACCGAGGGGTTCGATGTGTTGGTGCACGAGGTGATCGCGGCGATCACCACCGAGCCGTGGCGCAGCGTGCAGGGAGTGCCGTCGATCTCGGTGGCGACCTCGGTCGCCGTCTCCTCGGCGACCGCCGCGCCGCCCCCTTCCGCCTCCCAGCGGCCCACCGTCTCCGGGCGCGGCTGCGGCTTCGCCCCCTGGGTCGACAGCAGCCCCGGCAGCTCCGC
>DATBLA010000113.1:0-2470 GCA_036555645.1 Actinomycetota bacterium
ACCACGTGATCGATCGCGTCCAGGTGCGGCAGGACCCGATCGACCGGCGTCTGCGGGCTGAGGGCGAGGCCGACGCGGAGCGCGTTCGATCGCGCGGCCTCGATCGCGGGGACCGGGTCGTCCACCGCCTCGACGTGGAAGCTCACGGCATCGGTCCCGGCCTCGGCGAGGTCGCCGAAGAGCGCCTCGGGCGCCTCCACCTGAAGGTGGGCGTGCAGCGCGAGGCGGGTGTGCGGACGCAGGCTGGCCACGACGACCGGCCCGATCGTGAGCGGTGGGACGAAGTGTGCGTCCATGACGTCGACATGGATGAGGTCGGCAGGGCCCTCCACCATCTTTACCTGGTCCGCCAGGTACGCGAGGTCGGCGGCCAGGATCGAGGCTGCGAGCTTGCTCACCGGCGCGATTCTAGTCAGGGGGTCCGGCCAGACGGCGGAACGCCGCGATGAACATCGCGTCGCACCCGTGCACGTGCGGCCACAGCCGCACCCGATCCGCGGTGCCGTCCGGGCCCTCGATCGGGTCCGGACGCAGGTCGGGGGCCCGGCGCAGCAGCGCGTCGCAGGCCGCGTCGGTCTCGGCTCTGGGGAACGTGCAGACGCTGTAGACGAGTCGTCCCCCAGGTCGGACGAGCGCGGCGGCGGCCGTGGCGATGCTCACCTGGAGTCGCGCGAGACCGGACAGGTCGCTTCGACGAGGCCGCCACAGCAGCTCGGGACGGCGGCGCGCCGACCCGAATCCCGAGCACGGGGCGTCCACGAGCACGCGGTCGAATCCCGGACGAACGGCCGGCCGACGACCGTCCTGCGTGAGGACGAGCGGCCCAACGCCGAGCCGCGCGGCGGTCTCGGCGACGAGCCCGGTGCGCGTGGCCGAGACGTCGGAGGCGACCACCCGTCCATCCGGGCCGACGAGGCACGACACGTACGCGGCCTTGCCCCCCGGCCCCGCGCACACGTCGAGCACCCGGTCTCCCGGCTGCGGGTCGAGCGCCCGAACGACGAACGACGACGCCTGATCCTGGATCGCGAACGCCCCTCGGTCGAACCCGGGGAGCCGCACCGGGTCGACCGATGACAGGACGAGCGATCCGGCGTGCACGCTCCCCCGCTCGAACGCGACGCCGGCGTCGGCGAGCTCCCGCTCGAGCTCGGCCTCCGGAGTCCGGCAGGTGTTCGATCGGATCGTGTGCGATCCACGCTCGGCGAGAGCCGACGCCGCCGTCTCCGTCTCGTCGCCGAGGAGCCGTCGGAGCTCGCGGACCCCCCACTCGGCGAGCCCGGTCCGAAGCGAGACGGCGCGGTCGTCATCGCCGTCGATCGCGCGCCGGGGCTCCGACGCCAGCCGGCGAAGGACCGCGTTCACGAAGCCGCGGTGGCGACGGTCGACGAGGGCGACCGACTCGGAGACGGCGGCGTGCGGCGGCGTGCCGAGGTACCGGAGCTGGTAGGCGCCGAGTCGAAGCGCCGTCCGTGCGGGACGCGGCGCGTCGGCGAGCGGGCGCTCCAGGAGCGGGCCGAGGGCGTGGTCGATCGGCACGAGACGGCGCAGCGTCCCGTACGCGAGCTCGGTGGCAAAGGCGGCCTCCCGCTCGACCAGTCCGGCCCGATCGAGCGATCGGCGAAGCGTGAGGTTCGAGTACGCGCCCTCGTCGGCGACCCGGCGCACGACCTCGAACGCCACCCGGCGCGCCGTCGGCCGATCCCCGCCCGCGTTCGGCCGGTTGGCGCTCACCCGAGCCGCTCGCCGATCCGGGGGCGATGGCCCCGGACGAACTCCGCGGCCGACATGCGTCGCCGCCCCGCCGGGGCGAGCTCGAGCGGGAAGAAGACGTCGGCCCCCGCGGCGACCCCGAAGCCGTGCTTCGAGACCGCGACGACCGTCCCGGGCTCTCCCTCGCCGGTGCCGGCTTCGGCCCGCACCACTTTCAGCAGCTCGTCCCGGAACGTGGTCGTCGCCGCCGGCTCCGGCGCGAGCGCGCGGGTGAGGTTCACCAGCGCCGCCGCCGGTTCCCGCCAATCGAGGACGCGATCGCCGGCCCGAAGGCGGGGCGCGAGCGTGGCTCGGGTCTCGTCCTGATCCTCCGGATCGAGGGTCCCCGCGGCCAGCCCGTCGATCGTCTCCACGAGCAGGTGAGCGCCGAGCTCGGCGAGCCGGGCCCCGAGCGAGCCGGCGTCGTCGTCCGGACCGATCGGCGCTCGCGCCTGGAGCAGCACCGGGCCGGTGTCCAGACCCTCCGCCATGACCATGGTCGAGACGCCCGTCTCGGGCATCCCCCGGAGCAGCGCGGTCTGGACGGGGCTCGCGCCTCGCAGCTCCGGAAGCAGGGAGAAGTGGAGGTTGACCGGCTCGACCGTCGGCAGCTCGAGGACGCTCGGAGGCAGCAGCTCGCCGTACGCGACGACGGCGAGCACATCCGGCGCGCTCGCGGCGAGCGCGTCCAGACCTCGGCCCGACCTCACGGTCTCGA
>DATBLA010000114.1:0-1707 GCA_036555645.1 Actinomycetota bacterium
GGGAAGCCGCAGGTCAGTGGCCCCTTTCGAGCGAAGCCGAGGAGCGATGACCTTCTCCGTCGAGACCCTCACACTGCTCGTGCTCATCGCCCTCGGGATGGGCGCTGTCGCGCTCCTGTTCACCGCGCTCGGTTCGGGACGGCGGCGTCACGAGCCGAAGGGCCCGATCCAGATGGACGATGTGCTCCGCGGGGTGCTCGAAGGTCACGCCGGACAGATCGCCCGGCTCGAGTCGGCGGTCCGGTCGCTCGCCGGGACCGACCGGCGTCAGGACGCGCTCATCGAGGGAGCCGTGAGGCACGTCGGGCTCGTTCGGTACGACGCGTTCGAAGACGTCGGCGGCCGCCTGTCGTTCTCGTGCGCGTTGCTCGACGATCACGGGAACGGCGTCGTCATGACGTCGATCAACGGACGGCAGGACACGCGCGTGTACGCGAAGCCGATCGCGAAGGGTCAGAGCCAGTACAACCTGTCGATCGAGGAGGAAGAGGCGATCCGCCAGGCGCTCGCCGATCCGCGCGAGGCGGTGAGCGCGTCGTGATCTGGCGTCGCGACGACGCGGAGGCGCCGCCCGAGCAGACCCAGCGGCAAGGGGGACGAACGATGGCAGAGCAGGGTGGAGAGGTCACGGTCGTGGGTCAGGGAGCCAAGCTCGAGGGAACGGTCGTCTCGGCGGGGTCGCTTCGGATCGACGGCCAGGTGAAGGGCCAGATCACCGCCGAGGGCGACGTCATGCTCGCGCCGCAGAGTCAGGTCGAGGCCGACATCCGCGCACAGAACGTCGTCGTCGCCGGCCGGTTCAAGGGGTCGATCGCCGTGAAGGGGCGAGCCGAGCTCGCCAGGGGCGGCCGGGTCGACGGCGACATCACCGCGAAGACGCTCGTCGTCGAGGAGGGGGCGGTGTTCCAGGGGCAGTCGATCATGGACCAGCAGGCTGCGCCGCAGGCGCCGCCCTCGCCGCCGAAGACGACCACCCTGCCCGAGGCCGAGGGAGCCAAGGTCTGACGTGCTCGACGTTCGGGCGATCCGAGAGGATCCCGAGCCGTTCCGCCGCGGTCTCGCCCGGCGAAACCTCGACGGCGCGGTCGACGAGATCCTCGCGCTCGACGAGCGTCGCCGGTCGCTGACCGGTCAGGTCGAGGAATTGCGCGCGGAGCAGAACCGCCTCGGCAAGGCGATCGGAGGCGCGCAGGACGAGGAGAAGCAGCGGCTCATCGCCGAGGTCGGCGCGGTGTCGGCCCGCGTGAAGGCGCTCGAACCCGAGCTCGCCGAGGCCGATGCCGCCCTGTCCGAGCTCCTGGCGACGACGCCGAACGTCCCCCACGAGTCGGCGCCGGACGGGTTCACCGACGAGGACGCCGTCGAGATCCGGAGCCACGGGGAGCCCCCGGTCTTCGCGTTCGAGCCGAAGGACCACGCCGCGCTCGGCGAAGCCCTCGGGATGCTCGACACGGAGCGGGGGGCGCGGGCGAGCGGGTCCCGGTTCGTCTACCTGCTCGGCGACATCGTCCACGTGCAGTTCGCGCTCGTGCGCCACGCGCTCGACGTTCTGACGGCGCGCGGGTTCCTCCCGGTCATCCCGCCGGTGCTCGTGCGCGAGGAGTCGATGTACGGCAGCGGGTTCCTGCCGACGGACGAGGCGAACATCTACGTCACGACCCCCGACGAGCTCTACCTCGTCGGCACGTCGGAGGTGCCGCTCGCCGC
>DATBLA010000115.1:0-14957 GCA_036555645.1 Actinomycetota bacterium
CCCGAACGAGCCGGCCCGTGCGTCGGGCGGAACGCCCGGCACTCGCAAGTCGTGACGGCCCGAGGCCGATAACCCGAGTGTGAACGACCTCGACCGCGTGTTCGACACCGCTTCCGGGCTGCTCGCCGGTCTCCGCAACCCCGACGGCGGGTTCGGCCCGAGGGCGATGCAGCCCTCGGAGGCGGAGCCGACCGCGCTCGCCGCGATGGCGCTCGACGATCCGAGCGCGCGCGCGTGGCTCGCCGACGCCCAGCACGAGGATGGATCGTTCCGTCCGACGGTCGGGCCGTTCGACAACGACTCGGCGACGGGGCTGGCAGCGCTCGCGCTCGAGGACGGGCCCGAGCGGGAGCGCGCGCTCGACCATCTCGAGCGCACGCGCGCGCAGCGCGTCCCCTCGACCGAGGCCATCCCCCTCGACGCCGACGCGATCGGCTGGGCCTGGATGGACGGGACCGCCTCGTGGACGGAACCGACGGCTCGGGCCCTGCTCGCGCTTCGCATCGCGCGGCCCGGCTCCGATGCGATCGCCGACGGCGTGGACCTGCTGCGGGATCGCGAGGCCGTCGGCGGCGGCTGGAACTACGGGAACCGAACCGTCCTCGACGAGGACCTCCCCCCGTTCGCGCAGACGACCGCGGTGGCCCTCATCGCGCTGCGCGGCGCCGAGCCCGAGCTCGAGACTCGCGGGCTGGACGTGCTGCGAACGCTCTCGCGGACCGAGGCCTCCGGGGGCCTCTCGCTCGCGACCGCGCTCGCCGCGTTCCGCCTGTACGAGGACGCGGAGTCGACCGATGGGGCGGCCGATGCGTTGGGCGAGCTGATCGATCGCACCGAGCTGACGGGGGACGGGGTCGCGCTCGCCTGGTCCGCACTCGCCGCCGGACCCGGACTTGGACGCCTGGAGATCCGATGAGCGACCCGGTCGAGCCGCGACATCACGTCAGCCGTCGCACCCTGCTGAAAGGGGCGCTCGCCGGCGGCGCCGCGGTCGTGGCTGCGTCCTTCGGCGTCGGCCGGCTGATCAAGGGTTCCGAGCAGCGCTGGGACGCCGCCGCGTTTCCCGAGCCCGGCCGCGCGCGCGTCGCGATCCTGTCCGCCTCCGGCTACGACGGCCCGCTCGAGCAGACCGTGTTCGACGGCCTGCGCGCGATCGGCGCGGACGTCTCGGGCGCCCGGGTCCTCCTGAAGCCGAACCTCATCGAGTTCGACCCGACGACGGCGATCAACACGGACCCGCGGCTCATCGCGGCGACCGTGCTCGCGATGCGGCGGCTGGGCGCCGCGTCGGTCACCGTCGGCGAGGGGCCGGGCCATCGCCGCGACGTCCAGGACGTCGTCGAGCGCTCGGGCCTCGCGGACGCGCTCGGCGGCGTCGAGGCGCCGTTCGTCGACCTGAACGCCGACGCGATCGGTCGCGTCGGCCTGCGCTCGAGCTACACGCGGCTCGGCGAGCTGTGGCTGCCGGCGTCGGTCACCGAGGCGGACGTGGTCGTCTCGATGCCGAAGATGAAGACGCACCACTGGGCCGGCGTCACGCTCTCGCTGAAGAACCTGTTCGGCGTCCTGCCGGGCCGCGTGTACGGGTGGCCGAAGAACATCCTGCACTGGCAGGGGATCGAGCAGTCGATCGTCGACGTCGCCGGCGCGGTCCGGCCCGCCTACGCGATCGTCGACGGCATCGTCGGGATGGAGGGCAACGGTCCGATCTCGGGGACGCCGGTCCCGGCAGGCGTCGTCGTCGTCGGGGACGACCCGGTCGCGACCGACACCGTCACCGCCACGCTCATGGGGTTCGATCCCGAGCGCCTCGGCTACCTCGTCGAGGCCGGCCGGTTCCTCGGCCAGGGCGACCTCGAGCAGATCGATCTGCGCGGCGAGCCGATCGAGCGGTACGCGCGGACCTTCGAGCCGCCGCCGGGCGCCGCCGCGCGCGCGGCAGGCTGAGCGGGCGCGAGCCGGTTCGAACGCCCGGAACCACCGGCGCCTCGAGCCGGTCGTTCGGGGTGAGATCCCACACGCGGAGGTGCTCATGCGACGCCGTCTCGTTCCCTGGCTCGTCGTCCTCGGAGTCGTCGCCGGCCTGGCCTCGCCCGCCTCGGCCGGCGGGAACTGGCTGGAGTTCCGCGAGGCCGACCCGTCCGGGTCCGAGGCACAGGTATCCCGGGGGTTCGGCACGTGGGCCGTGCTGCCCGTCGGGCAGGACGTGATCGCGGCCACCGGCATCTACGTCCCGAACCCGCATCGGCGCGACCGGCTCGAGGCCACGACGTTCTACGTCTGGCTGAGTCCGGGCGGGGGGTTCCTTCGGGGCACGCGCATGCCGGACGACGCGGTGAGGCTTGCGCCCTTCGCGATGCATTGGTCGTCCCCCCGTGCAGCCTCGGTTCGGGCGCAGTTCGTCGTCCCGGACGTCCCGTCGGGCGAGTACGAGGTGCTGATCTGCGACGACCCGTGCACGCTTGCCGGGTTCGGCCAGTACGTGCAGGGGTGGATCACCGTGAAGCAGACGGCGGAGGAGGCGCGCCTGTTCGCGCTCGCGCGCGATCGCAAGTGGGACGTGCGGATGCTTCGGGATCGGACGAACCGGCTCCAGGGCGACGTCCTCGAGCTCGAGTCCGATCTCGGCGCGGCCGAGGCCTCGCTTGCGGGTCAGCGGCGGTCGCTCGATCTCGCGGGCCGGTTCGCCTCGCTCGGTGCCGCCGACCGCGTCGCGGCGCCGCCGGCGAGCAGGCCGCTCGTTCCGGGCTGGGCGGCCGTCGCGCTCGGCCTCGCGATCGTCGTCGCGGCCCTTGTCGTGACGCGCCGCCGCCGGTCCGAGGCCGCCGCAATCGACGCGTTCACCGTTCCCGATACGGTTCCCGACGAGCTGCTCGAGAACGCCGCGACGCGCGACGGTGAGCCGGAGGATACGAGCGAGCGCGAGGACTACGTTCGCGCGTAGTCGGCGGCGCCGAGCAGGTGGAGGGAGACGTACGGCTCGTCGCCGATGACCCACGAGTCGTGGCCGGGGCTTGATGAAGAACACGTCGCCCGGTCCGAGCTCGGACTCGGTTCCGTCGCGCATCCGCACGCCCGTGCGTCCCGAGAGCACGACGCCGACATGCTCGACCTCGCAGAGCGCCTCCCCGGTCGCCGCGCCCACGTGCTCGGACCACACCCAGCCCGGTTGGTAGCTCGCCCGACCGATCGTCATCCCGCCGATCGAGACCACCTCGAAGGTCCCGTGTTCGAACTCGCGGCGCTCGCCGTCCCGCTCGAACCGCGCGATCTCGATGTCCGCCATGTCTCCTCCCTCAGCCTGTCTCGACGGCGGGCTCGCCGAGCAGCTCGTCGACGTCGGCCAGGGACGGGGTCGCCCGCAGCGGCTCGAGGACCTGCCGGGCCTCGCGAAGCACCGACACGGCCTCGTGGTCCTGCCCGAGCTCGAGCAGGCATCGCCCGAGCCCCGTCAACGTCAGGCCCAGCTCGAGGCGGAACCCGAGCGCGCGCCACCGCTCGACGACCTCCCGGTACCCGGTCGCCGCCTCCTCGAAGGAGCCGCGCGCCTCGGCCACGAGCGTTCGAGCCGTCATCACGCTCACGAGGTGACGGGGGGTCCAGGTCAGTCCCTGGTCCGGGATCATCGCCTCGGCCGCGTCCACGTCGCCGAGCGCGATGAGCGACCGCACGGCCACGGGGGCGAACAGCGCCCGGTAGTTGGGCGCGGAGGCCGTGTGCTCGGCGAACCGGTCGATCGCCTCGCGCGCCCCGGCGAGGTCCCCGGCGGCTCGACGGGTCTCGGCCGTGACGAGCAGGGCCGGCGAGGCGTACTCGGACTGCGGGAAGCGGATCGCGCTCTCGAGCAGCTCCTCGGCGAACGGCGCGAGCGCCACGACGTCGCCCCGCCGCAGGCGAACCCACGCCTCGAACGTGCGGCCGTAGACCGCGATCTCGGTCCTTCGGTCCTCGGGCAGCGTCCACGCGGCCATCTCGTCGCAGATCGCGAGGACCTCGTCCCACTCGCCGATGTCGAACAGCGTCTCGAGCTGTCCCATCCGGGCCTGCTGCGCCTGCGTGTCGAACCCGCGGGCCTCGGCGACGCGCTGCATCTGGCGCCAGACCTCGAGCGCGGCGACCGGCCCCTCGCGGAACCACAGCTGGTACGCGTAGTTCCCGTAGGCCAGCGCGACCGACTGTCCGAGGCCGGCCTCCAGGCCGAGGCGGATCGCCTCGCGCAGATCGGCCAGCCCGCGCTCGTCGTCGCCGAGCTCGCAGCGCGCGGCGCCGCGGAACTGGAGGCCGCGGATGATCTCGTCGCGGAGGCCCAGCTGCTCGGCGAGCTCGAGCCCCTTCACCGCGTAGGACAGGCAGAGCTCGTAGTCGTCGGCGCCGAGCAGCTCGCCGGCGCGGCGCGTGTAGACGCGGGCGAGCTCGCGCGAGGGCGGCTCGGCCTCGAGGAGCTCGATCGCCTCGTCCATGAGCGTCTCGGAGCGCTGGGTCTCGCCGCGGCGCGAGTACGCGCGCGCGAGGATGCCCATCGCCTCGCCGAGGCCTCGCATGTCGCCGGTCACCCGGTAGCCGGTCATCGCGGCCAGGAACAGCTGCTCGCTCTCGGCGAAGTTCCCGCGAGCCTCGGCGATCTCGGCGGCGCGGGCCGCCGCCCGCGGGCGGTCGGGGTGGTCCGCGCTCATGAGGCCGAGTGCCCGGCGGAAGTAGCGCTCGGCTCGAGGGGCCTCCAGCGGCGCGGTGCGCTCGCCGGCGAGGAGCGCCGCCGCGCCGGCCTCGGCCCGGACCTCGGGATCGACCTCCTCCCCGGCGGCCTCGGCGAGGTCGAGCGCCTCCAGGTAGTGGTACGCGAGCTCCTCGGCGAAGTCCGACGCGCGCTCGGCGATCGCTCCCCGGAGCCACCGAGCCGCGGCCACGTGCTTGCGCTCGCGCGCCGCCCGCGGGATCTGCCCGTACGCGACGTCGCGGACGAGCGCGTGCCAGAACGAGTACTGGGCCTGGTCCTTCAGCGTGGACAGGCGGTCCTGGCGAACGAGCTCGCGGCGGATCGCGTCCTCGAGCCGGCCCCCGACCTCGGACTCGTCGACGTCGTTCAGGGTGGCGAGCGCGCTCGACCAGAAGACCTTGCCGATCACCGCGGCGTCCTGGAGCAGCGCCTTGTCGGCCCACGGCAGACCGTCCAGGCGCGATCCGATGAGCGACTGGAGCGAGTCGGGGATCGGGACGTCGCCGGATGCGACGAGGAGCCGCTCGGGATGCTCGCGGTCGATCATCCCGCGGTCGACGAGCAGCTGGACGAACTCCTCGGCGTACAAAGGGTTGCCGCCCGAGCGCTCGATGAGCGTGGCCTGCGTCTCGGCCGGCAGGACGGCGCGTTCGAGCAGCGAGGACAGAAGCAGCGCCGTCTCGGCGTCAGACAGCGGGGGAAGGGCGATCGTGATCGCGTTCGGGCCGTCCTCGCCCCACGCCGGCGCCCGCTCGTACAGCTCGGGCCGCGCGGCGCACAGGACGAGGAACGGCATCTCGGACTCGGCGACGAGGTGCTCGATGAGCTCGAGCATCGGCCGGTCCGCCCAGTGCAGGTCCTCGAAGAGCAGGACGAGCGGGTTGTCCTCGGCGAGCGCCTCGACGAAGCGGCGCCACGCGGCGAACAGCTCCTCGCGCGGGATGCCGGTGCCGTCGGAGGAGCCGAGGAGCGTCGTCAGGCAGGCGCGCATCCAGTCGCGCTCGGCGGGATCGTCGACGAAGCGGTCGAGCTCGGTGCCGAGCTTGGCCTCGGCCTCCTCGGCCGAGTCCGAGTCCAGGATGCCGGCCTGGGCCTTCACCATCTCGCCGAACGCCCAGAACCCGACGCCGTCGCCGTAGGGAAGGCACCGGCCCTGGCGCCACCGGATGAGGTCGGGGAGCTCGTCGAGGTAGGCGGAGAACTCTCGAATGAGCCGCGTCTTGCCCACGCCCGGCTCGCCGATGACCGTGAGGAGCTGCACGGCGCCGCCCCGCGCCTCGCGGAGCTGGGCGGTCTTCCGCCAGACCTGACGCATCGTCGTCGCCTCGTCGGTGCGGCCGACGAACGTCGTCGGTGGGCGCTGGCTCCAGTCCACGCCGGTGCGGGCCCGGGCCTCGATCGGGCGCCAGATCGCCAGCGGCTCGGCCTTGCCCTTCACGGATGCCGGAGGGAGCTCCTCGTACTCGAAGATCGTCGAGGTGGCGTGGTAGGTCGTCTCTCCGACGAGGATGCCGCCGGTCGGGGCGAGCGACTGGATCCTCGAGGCGGTGTTCACGACGTCGCCGGTCACGCTCTCGCCGATCTGCGGTCCCTGGCCGAACGCGACGACGGCCTCGCCGGTGTTCACGCCGATCCGAACGGCGAGCTCGAGGCCCGGGTGCTCTCGGTTGGCCTCGGCCACGTCGTCGAGGATTCGAAGGGCGGCATGGACGGCCCGCTCGGGGTCGTCCTCGTGTCCGACCGGGGCGCCGAACACGCCGAGCACGGCGTCGCCGATGAACTTGTCGACGGTGCCACCGTATCGGTCGATCACGCGTTTCAGCAGTGTGTGGTACACGCGTAGCGTCGCCTTCACGTCCTCGGGGTCGGCGCGATCCGAGCGCTCGGTGAAGCCGACGAGGTCGCAGAACAGGACCGTGATGAGCTTGCGCTCCTCGCCGGCGGCGACCTGAGCGAGTGGTGAGCCGCACTGGAGACAGAAGCGCGCGCCCTCGGGGTTCTGCGCCTCGCAACGGGGGCAGACGATCACGCGGCGAAGTCTACGGCGGGCCGCGAACGCGCTGCCGCGACTCGAACCTCCCCCGGGTCCGCCGCCACACGTCCCCACGAGCGCATGCTCGAATCCGCCGCCCTGGCGATTGTTCCGCCCAGCCCGACCGCCTAGTCTTTCGCGCACGCGGTTCGCCGCACTCTCCCCGAACGGCAGGCCTCTCCCTCGCTTCCCCGGTGCCCCCGGACTGACGTTCCCCCGGATGTGGAGCAAGGGATGCAGGAAGTCGCTCGGATCGTGCTCGCCCTCGATTCGCCCGACGTGGCCGAGGAAGTCCTGCACTTCCTCGACCGGACGGGCAGGGCTCGAGTCGTCGGGACGGCCTCCGATCCCACGCAACTCGCCGCGGCCGTCCGGCAGCTCGAACCCGACGCGGTCGTCGCCGCGCCGTCCTTCACCGGAGTCCGTGGTTCCCTGAACGGCAGCCCGCTGTTCGTCGTGGACACGGCGCAGTCCGTGTCGACGTTGCGCCGAGCGATCGGAGCCGGGGCTGCCGGGTTCTTCCTGTGGCCGGCCGAGCGGGAAGAGCTCGCGCTCGCCGCCTCGCGTGCGCATCCACGCCTCCACGAGCATGGGGTGCCCGCGCCGGTCATCGCGGTGTACGGACCCAGGGGCGGCGCCGGGGCGACGTTCGTGTCGACACACCTAGCCCGCGCGTTCGCCAGAAGGGAGCGGCGCTGCGTCCTCGTGGACCTGGACGCCGTGTTCGGCGACGTCGCGGCAGCCGTCGGCGCGCCGGCCGACGGCGACGTCCGCACGATCGCGGATCTCGCTCCGCTCGGAGATGAGATCGACTCGCGTCACGTTGAGGAAGTCGCCTGGCGGCACTCCTCCGGGTTCGACGTCGTCCTCGCGCCCGGGTTGGAGCGATCGTTCGTGTCGGCCGACGCCGCGCTGTACCGGGCGACGATCGCCGCCGCCCGGCAGACCTGCGAGGTCGTCGTGCTCCACCTGCCGCGCGCCCTCGACGAGGTGACACGTGCCGGCCTCGACGTCGCCGATCGCGGACTCATCGTGCTCGGCCTCGACGTCTTCTCGTTCCGCGACGCGAGCCGTGCACTGCAGATGGTCGACCTGGACGATCGAGTGGCCTTCGTCGTCAACCGCGCCGGCCGGTCCGAGCTCGCACCCGCCGACGTGGAGCGCGTCTTCGGTCGAAAGGCCCTCGCGGTCATCCCGTCGGATCGACGGGTCGGACCGGCCCAGGACCACGGACGGTTGCTTCCCATGCGAGGCCGGCTCGGGAGGTCGCTCGATCGACTCGCGACGGGCGTGCTCGATGGGCTCGGCTCGGGTGGGGAGAGGCGATGACTCAGGCCGATCCCCTCACCGAGGTGCGCCGCTCGCTCCATCAGCGGTTGCTCGGGCGGGTGAGCGCCGCGGATCTCGACTCGGTCCCTCCGGCCGAGCGACGTGTTCGGGTCCGGGAGCAGGCCCTCGTCCTGCTCCGGGAGCAGGGGAGCATCCTGCCGCAGGGTGCGCTCGCGCGTGTGGTGAACGAGGTTTCTGATGCGGTCGTCGGGATGGGTCCCATCGAGTTCATGCTCAAGGACCCCGATGTCACCGAGGTGATGGTGAACGGTCCCGACGACGTCTACGTGGAGCGGGAGGGGCGGATCGAGAAGGTGGTGGACCGTCTGTTTGAGGGGGAGGAGGCGGTTCTCCACGTGATCGAGCGCATCGTGGCACCGTTGGGTCTTCGGGTCGACGCAACGTCACCTTGGGTGGACGCGCGACTTCCGGACGGCTCACGTGTGCACGCGATCGTTCCGCCCCTTTCGCTCTGCGGTCCGGTGCTCAACGTCCGGAAGTTCTCCTCGATCCCGCTCGGCCCGCAGGATCTCGTCTCGAACGGAACGATCGGGCCGAGGATGCTCGCGTTCCTCGCCGCCGGCGTTCGCGGCCGGGCCAACGTCGTGATCTCGGGCGGGACGAGCTCGGGCAAGACCACGCTGCTCGGTGTGCTGTCGTCGTTCGTTCCGGACACGGAGCGCCTCATCACGATCGAGGATGCGGCCGAGCTGCGGCTGGCCAACCCCCACGTGATCGGATTGGAGGCGCGGCCACCCAGCGTGGAAGGAGGTGGGGAGGTCACCGTCCGTGACCTCGTGCGCAACGCGCTTCGGATGCGCCCCGACCGCATCGTGGTGGGCGAGGTCCGAGGGGGCGAGGCGCTCGACATGCTCCAGGCCATGAACACGGGTCACGACGGTTCCCTGTCCACCGCGCACGCGAACTCGGTTCGGCACGCGCTCTGGAGGCTCGAGACGATGGCGTTGATGTCCGACGTCGACCTCCCCGTCGAGCATGTCCGGGCGCAGGTGGCGTCGGCGCTCGACGTCGTCGTTCATATGTCGCGGCTCCGCAACGGTCGACGGGTCGTCTTCCAGGTGGCCGTCGTGGATGGTCTCGACGACGGCGGGACGCCGATCGTCACGGAGCTGTTCGGGTTTCGGCCTCGACTGGGGCGTGACGGCGCGTTCGTCGCCGCCGGTCTCGTCCCGCGCCTGTCCTCGACGCTCGCCGAACGGGGGGTCGAGCTCTCCCCCGAGGTGTTCCGAGCCGGGCTCGACGGATCGGAGCTCGAGTGACCCCGGCCCTCCTCGCTTCGCTGTCGTCGATCGTCGCCGTCGCCACGCTGGCCGCCGCGTCCACGAGCTTGATTCGCGCGCGCACGCTCGCCCGAGCCGGACATCGCGAAGGCGTGATCGAGGTCGACCGGCGTCGTGCGAAGCATGCCCTCGTCGCCGTTGGCTCGATCGTCGCCCTCGTCGTCGCAGACCGCCTTGCGGGGCTTGCAGGAGCGGCGGCCGTCCTGGCGGGGGCGGTCGTCGCCCCGATGATCATCCGTCGACGCCGCGATGTTCGGCGAACGAACGCCGTCCAGGAGCAGCTCGCGGAGGCCATCTCGGTGATCGCGTCCGGGCTGCGCGCAGGACGATCGCTGGTCCAGGCGTTCGGTCTGGCCGCGACCGAGGTCGCGGAGCCACTCGGCCTGACGTTCGGACGGCTCGTCGAGCGCGTGACGCTGGGCGACCCGCTGGACGAAGCCCTCCTCGCATGGCGGGACGACGTGTCCGGCGCCGATGCCCGCCTGGCTGCCGGGGTCTTCCGGCTGCACCGGCGCACCGGAGGCGCCCTCGCGGTCACGTTGGAGAACCTTGCCGAGACGCTGCGCGCGAGACGGAGCGCGATCCGGGAGGTGCGCTCGCTCACGGCGCAGGCGAGGCTGTCGGCGGCCATCCTCGGGTTGTTGCCGATCGGCTTCTTCCTGTTCCTGTCGATCGTCGCGCGGGAGGATCTGCAGGCCGCGTACGAGACCTCGATCGGCACGACCGTCATCGTCGTCGGCTTTGCCCTCCAAGGCCTCGCGTACCTCTGGATCCGTCGTCTCCTCCGGGTCGAGCCGTGATCCCGCTCGCCGCGGCATCGCTGGCCGCCGGGGCGGCGATCTGTGCGGTCGCTGCGGTCGGACGACGACGATCCGTGCTCGCACGCATGCCGGTGGCCCTGGAGACGCCCGCGGCTGGGGGACGGCCGCTCGCCCGTCTGGGCGCCTCGTACCCGCTGGCGGCGCTCCACGTGTCCGGCCCGACGCTCGATCGGTTGCGGGCGAGCGGTCTGTCCATCGACGAACGGGAGATCGTGGCCGTCAAGGCGGTCGCGGCCGCCCTCGTCGGGCTGGCATGCCTGTCGTTCGGCGTCCCGATCCTGTGCGTTCCCTGTGGGTGGCTCGCGTATCGAATGCCCGACATCGCGCTCTCGCGCCGCGCACGGGCGCGACTGTCCGCCGCCGACCGTGAGGTGCCGGTCCTCCTCGATCTCCTCGCGGTGGCCACATCCGCGGGCCTGGCTCCGCAGCTCGCCTTCCGCCGAGCGGTGGACGCGGCAGAGGGGCCGCTCGCGGACGAGCTCCGGCCGGTGGTCGACGCCACCGACCTCGGCGCTCGGTGGCGAGACGAGCTTCGTGCCGTTGCCGACCGACTGAACCTGCCGGACCTTCGGCGTGTCGTGGGAGCGCTCATGCGAGCGGACGCGCTCGGCTCGTCCCTGGCCGAGGAGGTCACGAGGTTGGCCGGCGACGTGCGCGAGTCGCGAAGGGTGCGGGCGACCGAACGCGCCAGGGCGGCGCCCGTCAAGATGCTCTTCCCCCTCGTCTTCCTCGTCCTCCCCGCGTTCCTCCTCCTCACCGTGGTTCCGGTGCTCATCAGCACCGTGCAGTCGATTCAGTGAGAGGAGGTGAACGGCGTGCTGTTGTCCTGGTACGTCCGTGCACGGTATCTGCGCGCTCGTCGGCGACTCGCCGAGGAGGCCGGGCAGACGACGGCCGAGTACGCGCTCGTCATCCTCGCCGCGGCGGCGGTCGCCGTCGTGCTGATCGCGTGGGCGAGGTCGTCGGGGAGACTTCCTGCCTTCTTCGACGACATCATCGATCAGGTGGCGGGGAGTGCCTCGTAGGGTCCCGGCCGACCGAGGGTCGGCCGCGGTCGAGTTCGCCCTGCTCCTTCCCATCCTGCTGCTCGTGCTCCTCGGATTGGTTCAGGTCGGGGTGATGGCGACCGATCAGCTGCTCGTCGTCCAGGCCTCGCGTGCCGGGGCACGCGAGGCCTCGGTCCAGGCATCGGTCGAGGCCGTCGACGCCGCCGCGAGGTCCGCCGCGGCCGGACTGGACGAGAGTCGCCTCGACGTCGAGGCCACGTGGGGCGCCGCGCGAGGCGATCCGGTCACCGTCATTGTCGCCTACGAGATGCCGGTCTCTCCGTTGCTCGCGGGCTGGCTTCTCCCGGAGTCAGTGACGCTCCATTCCGAGGCGACGATGCGGCGGGAGTTTCCGTGAGTCGAGACGACACGCTTCCTCACGCCCGCCTCAGGGACGATGGCGGATCCGCGACCATCGTGGTCGTGACCCTGCTCGGGATGATGCTCGTCCTCACGATGGGAGCGGCGGATGTCGCTCGTGTGCTCTCCGCAGCATCTCGAGCTCAGACCGCCGCCGATGCCGCGGCGCTCGCTGCCGCCCAGGGATTGGCGATCCCGGGGGAACGAGTCCCGGCCGATGTGGCAGCCGAATACGCGGAGCGCAATGGAGGCGAGCTCCAGGCGTGCGTATGCCACCCGGGAACGTTCGTCGCCGCCGTCACGGTTCGGGTCCCGGTAGGTGACCTGCTCCTGGCCGGCCGGGGGCGCTCGGTGGTTGCGCGCGCGCGGGCCATAGTCGACGTGCCGGCCTGATCACGACGTGCAGAGGACGTCACTCGTCGAAGATCGGCTGGAAGTTGAAGCTCCAGGACTGATGCTCGAGCATCGGGTTGGCGACGAGTTGCCACCCCTCGCCGATGTAGTTGATCCCGGGTGTGTAGATCCAATTCCCCCCGCTGGATGAGAAACGGATCTCTTGGATGCTGACAAAGCCGTTGCAGGAGCGCTCGACTTGCATCGTGGCGTCCCACACTTCGCCGAACGGGCCGACGAGGATGAAGAACGAGTTGACGAACTCCGGAACCTCGTCTCGCTGAACGAGCTCCATAAAGGGATAGTCGTGTGGCTGCAGGTTGACGTGTACGGGTCCGAGCGGCGAGTAGCTGCAGCTGATGTCCTCCCACGGATCTGCCGACCACGTCGCCTCGCCTCCCGCGAACCGGTAGCAGTGTCGTAAGTCGTGGGCGGTGGGGGGTGAGGCCGGAGGATCGCAGCTCGACCTCGCGGAGTTGATGTACTCGAACCGCGCGGTGCCCTCCCAGGTGTTCCTGCTCCAGGAGAAGTCCGCGGAGCCGCTGAAGGTTCCCTCGTACGCGATCGGGACGTCGCACATGTTCTTCGTCGTGATCGTGTAGCGGCCCTTGACGGCGGCGTCCGGGCTCGGACCGCTGCCCCGCACGAGGTTGCGCTCTGACGAGTGATTCGAGATCACGACGTGGAGGAGGTTGAAGTCCTCCTGTGGGGTGTCGCGGCAAAGCGTGAGCGTCGGTCCCGAGGCGCTGATCCGGGACCACGGGTCTTTTGGTCCGTGTGGGTCCCCGTTCAGACGCCCGACCACGTCGAGGTCCGCAGTCTCCGCGTTCCGCAGGCCGCCCACGTCGATCTCGATCTGCCGGACCTTCGGGTCGGTGACGATGAACCGGTCGTATTGGGCGGCCAGCGCCTGGATGGTGGCGTCATGTCGGGTTCGAACCCTTCGAGCGTTGCCCTGCACGAGCCGTCCGCGGTTCGTCAGCTTGTGGGGAGTGAGTGGGAAGTCGAGCAACGCGGGGTGTGTCCGCCACCAGTCGTCCTCGAGGCCGGTCGAGGTGGGTGGCCGATACTCCCTCGGCTGCAGGTTGCGGACCGCGAAGTCCCGGAAGAGCTCCTCGAACGGGAGCTGGATCGCGACGGCGGCGTCCAGCTGCTCGGGGTTGGTGGCGCCCTCGGCCACCTGCCAGGTCCGGAAGACGTTGTCTGATCCACGCTCCGCGAACTGGAAGAGCGGCCAGGCCCACGACTGGTACTGGTGCTCGGGCGGATCTCCGAGCGGCTCGTAGAGGAGCAGGGACTTGTTGTTGGTCTGGTAGCGGCGGAACCGTTCGTAGGAACGAGGCCGTGCGCCGTCCCGAACGTAGTACCAGGCAGCCCACGTGGCGCTCGCCTCCATGTACCAGCTCTGATCCCAGATCGGATGCCCGGTGGTTCCCAGACCCGTGTTGCGGAAGTGTGCGATGCCGCTGTGCGCGAACTGGAGCACGTGGAAGAACTCGTGCGCGAAGTCCACCTTCAACTCGTCGAGCTCACTCAGCCGCTCCCCAGAGAGCAGCAGGTAACCGCTGCAGCCGAGCGGGGGAAACCCGGCCACGGTGCACGGCTTCGACCGTACGGCCGCCGCGATCGCGCCACCGGCGATCTCCTCGCACCGGCCCTGGCGGTCTCGGCAGTCCGCCGTGTTGAGGACGTAGACATCGATCTTGCCGTTGCCGTCGTTGTCCGGGAACGCGGTCGTATCCGGGACCGGCGGCCCCATCCCGTTCGGCTCCGGGATGGTCATTGGCGGCCACAGCGAGCTGCCGATCCCCAACACTGTGTCGAGCGCGGGGAGTGCGGCTTGGCGGCTCTCGGCGCAGGCCCATGCCCGGAAGCCCGTGTCGTTGGTGTTGTCGGGACTCCAATCCTTCGCGAACCACCCGTTCGGGGACACGCACTTGGTCTCGTCCTCTTGGGTTTCCGAGGCACCCATGCCGGCGGGCTGTGGTCCGAATGGGCTGGCCGGATTCGTCGGCCTCGCGAGGAATCCCTCGAGCTCGGCCTGCTGATCGGCGGGCAGGCCGGGAAGCGCCTCCTCGATCTCGGTGAGGAGGAACGGATCTTCCCCGGTCGATCCAGATCCGTCGTAGCGTCGCGGAAGCCGTTCATCCCAGAAGAGCGCCCAGGCCCGGTACACGAGCGAGACGCCGTAGTCGATGGCGTCGTCCCGAAGGTCCTGGTCGATGAGCTCTTGTGACGTGGGGTCGTCATCGCTGGTTCGGGCGCGAGGCGCGCGGTTCGGACCTTCGGTGATTCCCCGCGGGTGCATTGTGTCCGCGCGAGCGACCGGACCTGCGGCGGCCGGGATCGGAGCCACCGGGAGGACGAGGGCGAGGATCACCAGTCCCATCGATGCTGAGCGTCGGCGCGACGGCATGGTGTCCCACCCCCTCGGATCGGTCGTCGTGAGGCACCGACGAACGATCCGCGTGATCGTCGCACGAGTGGGAGATCCGCGCCACGTGCGGCCGCCCGCAACGGAGGTGAGCTCGAGACGTGCACGTGTCAGCCGGGGACGTTGTCGCCGACGTCTCCGTCCGGGTGGAGGTTGGATCGCTGTTCCTCGCTAGGGAGGGGCGCGTGGCACGGGCGCGGGGCGTCGTCGATCTGCCGACCTGAACCACCCGAGCGATCGAGCCGTCATTCGTCGCCCGGTCCGGCGTCGTCGTCCTTCCGCAGGCGTTCCCGCACGGTGGTGTCCACCACCTTGCGAACGACGGGATGACCGGTGATCTCCTCGAGGAAGCCTTCGCGTTCGAGCGAGAGAAGGGTCGCCGGCGTCGTCGCCACCACCGTGGCCGTGCGTGGGACGTGGCGCAGGAGCGCGATCTCCCCGAAATAGTCGCCGCGGCCGAGCGTGGCCACGGGTCGGCCGTCGCGGATGACCTCGACCTCACCGTCCTCGATCACGTACAGGTGGTG
>DATBLA010000116.1:0-3036 GCA_036555645.1 Actinomycetota bacterium
CGTCGCCGACGTCGCCGTAGGTCACGCCGCCGCCACCGAGGGGCCGCAGCAGCGCGAGCGGCACCGCGACGCCGATCGTGAGCAGCGCCGCAGCCAGTCCCAACGCGATCGCGCGGCGCGGGACACGGGGGAACCGATGCACGCGGCCGGCGACGGGCGACTCGCCCGCCGCGATCCTTCCGGGAAGGTCGCCGAGCGAGCGGGACTCGACGGCCACGCGCTCGTCGGTGGCCGGGTCGACCGCCTTCATCTTCGCGAGCAGGTCGTCGCTCATGCCGTTCCCTCCGTCCTGGTCCCGATCCGGTCGTCGTCGTTTTCGAGCAGGGCGGCCAGACGCCGTCGGGCTCGATGCAGGCGCACGCCGAACGCGGTGCTCGAGCATCCCGCCACGCGGGCCGCCTCGGACGGCTCGAGCCCGTCCCAGGCCACCAGCGCGAGGGTCTCGCGGTCTCGTTCGGAAAGGCGGTTGAACGCCGACACGAACGCGATCGACGCCGCGACGTCGTCGGCGTGATCGGGGACGGCGGCTTCCGGCCCCACGAGCTCCGGCCGCGACTTCCGCCGGCGGTTCGCGAGGACGTTTCGCGTCGTCACGAGCAGCCAGGGCAGCGCGGCGTCGCCCTCGGGGACCTTGTGGAGTCGCCTCCACGCCACCGTGAACGTCTCGGCCACCGCGTCCCTCGCATCCTCGGGGTCGACCCGGCGCATCGCGTAGCCCAGCACGCGAGGCATGAGCTCCGTGTAGAGCCGCTCGAATCGCTCGCGTGGCTGGACGTCCGTGGTGCGCCTCCTCTCCTCAACCGGGAGATGTCTCGACCGTGCCAATCCTTACACCCCTGTTAGGCTCGCCCGCATGAGCGATCAAACGATGCCGAACTGGGAGAAGCGCTACCGAGCACCGTCCATCACCCTTCCCGCGTCCTCGCCGCAGGCGCCGGATCACCTGGTCTACATCGGGACCGAGAGCGGCGTCTGGCAGGTCCACACGTGGGATCGCGACACCGGCACCCGGCGGCAGGTCACGTCCCACCCCGTTGGTGTCGTCGACGGAACGCCGACCCTGGAAGGTTCCGGCGTCCTGTTCTGGCAGGACGAGAGCGGGGACGAGTCGGGTCAGTGGTTCGTGCAGCCCTTCGGCGGCGGCGACTCGAAACCGTTCCTCGAGGGCATCCCCCACGGTTGGAACGAGGGCCTCGCGCAGGCGCCTGGCATCGTGGCTGCAGGGATCAGCGATCGCGACGGCTTCGCGATCTACGTGAGCGCGGACGGGGGGCCGGCGAAGGAGCTCGCGCGGAGCACGGAGTCCCTCCGGATCGGCGGCGATCACGCGTTCAACACGGGCGGGCTGTCGGCCGACGGGACGATGCTCTGTCTCGTCCATTCCGAACACGGCGATCTCATCCACCCAGCCCTGCGCGTGGTGGATCCGCGGACCGGCGCCGTCGTGGGCGAGCAACGCGACGAGGGGATGGCGCTCTCGGCCACGTGCTGGTCGCCGGTACCCGGAGACCAGCGCCTCGCGATCACGCACGAGCGCGAGGGTGAGGACCGTCCGGCCATCTGGGACCTCGCGAGCGGCGTCCGCACCGACCTCGACATCGACCTGCCGGGTCTCGTCTGGGCGGTCGATTGGTGGCCGGATGCACGATCGCTGCTCCTGTCGACGATGTTCGAGGGTCGGAACCGGCTCTATCGCTACGAGCTCGGGACCGGGAAGCTCACGCCGCTCGACTTCCCGGAGGGCGTCGTGAACGCCGCGACGGTTCGACCCGACGGGACCGTCTGGGCCTCGGCCGGGAGCAGTGTGCGCCGCGCGCGCGTGCTGGCCGAGGGCGGCGAGGAGGTCATCGCGCCAGAGGGTGAACGGGCCCCCGAGGGGCGTGCATTCACGTCGTGGCATTTCGAGAACGAGCACGGACAGCGCGTGCACGGGTTCTACGTGACCCCGGCCGGTGACGGGCCGTTCCCAGTGATCATGCTCGTGCACGGCGGGCCGACGTGGTTCGACTCGGATCGCTTCTATCCCGAGGCGCAGGCGTACGTCGACGCCGGCTTCGCGGTGGGGATGGTGAACTACCGCGGCTCGGTCGGATACGGCCGCGAGTGGCGGGACACGCTGATCGGCGACATCGGGGGTCCCGAGCTCGAGGACGTGAACGCCGGCCTTCGCGACCTCGTCGCGAAAGGGATCGCGGACCCCGATCGCGCGGTGGTCGCCGGCTGGTCGTGGGGCGGCTACACGACGCTCATGGAGCTCGGCAAGCATCCCGAGCTCTGGGTGTGCGGCGTTGCGGGCGTCCCCGTAGGTGACTACGCGATGGGATACGAGGACCTGTCCCCGTTGCTGCAGGCGTACGACCGCGCGCTGCTCGGCGGCGCGCCGGCCGACAAGCCCGAGCTGATGGCCGACCGCAGCCCGATCAACCACGCCGACAACGTGCGCGTGCCGGTCCTCTTCGTGATCGGCGAGAACGACAGCCGGTGCCCGTATCGGCAGGCGATGGCGTACGTGGACCGTCTCGCGGCGAGGAATCACCCGCACGAGGTGTACGTGTTCGGCACGGGACACGGGTCGAACGACGTGGACGAGGAGGTCCGCCAGCAGCAGGTGGTGCTGGACTTCCTCGAGAAGCACGTTCCGGCCGGCTAGAACCAGCCCCGGGTTCGGCCCGCCTCGGCGACGCGCTCGATCGCGATCTCGTACGCGGCCGCGCGGTGGGTGATCGCGTTCGTGTTCGCGCGATCGAGCGTGCCGTCGGTCGCGGCCTCCATCAGCTCCTTGAGGCGCTTGTTCACGCGCTCCTCCGTCCACCGCTCGCGCTGGACGTTCTGCGCCCACTCGAGGTAGCTGACGGTGACGCCGCCGGCGCTCCCGAGGATGTCTGGGATCACGGTGATGCCGCGGCCGATGAGCGCCTCGTCGGCCTCGGGGGTCGTGGGGTAGTTCGCGACCTCGAGCAGCAGGTTCGCCTTCACCTGGTCGGCGTTGTCGGGCCGGATCGCCTCCTCGAGCGCGGCGGGCACGAGCACCTCGCA
>DATBLA010000117.1:0-26506 GCA_036555645.1 Actinomycetota bacterium
TACTGGATGGACGTGGGCGACGCCGACCTGCAGGCCGAGCTCGCTCGGCTCCGCGACGACCGCTTCCGGCGCGGCGAGCTGATGGTGCGGCGGCTCAACGAGCTCGGCATGCCCGTGTCCTTCGAGCGGGTGCGCGAGATCGCCGCCGGGGGCAACATCGTGCGCCCGCACGTCGCGCAGGCGATGGTCGAGGCCGGGGTCGTGGGTTCGGAGGAGGAGGCCTTCGAGCGCTGGATCGCCGACGGCCGGCCCGCCCACGTGCCCAAGCACGCGCTCGAGCCGCTCGACGCCCTCGCGCTGATCCGCGCCGCGGGCGGGCTCTGCGTGCTCGCGCATCCGGGCATGTGGGGCGACCAGAGCGAGGTGCCGCAGGAGCTGATCGAGGCGATGGCGGGCGCCGGGATGGCCGGGCTCGAGGTGGACCACACCGATCACACGCCCGAGCAGCGCGCCCGCTACCGGGCGATGGCGGAACGGCTCGGCCTCGTGCCGACCGGCGGCTCGGACTGCCACGGGACCCGCTACGACCCGATCCGGCTCGGCTCGAGCCGGTGCGCGCCCGAGAGCTTCGCGGCGCTCCGCGCGCTGGTCGCGGGCTGACGGCACCGTGAGCGGCCGGCGCATCCTCGTCGTCGGCGCCGGGTTCGCCGGCCTCTACGCGGCGATGGGGATGCGATCGCTCGCCCGCTCCGGTCATCGCGTCACGGTGGTGAACCCCGAGAACTTCATGCAGTACCAGCCGTTCCTGCCCGAGGTCGCGTCGGGCACGATCGATCCCCGGGCGGTCGTCGTTCCGCTCCGCCGGGTGCTGCGCCACTGCGAGATCGTCATCGGCGAGGTCGAGCGCGTCGACCACGCCGCCCGGACGGCGCTCGTGGCCCTGGCCGACGGGCGGGAGGTCAGCATCGACTACGACGTCGTCGTGCTCACCCCGGGGTCGTGGGCGAGGGTCTTGCCGGTCCCGGGCCTGGCCGAGCACGGCGTCGGGTTCACGAGCGTGCCGGAGGCCATCTGGCTGCGGAACCGCATCCTGTCCAGGCTCGACCTGGCGGCGGAGGTGGACGACGCGGAGCGTCGGCGCGCCGCTCTCACGATGGTGTTCGTCGGCGGCGGGTTCGCCGGCGTCGAGGCCCTCGGCGAGCTCGAGGACCTGGCCCGCGACGCGGTCGCGAACTATCCGACGATCCGCCGCTCGCAGATGCGCTGGGTCCTCGTGGAGGCCGCGGGTGCGATCCTGCCCGAGCTCGACGCCGAGCTGGCCGCCTACGCGCGCGCGTCGCTGGAGGAACGGGGCATCGAGATCCTCCTCCACACGCGGCTCGAGTCGGCCGAGGACGGGATTGTCCGCCTGTCGGACGGCCAGGTGTTCGCCGCCGACACGATCGTCTGGACGGCCGGCGTGAAACCGTCACCGCTCGCCTCGGCATCGGGGTTCCCGACCGACGAGGCCGGCAGGATCCGGACGAACGCGAGGCTCGAGGTCGACGGCGTGGTCGACGCCTGGGCGGCTGGCGACGCCGCGGCCGTCCCCGACGCGAGCTCCTCGGGCACGATGCCGCCGACGGCCCAGCACGGGATGCGGCAGGGCCGGCACCTGGCCCGCAACCTCGTGGCGTCCCTCGAGGGCGGGGCCCCGTCGGCGTTCGACTACCGGGGGATCGGCTCGGTCTGCTCGCTCGGGCGGTACAAGGGCGTGGCGTCGATCTTCGGGGTTCGGCTCCGAGGGTTCCCGGCGTGGTTCGCACACCGCTCGTATCACCTGCTCGCGATGCCGACGTTCACCCGGAAGGTGAAGATCGCGCTGGATTGGACGATCGCCCTGCTGTTCCCCCGCGACATCGCGCAGCTCGGCTCCCTCGAGCATCCGCGGTCGCGGTTCGAGCGCGCGGCGAGGGGATCGGGCGCTACTGACCGACCCGGTTGACCTCGGCCGCGGCCGACAGCGCCGTGTGGCTGCGTTCGAGATCGGGCAGCTCGTGGCCGGCGGTCAGCTCGTGCACGGCCCAATTCGTGAGATCGCGGATCGAGATGATGCCGGCGAGCTCGCCCTCGCTCACGACGGGCAGGTGCCGGATCTTCAGCCTCGCCATGTGCTCGGCGGCCTCGGCGATGTCGGTCTTCGGGTCGACCGTGTCGAGGTTCGTGGTCATGCGGTCGGACACTCGGGTCGAACGGGGGTCCGCGCCCTCGGCGACGAGCTTCACGAGGTCGCGCTCGGTGACGATGCCGGCGAGGCGACCGCCGTCCATGACGACGACCGAGGAGATGCCGTTCTCGCGAAGGACGATGGCGACCTGATCGAACGTGTCCTCCGGCGCGGTCGTCTTCACGTCCGTGTGCATGATGTCCCGGACCTGCATCGTGGGTACCTCCGATCGGAAGCCGCGGACCCAGTCTATCGGGGGGCTCCGGCGCCCGCCGGGCTCCGTCTTGTCTAGTGGTCCGAGCGCCCGCTGAAGTTGAACGACGACACCTTCAGGGCCGGCACGCGGCTGGCCGAGAAGAAGAACTCGCTCGCGAGCTCCGTCTCGCGTCCGATCATCTCGGTGTCGGTGAGCGCCTCGATGATCGACTGGGTGAACCGGAAGTTCTTCACCGGATGCGTCACCTCGCCGCCCTCGATGAGGAACGTCCCGTCCCGGGTCATGCCCGTGATCGTCGACTCGACCGGATGGACGATGTTCGAGTAGTGGAATCGCGTGACGAGCACGCCCCGGTCGGTCGCCGCGATCATGTCGTCGAGCGTCCGCTCGCCGGGCTCCATGACCAGGTTGAGCGGGAACGGGCCCTCCGCGTTCGGCGGCGGCAGCGCGTGGCCGGTCGTCGTCGTGCCGGCCTGCTTGGCCGTCCGCATGTCGTACACGCCGCCGACGAACCTGCCCTCGCGGATGAGATCGACCCGCGAGCGGGGGACGCCCTCGAAGTCGAAGGGCAGCCCGATCGTCCCCGGTTCGAGCGCGTCGTCGTGGATCGAGACCTGCGGCGCTGCCACCGGCTGTCCCTCCTTGCCCGTGAAGCAGGAACGGCCCTCGAGCAGCGACCGGCCGCCGAAGCCGATCCAGGCGAGGAATCCCACCAGGGTCGAGACCGCGGCCGGCTCGAGCACGACGGGGTACCTCCCCGGCTCGAGATCGCGAGGCGAGACCGACGCGAGCGCCTTGTCCGCCGCCCGCGCGCCGATGGCGGCCGCGTCCACGTCCTCGGCGCTGGCGGCGAAGGCCTCCGCGAACCCGCTTCCGCCGTCGCCTCCGGTCACCACCGTGGTGATCGAGGCCTGGGTCGCCGGAGCCCAGCAGAACTGACCGTCCGTGTTGGCGATCGCCACCTCGGTCGCGAGCGTCTCGAGGGCGCCGGCGGCCGTGAAGCCGTCGGGGCATCGCGCGACGAGTTCGGCAACGCCCTCGGCCCGGCGCTCCGGAGTCGACGACGCGGTGGCATCGTCGTAGGCGTCGCGTGCGGTCACGGCCGAGGGCGGAGCGAGCCCCGGGAACAGCGGGTCAGGAGCGACGACCCTGGCCATCTCGAGCGCGCTCTCGGCGGCCCGTCGCGCACCCTCGGGGGAGAAGTCGTTCGATCCGGCGACGGCCACCCGGTCGCCGGTGACCACGCGAACGCGCACCCCCGTGTCCTCGCGGTGCGTGCTCTGGTGGATCGAGCTCGAGGCGAACCGCGTGAGCCCGCCCCATTCGTGCAGGAACAGCACCTCCACCCCGTCCGCGCCGGGCAGCTCGAGCGCCGCCTCCGAGACTCGGCGAACCTCCTCCGGGCCGATGAGCCCCGGCATCAGCCCCGTGCCTCGCAACGCTCGATCACGCGCGCACCCCGAGCTGGACGTTGCGGAACCGGGCCGGGGCCGCGCCGTGACCCACGCGGGCGACCTGTCCGGGCTGCCCCTTGCCGCAGTTCGGGGTCCCCCACAGCGTCCAGTCCTCGCGACCGCCGACGGCGTCGCAGCTTCCCCAGAACTCGGTCGTGATGCCCGTGTAGTTCGGGTTGCGGTACATCTGGGTGAGCTTGCCCTTCGAGATGCGCCATGCGACCTCGCACCCGAACTGGAAGTTCACGCGGTGGTCGTCGATCGACCACGACGAGTTCGTCGACAGGAACATGCCGTCGTCGGTGTCCCCGATGAGATCGGCGAGCGACCCCTCGCGAGGCTCGATCGAGATGTTCGTCATGCGGATGAGGGGCAGGTGCTGCCAACCGTCGGCGCGCATCGCCCCGGAGGACCGGAGGCCGAGCACGCTCGCCGTCTCACGGCTCGACAGGAAGTTCTCGAAGACTCCGTCGACGATGATCGGCACCCGTTGCGCGGGAACGCCCTCGTCGTCCCACCCGAACGAGCCCAGACCCCCCGGCAGACCGGCGTCGGCCGTGATCGAGACGAGCGGGCTCGCGTAGCGCAACGTCCCACGGTCGTCCGGGCGCACGAACGAGGAGCCCGCATACGCCTCCTCCATCCCGAGCACCCGATCGAGCTCGACCGGATGGCCGATCGACTCGTGGATCTGGAGCTCCATCTGGCCCGAGTCGAGCACGAGCGTCGTGACCTCGCTCGGGCAGTCCTCGGCCGCCAGGAGCTCGATGGCCTCGGTCCCGGTTCGCTCCGCCTCCTGGATGAGCCCGAGGGTGCGGATGTGCTCCCATCCGGCGGCCGCGATGTGGCCGCGGAACGAGTTCGGGAACGACCGGCGTTGCATCTCGCCCTCGCCGATCGCCGTCGCCTCGATGCCCGCGCCCGAGTGCACGGTCGTCTGGTCGATCGCGGTGCCGTCGCTCGTGGCTAGGAGCGTCCGGCGTCGGAACAGATCGATGCCCCCTTCGGCGAAATCGAGCCCGTCGACCGACTGCATCCGTCGGGTCGCCTCCATGAGCAGGGCGATCTTCTCCTCCAGCGCGACGTTGAACGGGTCCTCCTGCATGGGGGAGTGCCACGTGCCAGTGACGGGCTCGACCTCGGCGAGCCGGACCGGCTCCATCGGCAGCCGTGAGGCGGCACGCGCGACCTCGACCGCCAGCGCCGCCGTGCGGTCGATCTCCTCGGCCTCGAGCCGGGCGGTGGCCGCGAAGCCCCAGTACCCGTTCACGAGGACGCGGATGCCCAGTCCGTCGGAGCTCGAGCGGTCGATCCCCTCCATCTCCTGATTGCGAACGGTGAGCGACTCGGACTCCTCGACGACGACGCGGCCGTCGACGTAGTCGGCCCCGGCGGCCTTCGCCGCCTCGACGGCCTGCTTCGCGACGTCGAGCAACCGATCAACCTCCTCGTCGATCGCGTGGGTCCGGACCGAACCGCGGATCGGCCGCCCAGACTACCCGAGCCCGCCTCGCCCGCCTCGGTCCGTTCCGCCGGGCGGCGCTAGGCTCCGTCGACCAGGATGACGGAGCGCCGGTGAACACCTACATCTCGAACGTGACGCTGTTCGACGGCCGCCGCGTCCGGCCGAAGGCCGGCGTGCTCGTCTCCGGCGATCGCGTCGAGTGGGCCGGCTCGCACGCCCGAGCTCCGAGGGCGGCGCGCGCGGCGGTCGAGATCGAAGGGGTCGGGCGAACGCTCACGCCCGGGCTCATCGACTGCCACGTGCATCTGTGCTTCGAGGGCGGTCCCGACTTCGAGGGAGAGGCGCGGACGCTCACCGCGACCGTCGCCGTGCTCCGGATCGTGCGGGCCCTCGAACGCAATCTCGCGGCGGGCGTCACCACCGTCCGGGACCTCGGCGGGTGGGGATCGGCCGCGTGCGAGGTCGGCCTCGCGGTCGAGCGGGGCGAGGTTCGGGGACCACGCGTCCTCGCCGCGGGACGGGCGCTCACCATCACCGGCGGCCACGGGCACAACATCGGGATCGCCCGCCAGGTCGACGGCCCCGACGCCCTGCGCCGGGCCGTTCGCGAGGAGATCCGCGCCGGCGCCACCACGATCAAGCTCGTGGCGACCGGCGGCGTGCTCACGCCGGGCATCACGGCCGACTTCACCGCGTACACCGCCGACGAGCTCGAAGCGGCGGTGAGCGAGGCGCACTCGTGGGGACGCACGGTGGCGGCGCACGCGATCGGATCCGAGGGCATCCTGTGCGCGGTCCTCGCGGGGGTCGACTCGATCGAGCACGGCTCGATGATCTCGCCGGCCGGGGCCCGGGCGATGAAGGAGCGCGGGACCTTCCACGTGCCGACCCTGTCGGCGATCGCCGGGATCGTCGATCACCCGGACGAGGTGCCGGCCTACGCCGTCGACAAGGCGAGGGCCATCGCCGACCTCGCGCGCGACGCGTTCCGGCGCTCGGTGCGGACGGGCGTGCGGATCGCCTGCGGGACCGACGCCGGGACGCCGTTCAACCCCCACGGGAACGCGCCGCGGGAGCTCGTTCGCATGGTGGAGTGGGGGATGACGCCGCTGCAGGCCCTGCGGGCGGCGACGTCCTCGGCCGCGGATCTCCTGCGGGCGCCGGAGCTCGGCGTCGTCGCGCCAGGTGCCGCCGCGGACCTCGTGCTCTTCGAGGCCGATCCCGTCCAGGACATCGAGGCGCTCACGCGACCGGCCGCGGTGATGCGGGAGGGCGTCGTCGTCGTGGGCGCGTCGAGCTAGGCCGCGGGCTCCTGCGCCGCGGCGAACGCGTACGTCTGCGTGACGGAATCGCACGGGTTGCCGCGCCCGAACTCGACGCGCATGTCGGTCATGTCCGAGATCCACCAGAAGACGGTGGCCGAACCCGATCCGTCCGAGCCGTCGCGCTCGGGGTGGCGGCAGAGGCTGTCGGGAGCCCCCTCGTGATCGGACAGGAACCCGCGCAGCGTCTCGGTCGTGACGGTGCCCGGTGTCGTCGATGCGAGCAGCGCCTCCGCCCGCGCGAGCCGGCGGCTCGAGTGCGGCGCGTAGTCGGGGTCGCCCTCGAACCGGAGCATCCGCTCGCACACGTAGTGGTTCGTGTGGGCGAGGTGGCCGCGCTCGTCGACGGACGTGAGCTCGGCCTCGGTCGCCGAGCCCTCCACGTCGATCACCTCGCCGCCGGAGGAGACGAGGATCTGGTTGTACGAGGAGGCGCGGTCGTGGCGCAGCGCCTCGCCGACGGCGCGTTCCATCGACGGCTGCCGCAGCATCGATCGGTACTGGATCATCCGCGGGACGCCGACGCGTTCGTCCAGCGGGGCGAGCTCGTTGCCGGTCATCGCGATCCCGGCGTCGTTCCACCCGCAGGACAGGGACATGCCGTTCGAGATCGTGAACACGACCGGGTCGCCAGGGATCGTCCACTCGATCGCGACGAGGCCGTCCTGATCGGCGCGCGCGAGGTCGTTGTTGTGGCCGACGAGCACGTGGCCGTCCAGCGTCGCCGGCGGCACCGCGACGAGGTCGGTGCATCGTCCCGTGATGCGGCGGGCGTAGGGCTCGTACCAGATCTCCTCGACCGTGGTCGCGAACAGCGACAGGGGATCGACGTCGGCGGTCTCGGCCGCGCCGGCGACCTCGTCGAGGTACCAGGGGTACGCGGCGGCCGTCGCGTCGCGGAAGCGTCGAGCGAGGTCGAGCTGCTCGTCGGCCGTCCGGCCCTCGGGGAGGGGGCCGTCGAGCGTGTCGACGGCCCCCCTGATCCATCTCGCGCACGCGAGCCCGACCTGCTCGCCCACCTCGCGATGCGAGCCACGCACGCGAAGGACGGGGATCTCGGCGGGCGGCGTCATCTTCGGCAGATCGTACCGGGCGGCCTCGAGCCGCGGAAACCGCGTGTGTCAGACCCCTCCCATAGCCTCGGGCTCCCGGAAGGAGGTCGGATGAGCGAGGTGGCATACGTCGTGCTCGGGCTGGCCGTCGGCGTCGCCCTCGCGGCGCTGGCCGTTCGACGCCGCGAGGCGCCCGCGGTCCGAGGTGATCTCGAGACGCACATCGAGCTGGTGAACGCCGAGCTCCGGCGCCTCGCCGACGTGGCCGCGGCGCGCGAGGGCTCCACCGAGCACCTTCGGATCGACATCGCCGGCGCCCGGCGCGCGGTCGAGACGCTCACGCTCCGCGAGGAAGAGCGCCGCGAGCGCGACACCGAGGCCTGGGAGGTCGTGCGGCGGCTCGCATCGGTGCTGTCCGGCGACGGCGCCAGGGGCCGGCCGGGGGAGAACCTCCTGCACGAGCACCTGCGTCAGCTGCCGCCGGGGATGATCGAGACGGACCTTCGGATCAACGGGCGAGTGGTGGAGTTCGCGATGCTCCTGCCCGACGGGCGGCGCCTGCCGATCGACTCGAAGTGGACGGCGGTCGCCGAGCTCGAGGCGCTCGATCGCCTCGAGGATCCGGGTGAGCGCGAGACGACGGCGCGGGAGATCGAGCGACAGGTCGCGCTTCGCGCCCGGGAGGTGGCGCGGTACCTCGATCCCGCGATGACGGCGCCGGTCGCCGTCGCCGCGGTGCCCGACGCGGCCTACGGCGTGCTTCGGCGGGCCCACGCCGAGGCGTTCGCGAGGGGCGTGGTCGTCCTGCCGTACTCGACGGCACTGCCGGTCCTGCTGTTCCTCTACAGCATCGCCGACCGGTTCGGGGACGCGGACGACGCCCAGGCGTCGTTGGCGGAGCTCGGCGCGCTGCTGTCGGCCATGGAGGCGGTGCTCGAGAACAAGCTCGCGAAGGCAGCCACGATGGTGGCGAACGGGGCGGACGAGCTCCGTTCGGGGATCGGGAAAGCGCGGGCGACCGTCGCGCGCGGTCGGCGGGGGGTCGCGTCGCGCGAGGGCGAGTCGTCGCCGGCCGGCGACGGCGTCCTGCGCGCGGTTCCGTGACGCACCGGGACGTTCACGCTCGGCGACCTCCTAGACTCGGCCCATGGCGTTCGAGGACGCGCTCGCGCGACACGGGTTCCGCCCCGGAACGGGGCGATCGCCCCGTGGGGCCCGCCTCTACACGGCCGAGCCCAACCGCTTCCTGACCTACACGGTGCAGGTGCTCGAGGACGGGTCGGCGCTCTTCTCGTGGGAGTTCGCCGTCGGGGAGTACCTCCAGACCCGTGGCATCCAGTTCGGATCGGACGAGACGCTGAACCAGTTTGCGTTCCCGCGCGAGGACGAACGGGGGCCCCAGGAGAGCACTTGGCTCGACGCGTGCATCGAGCGCGCCAAACTCCTACTCGCCTCGATCAGGTTCGATGAGCCGTAGGCCGAAGTCGCCAGTTCCTCTCGAAACCACTTCGGAGTACCGTCTACGTTGAAGCCGGCAGCAACGGTCGAATGCTCAGGGGAGCATGGATGCGCTGGTGGGGGCGATTCTTCGCAGTTGCGATTGTCTGTCTGATCGGCGGTTGTACGAGTGACGCGTTGTCCTCGAGGACGCATCGACCCACCGCGTCACCGGGGGTTGATGCGGAGGCTTCAGCCCTAGCATGGTCGGACGGCGGCCAACTAGCATTTTCGGACGTTCCCTCTGCGGTCAGGTTCCTCGATCGGTACATGGACGTTCCCATCCAGGTCCCAAGGCAACTCCTGGCGGGAGATATCACTGACGTCATCGTGTACATGGCCACCATCCGGGGTGAGCGTTCTGCTCAGCTCCAGGTCTTCGTCGACATCGGGCGCCCCCTGATGCTCCAGTTCGGCCTCGCACGCCTCGACGGTTGCGCGCCCGAGAACTCGGTTTCGGTCCGAATAGGGGGAGAACCAGGGCGGCTTCGCGTCTCCGAGCAGACCGCTGGCACCTGGTCTGAGCTGATTTGGCCTGCAACGCTCGGTCACCCCCTAGGTACGTACGGTCTCGCTGGCTGGCTATCGAAGAGAGAAGTCCTTGCGATGGCGAGATCGATGGAACCTGGTCCGATTCCCCCCGGGATCGACCTAGCGTGTTGAACGATCTACACCCCAACGCTTTGGTCGCTCTAGACAAGGCGCCGAGCTCCACGCACTCCGGAGCCAAGGAACCCACGCAACCACGAGATGAACCAGTTCGTACCCCACCCGAGGTCAGCAGACGAGACGTGGTTGATTCGACAGTTGAGCCGGCGGAAGGACTCCCGCCGACGCTGCTGGATCAGGCGGAGTGAGCCTTGGGAAACGTCACCATCAACCAGTTCATGTTCCCGAGGGAAGACGACCGTGGACCGCAGGACGAGGCGTGGCTCGACGGAGCGCTCGAGCGCGCGCAGGCGCACCTCGCATCCGTGCGGTTCGACCGGCCGGGTGACGAATCGGCTCCGGGGAGCGCCTGACCGGGACGCCGACGATCTATCCGGCGCTCGCGGAGCCCGAGCTCGGAGCCGCGACAGGTTTCGCGTAGACCTCCCAGCCGCGAGCGACCCGCATCCCGACCCGCTCGTACAGACGGACGGCGCCGGTCGGATTCTCGGCATCGACGTTGAGGCGCACACGCGGGAACCCGCGCTCGGCGAACCTGGCGAACGCGTGGCGAAGCAACGAGGTGGCGATGCCGCGCCCGCGCCGCGCCGGCAGCACCCCGAGCTCGCCGATCCAGCCCTGCTCGCCTTCCGCCGATCCCGAGATGGCGCCGACGGGACGGTCGCCCTCGAGCGCGACGAACCACAGCCCCGCGTCGAACCCCGACACCTCCACCTCCACCGCCGCCCACTCCTCGTAGGAGCTCGGCCGGTACATCCACTCGTCGCGGAAGGCCTCGACGAAGATCGCGTGGACCGAGCGGAGGTCTCGCTCGGGATCCATGTCGCGGATCGCGACGCCGGCAGGCGCTGGCCCGGGCGAGCCGATCGGTCCGTCGAAGGACATCTCCATGTGCCGGAAGGATCGGACGTGCTCGAATCCCCGGGCGACGAGCATCCGGGCGGCGGCCTCGTCGGCCTGGTCGGCGGCGTGGTGGAGCGCGCCGCCGGGCACGTCGCCCAGGCGCTCGACCGCTCGGGCCTCGACGCGGTCGAGCAACGCCGAACCGACCCCGCGGCCGCGATGCCTCGGGTGGACGACCCCCCAGGACTTCACGACATCCAGGTTCTCGGGCAGGACGAGCGCGAAGCCGACCGCCGCGTTGACGGCGTCGATCGCGAGCCAGCCATCGAGACCCGGCTCGAACCCGGGCGACCGCCACTGGGCGCGGACGAACTCGGCGTCGTAGTCGGACCGGCCGGCCGTCTCGAGATCGTCGGCGAGCAGGACCTCGGCGATCGCGTCGAGGTCGGCCTCGGACGGCGGTCGGATCGCGTATCCGTAGGGGAGCATCACGACCACGCAGGGTACCGGGCCACGTTCGATCGCCGTGCGGCTAGGCTCCCGAAGGTGATGTCGACGACCCGGCATCCTCCCGGGCCGAGCCTGTCCCCAGCGGCGGCGCTGGGGGCGTTCCGCCGCGATCCGCTCGGACTGCTCGAACGGCTCGCCTCGTACGGAGACATCACGATGCTCCGGATCCCCAGATCGAACGCGTATCTCCTGAACCACCCCGAGCTCGTGCGCGACCTGCTCGTCGGCGGCCACCGGTCGTTCCACAAGGGCCCGACGGTCCGGGCCGCCAAGGTGCTGCTCGGCGAGTCCCTGCTCACCTCCGAGGGGGAGACGCATCGCCGCCAGCGGCGCCTCATCCAGCCGATGTTCCACCACGAGCGGATCGCGGCCTACGCCGGCGAGATGGTTCGCGCCGCCGAGCGTGCCGGCGACCGATGGCGCGACGGCGAGACGTTCGACGCGCACGCCGAGATGGGTGCGCTCACGCTCGCGGTGGTCGGCGCCACGCTGTTCGCCTCCGACGTCGACGAGGCCCGCAGCGCGACGGTGCGACGCGCGCTCACCGACGCGCTCGGCATGTTCGACCGCGCGTACTCGCCGCTGTTCCAGGTCCTCGTCCGCCTCCCCTCGCCGACGATGCGGCGGTACCGGCGACTCGAAGCGGACCTCGACCGAGTGATCGCGGAGATGATCGCCGAGCGCCGACGTGCGGGATTCGGTGAGGACGTCCTGTCGCTCCTGCTCGAAGCCCGGGAGGACGGGATCGGGATGACCGATCGCCAGGTTCGCGACGAGGCGCTCACCCTGTTCCTCGCCGGGCACGAGACGACGGCGAACGCGCTGACGTGGACGTGGTGGCTCCTGTCGCGCCATCCCGGCGCCGAGGCCCGGCTGCACGCGGAGCTCGACGAGGTCCTCGGTGATGCGCCACCGACGTTCGAAGACCTGCCGCGACTCCCGTACACGTCGGCCGTCGTCGCCGAGTCCCTGCGTCTGCGCCCGCCCTCGTGGGCGATCGGCCGCACCGCCGTCGCCGAGTACCGGGTGGGCGACGTCGTCATCCCTGCCGGCTCCACCGTGGTCGTCTCGCCGTGGCTGCTGCATCACGACTCACGCTGGTGGTCGGAGCCCGAGGTGTTCCGGCCCGAACGGTGGCTCTCCGAGGACGCCGATCGCCCGCGCGACGCGTTCATGCCGTTCGGCGCGGGGCCGCGCATGTGCATCGGCGAGCCGTTCGCCCGGCTCGAGGCCACGCTCGTGCTCGCATCGATCGCTCGGACGTGGCGCCTCGTCGTGCCCGAGGGCGCCGATCCCGGGCTCCAGCCCGTGGTGACGTTGCGGCCGAGCGGCGGGCTCCCCGTTCGGAGCGAGCGGCGTGCCGCCGGCAGCGTTCGAGAGGCCATTCGATAGGCTGCGGCTCGTGCGGTTCGAGAGCGCGCTCGTCATCTTCGCCCACCCCGACGACGGTGAGTTCATGTGCGGCGGCACCGTCGGCGCATGGGTCCGGGAGGGGACCGAGGTCCACTACTGCGTCGTGACCGACGGCTCGGCCGGGTCGAACGAGCCGGGGGTCACGCGTGAGGGCCTGATCCCCATCCGCGAGCGCGAGCAACGCGCCGCCGCCGACGTGCTGGGCGTGAAGAGCGTCTCGTTCCTCGGCTTTCGGGACGGCGAGCTCGAGGTGAACCTCGAGACCCGGCGGGCCGTCACCCGCGTCGTCCGGTCGGTCAGGCCCGAGGTCATCATCGCTCCGGATCCTTCACGGCTCTGGTACGGCAACCGGTACATCAACCACTGGGACCACAAGCAGGCCGGGACCCTCGCGCTGTGCGCCGTGATGCCGGACGCGCCCAGCCGCCCACAGTTCTCCGAGTTGCTCGACGAGGGCCTGGAGCCGTTCGAGGTGCCGAACCTGTGGCTGTCGTCCGAGGAGCCCGACACCTACGTCGACATCACGGAGTCGCTGGACCTCAAGATCGAGTCCCTCAGGCGACACGCCTCGCAGGGGACGGAGGACTCGGAGCCGTGGGTGCGCGAACGCGCTCGCGAGCTGGGCGAGGCGGCGGGGTTGGGGGCCGCCGAGGGATTCAAGACCTTCCTCCTTCAGGACGAGGACCATGGGGAGGAAGGCCCCTGATGGAAGAGCCGAGCGGCGACGACGAGCGCGAGACCTTCGGCCTGGAGCCGGGGGAGGAGGAGAACGTCCGCGCCGACCTCGAGGACCTGGGGGGCATGCGCCGGACCTTCCAGCACCAGGGCGTGAAGGGCGTCGTCATCGCCTGCCAGGACTGCGGCGAGAACCATTTCTACGAGTGGGACCTGCTGGCCGAGAACCTCCAGCACATGCTCCAGACCGGCGAGCCGCGGATGCACGAGCCCGCCTTCGACGTGCGCGAGGACGAGTACATCCAGTGGGACTACGGCAAGGGATACATCGACGCCCTGGCCGATGCCGGCCTCGAGCCGGACAATCGCGTCGACGTCTCGCGATGCCCGTGGTGCGAGACGCCGGCCGAGGACCACTTCCAGTTCTGTCCCCGGTGCGGGCGCTCGCTCGGCCCGGTGCGGATCTACGCGGAGCTCGTCGCCCGCGGTCTGGAGGACCGCGACGTCCGGGCGATGCTCGTCCGCGCTGGCTTCGAGCCCTTCTGATCGCAGCCCGACGGCTCAGGCGCCGCCGGATCTCGGGAGCTCGAGGACGCATTCGTGCGGGAGCTTGTCCTCCCGCATCCCCTTGAACGACGGCGCCCGCATCTTCTTCGTGCTCTTCGTGATCTCCAGGTACTCGACCTCGCACACGAGCGACGGCTCGACCCACGTCGCCCCCCGCACCTTCCCCAGCTCGGGATCGTCGATCGGCGGCGCGGAGCGCACGAGCGGGCGCAGCTGCTCCAGCAACCGCTCGAGCGTCTGCTGGGTGAACCCCGTGCCGACCTGGCCGATCCACAGCAGCTCGCCGGAGTCGTAGGCGCCGACGAGCAGCGCGCCGAACGTTCCGCTCCGCCCTCCCTGCCCGGGGGTCCAGCCGAGGATCACGCAATCCTGGGTGTTCGTGAGCTTGATCTTTCGCCAGTCCGGGGAGCGCCGGCCCGGCTGGTACCGCGAGCCCGTCCGCTTGGCGACCACGCCCTCCAGCCCGAGCCTCCGGGCGACCTCGACGAAGTCCTTCCCTTCGCCCTCGACGTGCGTGACGACCTGCAGCCGGTGGTCCTGCTCGACGATCGCCTCCAGGAGCTCGCGCCGGTCCTGGAGGGCCAATCCGGTCACGTCGTTGCCGTCCAACCACAGGAGGTCGAACGCCACCAGCGCCACCGGGATCTTGGCCGAGATGCGCTTGATCTCGCGCTCGTTCGTCAGGTTCATCCGCTGCTGCAACGCCTCGAACGAGTTCTTTCCATCTTCGTCGAAGGCGACGATCTCGGCGTCGAGCACCGCGTTCACCTGGTCGACGAGCTCGTGGATCATGCGGAGCTCCGGGTACTTGTCCGAGACGTCCCGCGCGTTGCGGGTGACAAGCCGTGTCGCATCGGTCGACATGGCCGTCACCGAGCGGATCCCGTCGAACTTCGGCTCGAACCACCACGCCGGGTCGTCGAACGCCTTCCATCCGCCCTCGGCGAGCATGGGCTGGAGCGCAGGTGGCGACGCGATCAGCGGCGCCACCTGCCCGGAGGCGAGGAAGGCGAGCCAGTCGGTGCGCGTCTTGACGAAGTGGAACTCCAGGCCCGGATACCGGCGGCCGTGGAGCCGGAAGCTCACCTTCGAGTCCGTCCACTCGACGGGCTCGTACGTCCCGTCGTCGAAGATCCGGACCTCGCCCGCACCGTAGTGCCCCTCGGGGATCGTGCCCGAGAACGATCCGTACTCGAGCGGATGATCCTCGGTCCGCACGGCCAGCCGCTTGTCGCCGGGCTGCGTCGGCAGCCCGCGTGGGACCGCCCAGGACGGCAGCGCCCCGTCTCGTTCGAGCCGGACGTCGTAGTGGAGCCTCGTGGCCCGGTGCTTGTGGATCACGAACGAGTCGCCGCCGCCGGCAGCCTCGCCCGGCGCCGGCTCGGTCGTTCCCTCGGGGCCGAACGTGCGCTTGCGCAGGTACTCGTCCAGGTTCGGGTCCCTGGACGCGGCGACGACCTCGGCGGAGCTCCGCCGAACGTCCACGGTCTTCTCAGTGGGGAGGCCGACCGCCTCCAGAGCCGGCGCCAGGTTCTGAGGCGCGGTTCGCACCGGCTCGAACCGGTCGCCGATGCGCCCGAACCGCTCCCACACGTTGTCGATCCGAAAGTCCATCGGCGTGACGCCGGCCTCGACCTCGTCCCACGTCAGGGGGGTGGAGACCGTTCCGCCGGCCTCAGGCCGCAGGGAGTAGACCGCGGAGATGTTCGCGCCGCTTCGGTTCATGTTGTGGTCGATGAACACCTTGCCGGTTCGCTTGTCGATCTTCCATGCCATCGTCACGCGATCGGGATCGGCCCGCTCGATCATCCGGCCGACCGTCCCGACGAACGTCCGCACCTGGTCGTAGGACCAGCCGCGCTCGACCGGGACGTAGATCTGCACGCCCGTCGCCCCCGAGGTCTTCGGGTATCCCTCGAGGCCGAGCGCATCGAGCGCCGCGCGGACGTGGAGCGAGACCGCGAGCACGTCCTCGAAAGACGCGCCCATCGGGTCCAGGTCGAAGAACAGGTAGTCGGGGGTGTCGACCGATTCGCACCGCGAGTGCAGGGGGTGCATCTCGATGCAGCCGAGGTTCGCGACGTACAGCAGCGTGGCCAGGTCGTCGACGGTCAGGTAGCCGATCACCCCGTCGCGGTTCTCCTCGCTCTGCACCGGGCATCGCCGCACCCAGTCGGGCGTGTGCGAGGGCGCGGTCTTCTCGTAGAAGAACCCGCCCGCCATCCCGTCCGGCATGCGTTTCATCGTGAGCGGGCGGCGGAGCAGATGGGGCAGGATGAGCTCGGCGACGTTGAGGTAGTACGCGACGACGTCGCCCTTCGTGTAGCCCTCGGTGGGCCAGAACACCTTGTCGAGATTGGACAGGCGCAGCTCGCGTCCGTCCGTCTCCATCCACCACGCGTCCCCGCGCTTCGTCACGGGCAGGGGGGTCGGGAACTCCACGGTCGTCGCGAGGCCGCCCGAACGCCTCTTCCTCGCCGGCATCGTTCCAGCGTATCGGCCGGGGAAGCGGGCGCCGGCCGGGGCCTGTCGCCCGTGACGACTAGAATCCTTCTTCCTGGCCGTCCCCACCTCGAAGGAGAGTCGCCATGCCACCCAGAGCCATGTGGAAGGGGGCCATCTCGTTCGGCCTCGTGACGATCCCGGTCTCCGTGTACCCCGCGACCGAGGAGAAGGGCCTGAAGTTCAACCAGCTCCACGACGAGGACATGGGCCGGATCCGATACAAGCGGGTGTGCTCGATCGACGGGCAGGAGGTCGAGTACGAGCACATCGTGAAGGGGTACGAGGTCGAGAAGGACCGGTACATCGTCGTGACCGACGACGATCTCGACGCGGTTCCCGTCCCCTCAGGGCGATCCATCGACATCCAGCAGTTCGTCGAGCTCGACGAGATCGACCCGATCCTGTTCAAGAAGTCGTACTACCTCGTTCCCGACGAGACCGGCGCGAAGGCCTACGCGCTCCTGCGGCAAGCGCTCGCCGACGAGGGCAAGGTCGGGATCGCGAAGGTGAGCTTCCGCGACAAGGAGCACCTGTCGGCGCTGCGATTCAAGGACCAGGTGTTCGTGCTCGAGACGATGTATTGGCCGGACGAGGTGCGCGGGGCCGAGTTCGACACGCTCGGAGCCGACGAGAAGATCCGCGACAACGAGATCGAGATGGCGCGCTCGCTCATCGACAGCCTGTCCGAGCCCTGGAACCCGCAGGCGTTCCAGGACGCCTACCGCGAGGCGCTCCTCGAGATCGTCGAGAAGAAGCTCGCCGGGCAGCCGATCGAGGCGCCGGCCGAGGAGGCGCCGGCGCGCGTCGTCGACCTCATGGAGGCCCTGAAGGCCTCGGTCGCGGCGGCGAAGGAGCGGACGCCGTCGAGCTCGGGAGGGACGCGGGCCTCGGCCAAGAAGCGGACGACCCGGTCCTCGCCGAAGAAGCCGGCAGCCGCCAAGAAGACGACCGCGACGAGGAAGAAGGCCGCCGCCGGGTGAGGGGTTCAGGGTCCGAGCCGTGACCTGGGGGAGGGCGTCCTGAAGCTCGTCGTCGCGATCGTGAAGCCGCATCGCCTCGACGAGGTGAAGGAGGCGCTCCGCGACGTGGGCATCAACGGCCTCACGTCCTCCGACGTCGAGGGGTTCGGACGCCAGCGCGGACACACCGAGGTCTACCGCGGCGCGGAGTATCAGGTGGACTTCGTCCCCAAGATCAAGGTCGAGGTCCTCGTCGAGGACGACCAGGCCGCGGGCGTGGTCGACGCGATCACGAAGGCCGCGCGGACGGGCAAGATCGGCGACGGGAAGATCTGGGTGACCTCGGTCGACCAGGTCGTCCGCATCCGGACGGGCGAGATGGGCCCCGACGCCCTCTAGCGATGCCCGAACCGACGGCACCGCCGGCCGACGTGCCGGCGCCGGTGGCCCGGCTCCTCGACGAGCTCTCGGCACTCGATCGCGCGTACTCGCTCGGACATCACGGGCGATGGTCCGCTGCACGGCGAGCCGAGCTCGTCGACACCTGCCTGCGGGCGCTGTTCGTCGAGGCGCAGCCGCGGGGCGTCGATCTCGTCGCCCTCGGTGGCTACGGGCGGGGGCTCCTCGCGCCCGGATCGGACGTGGACCTGCTCATCGTCCACGATCCGGGGCCCCCCGACGACGTCGCCGAGCTCGCCGAACGTCTGCTCTACCCGCTGTGGGACGCCGGTCTCGGCGTCGGCCATGCCGTGCGAACGCAGGCCGAATGCGGGGAGGTCGCGACCTCTCGCCTGGACGCCGCGACGTCCATGCTCGACGGGCGGCTGCTGGCCGGTGACGGACGGCTCTGGGCCGGGGCGAGCGACCTCGTCCGAGCCGGCGTTCGGCGCGATCCGTCGGCCTTCGCGGCGCGCCTGCGCGAGGATGCCCGCGCCCGAGCCGAGCGGTACGGCGCCGTCTCCGCCCTGCTCGAGCCGGATCTCAAGGAGGGGACCGGGGGCCTCCGGGACGTGCAGACGCTCGGCTGGCTCCAGACAGCGATCGAGGCGCCGCTCGAGGACGCGGGTCTGCTCCGGGCCTCCGAGCGGGCGGCGCTCGAGGAGGCCGACGAGTTCCTCTTTCGAGCTCGAAGCGCCATCCACCTCGAGACGCGACGCTCGACCGATCGGCTGCTCCTCGAGCTCCAGCCGGCGATCGCGGGCGCGATGGGGTTCCTCGACGAGCCGGAGCTCCTCGCGGTCGATGCGCTCATGCGAGCCGTCTTCGATCACGCGCGCCACGTGCAGCACGTCGTGGGATCGGTGTTCGACCGGTTCGATCACGGGACGGGCCAGGGCGCCGCGATCGAGCCCACGCCCGCCGGGATCCTCGAGGCGCTCACCGCATCCGCTCGCGCGGGCGGTGCGATCCCGGTGTCGGTGCTCGATGCGATCGAGGCCGGGGCCGTGGTCGAGGACGTGGAGTGGAGCGAGCGCGTCCGCGAGGCGTTCCTGGAGCTCCTGCGCACCGGATCGGGAGCGGCGGTGGCCCTGGAGTCGCTCGATCGCACCGGCCTGCTCGTTCGATACCTGCCGGCGTGGGCGGCGGTCCGGTGCCGGCCGCAGCGAGATCCCTACCATCGGTACTCGGTCGACGTACATCTGCTCCACGCCCTGGCGGCGGCCGGCGATCTGCTCGGCGACGCGGCCGACGATCCGCTCGCCGCGCAGGCCGCCCGGGCCGTCGGCGAGCGTGACGGCCTCCTCCTCGGGGCCCTGCTCCACGACATCGGCAAGAACGGGCGTGGCAACCACGTGGCCGAGGGCGTTCGGATCGCGGACGAGACGCTCGACCACATCGGTCTGACGGGCCCCTCCGCCGAGCTGGCTCGGTTCCTCGTCGCCGAGCACCTGCTCCTGTCCGACACCGCCACGCGCCGCGATCTCGAGGACGACGACCTCGTCCTGGACGTCGCGGCGACCGTGGGCACGCCCGAACGGCTCGCTGCCCTGTACCTGCTCACGATCGCCGACGCCTCCGCCACGGGACCGCTCGCCTGGACGCCGTGGCGCGCCACGCTCGTGCGCGAGCTCGTCGCGAAGGTCCAGCGTGTGCTCGAGCGCGGACAGGCGGGGGTCGAGACCGCCGAGCGCCTTTCGGAGCGACGGGCCGCCGTGCGCGATGCCCTGGCGAAGGAGGATCCCGACGAGGTCGAGGAGTTCGTCGAGCGGATGCCGCCGAGCGTCGTCCTGGGCGTGGCGCCCGAACGCGTCGCCCGTCACTTCGCGCTGCTGTCGACGCCGATCGGCGCGGTCGAGGTTCGAACGCTCGCGGGCGAGGGGTCGCGCCCGTCGACCTACGACCTCACGGTGGTCGCCGCAGACCGCCCGGGACTGCTGTCGATGATCGCGGGCGCGCTGTCACTGTCCGGCCTGTCGATCCTGACCGCGCAGGTCTTCACGACGGACCGGGGGGAGGCCCTCGACCTGTTCGAGGTCGAGGGCGCCTTCGACCCCGTCGTGGGGGAGGATCGATGGCGAGCGTTCCGCGGGACGCTCCGCCGCGCGATCGAGGGACGGATCTCGCTGGATCATCGCGTGCGGGAGAAGCGCGAGCACTACCCGGTGACCCGTCACGACATCCCGCTTCGCGTGAGCGTGGACAACGACACGTCGGACTTCTTCACCGTGATCGAGGTCTCCGCACCGGACCGGATCGGTCTGCTCTTCGACATCACCCGGTCCCTCGCAGAGCTCGGGCTCGACGTGCATCTGGCCAAGGTCGCGACGTACGGGGAGCGCGTGGTCGACGTCTTCTACGTTCGCGACGAGCTCGGCCGGCAGGTCGACGACCCGGATCGGCTCTCCGAGCTCGAACGCTCGGTGCGCACGCGCCTGGCGGAGTGACCGGCTACCGGGGGTCGGGACCGAACAGCGCGTTCCACAGGATGCGCTGCGTCCCCTGGGTACTCCCGCGGAAGTTCAGGTCGTAGGGGAACAGCACGACCCGGCCGTCGCCGAAGGCCTCGTCGACCGCCGCCGGCTGGCCGGCGAGCCGCTGGGTGTGCAGGGCGAGCCCCGACGTGTCGAACCGTTCGGCCGGCGGGTAGCGGAGCGGCGCGGCGCTCGGGCGGATCCGAACCGTGTCGTCGTCCGAGAACATGATCCACACGTCGCTGCCCACCCCGGCTCCGAGCGGGCTCGAGTCGCGCACCTCGACCCGGATGAGCGTTCCCTCGACCTCGTAGGGCGAGTTGCGGAACCTCGCCGAGGTGATCCCGATGTGCTCCGCGAGGAGCGCGCCACCGAACTTGTAGCCCACGTACCGTCCGCCGTCCTCGACCCACTCCACGAGACGGTCGACGCCCTCGGGTCCGAGCCGGCGCTGCCCGATCACCCAGCCGCCGGAGGGCACGACGAGCACGTCGATGTCGTCGAGGGCGCCCGCGGCGATGTCGGCCCCGAAGAGCACCTCGTAGGGGACGTGCCACCGGTTGTCGAAGAGCCAGCGCAGCTGGCCCACCCCCTCGAACGAGTAGACGGCCTTCGACGTCGCGAACACGCCGATCCGCGGCATCGGATCCGGCCCCTGCGTCCACGCGGGGTCCTCGACCGGTGGGACGAGCGTTGCCGACGGCTCGAGCCGCCTCCCTGAGGAGCCACCGTCCAGGTTCATGAGCAGCGGGCTCGACCAGCCGCTGATGTCGTAGGTCCGCCGGACCGGCACGTAGGTGTCCTCGTTCAGCATGAGCTGGACCCAGTGCTTCTGCGCCTGGGCAAGCGGGATCCAGTACGTCCCCTCCGGCAGGGTGGTCGCTCTCGGGGACCTCGCGTACGGGCGGTAGTCCGCCACCTCGAGGGGCCCGTCGAGTCGATAGACCTCGACGTCCATCCGCTGGAGCCGGCGGACGAGGAGCTGGACCTCGTACGCGCGGTCGGGGTCGTCGAGGATGAAGTAGTGGCGGACGCGTCGATCGGGAACCTCCGCGATCAGCTCGCTCGTCGGGTTCTGCAGGACGTTGGGCTCGAGGATCCCCTGCTCGCCCTGCCGAACGGCCTCGACGTACGCATCGTGCTGCTGGACGAGCATGTCGGCGCGCTCGCGAGCGGCGATCGAGAGCAGGAGCCAGAACTGGAGGCGGGTCTTCTGCTCGCGCAGGCTCATCGGCGCGCCGTTGTACTGCTCGAGCGTGAACGCCGCCGCCATGAACCCGTTCGCCGGGACCGTGTCCCCGTAGCCGGGCATGAACAGGTCGTAGCCGCCGTAGTTGAAGAAGCCCCAGTCACGCTCGCGGAACTCTCGCGCGAGCGCGGGCGCGAACAGGTCGTTGATCCACGAGCGGACCTGCTCGGAGACGTCGTGGTACACGGGGTCGTCGTTCGGCGCGAAGAACGACCGGTAGTAGCCGAACTCGTGGGCGTCGACGAACAGGACCGGCGGGTAGCGGCGAAGCAGCTCGATCGCCCCGTCGACCTCGGCCTGCGTGCGGGCGAACCAATCGCGGTTCATGTCGAAGCCGTAGGAGTTGCGGCGCGTGTCGGCCACCCGCCCGTCGGGGTTCTGCGTCGGCAGGATGAACACGACCGCGTTGTCGAGGATGCGCGTGGCCGCGCAGTCGGTCCGGTCCGCGAGATCGCGCAGCACGCGCAGCGCGGCGTCGGTTCCGCTCTCCTCGCTCCCGTGCACGTTGCCGGCGATGTAGAGGAAGGCCGGCGTCGTCTCGGCGAGGTCGGCGACGACGTCGGCCGGCGTGTCGGGGTCGCGGATCTGCGTGATCGCCGCGCGGATGTCGGCCAGACCGTCGTCGGAGATGTTCTCAGGCCGCCCGACGATCGCGTAGCGGAGCGGTCGTCCCTCGGCGGTCGTGGCGTACGTGTCGGTCCGCACCCGGTCGCTCGCGGCGTCGACCGCGTCGAGGTAGGTGTACGCCTCCTCGACCGTGACCTCGCGACGGCCGAGCCGGAACCCGATGACGTCCTTGGCCTCGGGGACCGTGCCGGCGTACTCGGGCTCCCGGTCGAACGGGCACGCGGGCGCCGCGCTCGCGAGCGGCGGGATCATCGTCACGAGCGACATGACCGCGAGCGCGCAGAGCACGAGCGCGGCGGTAGGGCGATGTCGGGTCGCGGGCATCGTCGGTCAGTCTCCCGCCATGTCGTCGGAAGGGTCAACCCAACGGCGTTGCCAACGGTCATCGACCTCCCGTTCGAACGGGTCGCGCTCTCTCGTGGCGCGATCGCCGGGGCGAGCCAGCACGCGCGCCATCGGGAGGTCACCACCCTTGCCCGCCGACGGCTCGGGGACGACCATGCAGGCCGACGATGGCTTCTCGGACGTCGCGCCGGCTCGCTTGGGTGATCGGGCTCGTCTCGATCGCGCTCATGCTCGCTCGCCTCGTGCTCATGTACGCGGATCACAAGGCCGTCCTGGGCGTCTCAGCCGGCCTCCTCGGCACCGTCGGGTGGACCGCCGACGACGTGTTCAGTGACCTCGTCAACCTCGCCGTTCCGATCATCGGGATCATCCTGGCCACGCACGTGCCGGAGAATCGGCTCGGCTGGATGTTCCTGCTGGCGGGCGTGTTCCTCGCGGTCGGGGGCTTCTCCCAGGTCTACGCGCAGCACGCGCTGCTGATCGAGCCCGGAACCGTGGGTGGCGAGGTCGCGCTGTGGCTCGCCACCTGGACCTGGACCGTGCCGATCGGTCTGCTCGCCCTGGTGATCCTGCTGTTCCCCACCGGGGATCTGCACTCCCGCAGGTGGCTCCCGCTGTTGTGGTTCACGGCCATCGACTTCGTCGCACTCTTGGGGGCGGCCGTCGTGTACGCAACGGTCCACGGGACAGCGGTGCTCCACCAACGCGATCTCACCGGAACGATCGGCATCGTGTTCGGCTTCGCGTTCGTCGTGTTCTTCGTCGCGGTCGTCCTCTGCGTCGTGGCAGTCGTGGTCAGGTTCCGAGCCGCGCACGGGGTGGAGCGGCTTCAGCTCAAGTGGTTCCTGGCGGCGGCCGTGCTCGTCGGGGTGACGTTCGTGCTCGGCAACATCGTCGACACCCCGGTCATGTCGATCCTTTCCGCCCTTGCCCTGCTCCTGCTGTGGATCTCGATCGCGATCGCCGTGGTGCGGTACCGCCTCTACGACATCGACGTCGTGATCAACAGGGCGGTCGTGTTCGGCGCGCTCGTCGCCTTCATCACGGTCGTGTACGTGGGCGTCGTGGTCGGCGTGGGAGCGCTCGTCGGGGAGGGCCGCGGCCCGCTGCTCGCGGCGCTCGCGGCGGGGATCGTGGCCCTCGCGTTCCAGCCGGTGCATGCGTGGGCGCGCCGGCTCGCGAACCGCGTCGTGTACGGGCGGCGGGCGACGCCCTACGAGGTGCTCTCGGAATTCACCGATCAGCTCGCCGGCACCTACTCGACCGACGATGTGCTGCCGCGGATGGCCCAGATGGTTGCCGCGGGCACCGGTGCCGAGCGAACGACCGTGTGGCTCCGCGTCGGCGGGAAGCTCCGCGCCGAAGCATGGTCGGGGGCCGAGCCCGACGTGCGCGAGCTCCCGGTCGCCGACGGATCGCTGCCGTCCATGGCCGGCGAGGACACGGTGGTGCCGGTCCGTCACGCCGACGGCCTGCTCGGCGCCATCTCCGTGCGCATGCCGCCGAGCGAACCGCTCGGCCCCGCCCAGGAACGGTTGCTCGCCGACGTGGCCTCGCAGGCGAGCCTCGTGCTGTCCAACGTCCGGCTGATCGAGGAGCTGCGCGCGTCCCGGCAACGCCTCGTGGCAGCGCAGGACGCTGAACGGCGCCGGCTCGAGCGTGACCTCCACGACGGTGCGCAGCAGCAGTTCGTCGCGGTCGGGGTCAAGGCGCGTCTCGCGGAGGGGCTGATCGGCCGTGACGAAGAGCGAGCGCGGGGCCTGCTGCACGAGGTCGTGGCCGACACGCAGGGGGCACTCGAGAACCTACGGGATCTCGCTCACGGCATCTACCCGCAGGTCCTCGCCGACCAAGGGCTCGCGGCAGCGGTCGGCGCCCGCGCCCGGAAGGCACCGGTTCCCGTCGTCGTCGAGGTCGACGGCACCGAGCGCTATCCGCAGGAGGTCGAGGCCGCCGTGTACTTCTGTTGCCTCGAAGCACTGCAGAACGTCGCAAAGTACGCCGAGGCGAGCAGGGCCGACGTCCGGATCGGGCGCCAGGGCGAATCGCTCGTCTTCACCGTGGCCGATGACGGGCGTGGCTTCGACCCATCCATCGCGCGGGGCGCGGGCCTGCAGAACATGCGCGATCGTCTGGACGCGCTCGGAGGCTCGCTCGACGTCAGCTCGGCGCCCGGAGCCGGGAGCCGGATCACCGGCCGCGTGCCACTGTCCGGCTAGGCCCGGCCGCCCAGCATGGCCTCCAGGCGCTTGGCCATTTTCGGGCTCGCGCCCTCGTCCTCGTGCTTGAGGTAGCAGTAGATGTCGCTGCCGGCCTCGAGCGCCGGCCGGATCCGCTCGGTCCACGCGCCGAGCTCCTCGTCGGTGTACTCGGTCTTTCGAAGGCGCAGGAACCCGAACGGCTCCCAGGACAGGTCCTCGGAGCCTGGATCCTGCTCGTCGGTCTCGGCGACGCACCAGGCGACCCCCTGGGACCCGAGGAGCTCGCGAGCCTCGACCCACGAGGGATGGCGGAACTCCATCGCGGCGCGCGGGTTCGGCGGCAGGTAGCCGACGAACGCCTCGATGAGCCCGCGGTCGTAGGGCAGGTTCGGCGGGCACTGGTACAGGATCGTGCCCAGTCGGTCCCCGAGGAGCCGAGCGCGATCGAGGAACTCTCGGACGTCCTCGTCCGTGTCGGCGAGCCGCTTGAAGTGCGTGATCCGCTGGTTCGCCTTCAGCGTGAACCGGAACGTGTCGGGAGTGCTCGACCGCCATGACTCGAACGTCTTCTCCGTCGGGAACCGCCGGAACGAGTAGTTGATCTCGACGGAGTTGAACTGGCTCGCGTAGTACGGGAGCTTCTCGCGGTCTTTCAGCCCCTCCGGGTAGAAGACACCGTGCTTCCACTCGTCGTACGCGAAGCCCGAGGTCCCCAGGTACAGCGTGCCGGTCATCTGCCAGGATTCTGGCATGGCCTCGGCCGAAGTCCGAGCCCCGGTCCAGGGGCCCTCCGGCGACGTGAGCACGGTCGCGATCGCGCCTCGGGGTGCGATCGCGACGCTCGTCCTCGGGCACGGCGCCGGCGCCGGGATGGACCACCCGTTCCTCGAGGGCTTCTCCCGCGGGATGGAGGCCGAGGGCGTGGCCACCGTTCGGTTCAACTTCCCGTACGTCGACAGGGGGCGCCGGTCGCCCGACCCCGAACGGGTCCTTCGCGAGACGTGGAACGCGGTGTTCGCGTCCGTGCTCGCGCGGTCTCGCGGCTCGTCCGTGCTCGCCGGCGGGAAATCGCTCGGGGGACGGATCGCCTCGATGTGCGTGGCCGACGGGATGGCGGCGCGCGGTCTCGTGTTCCTCGGCTACCCACTGCACCCACCCGGCAAGCCCGAGCGCGTGCGCGCCGATCACCTGTCCGCCGTCGAGGTCCCGATGCTGTTCCTCCAGGGCACGGCGGATCCGTTCGCCCGCCCGGACGTGCTCGCGCCCGTGCTCGACGGGTTGGCCGATCGCGCGACCCTGGTCCGGATCGAGGGCGGCGACCACTCGTTCCGGCGCAAGGGCGTCCGCGCGGACGACCTGGAGGTCGGCGCGGGGCTCGCCGAGCCGGCCGCGGCGTTCGTGCGGCGGGTCGTCGCCGGCTGATGCCCAGGCGCAACCGGCGCGCCCCCGAGGACGGTCCCCAGCCGGTTCGGATGCCGCAGTCCGTCGCCCCGCCGTGGGCCCTCGTGCCGGGCTTCGACGTCCGTCGCGTGGTCTCGGACAAGCCGTACCGATGCCCGGGTTGCGACCTGGAGGTGCGGCCGGGCGTGTGGCATCTCGTCGCGGTGCCGCAGGATTCCCCGGACGATCGACGTCACTGGCACGAGGGGTGCTGGCGCGTCGAGCTCAATCGGACGCGCGGGCGCCGCCGCGATCCCTGACGGGGCGGCGAGACGCCGTCGCTATCATCGGGCCGTGCCACGCCCAAGCGCCACCGCGACGATGCGACTCGTGCCGGCGGGGTGGGTCGGACGGGTGGGAGGGCGCGAGATCCGGGCGAGGTCCCGAGCCGCGTGCCTTCGGGGCCTGCGCCGGATCGCGGGGGATGACGTGGTCCTG
>DATBLA010000118.1:0-27908 GCA_036555645.1 Actinomycetota bacterium
TCGGCATCGACGTGGGCTCGGACATCGCGCTCTCGAACACGATCGCCCGCGAGATCATCGTCTCGGACCTGCACAACCCCACGTTCATCCGACGCGCGACGATGCGCTTCCGCGCCTACCGGGACTCCGTCATGGAGTGGACGCTCGAACGCGGCGAGCAGGCGACCGGCATCCCGGCCGAGGTGATCCGCGAGGTCGCCCACGCCTACGCGAACGCCGACCGAGCCGAGATCTGCTGGACGCTCGGCATCACCGAGCACCACAACGCGGTCGACAACGTCCTGTCGCTCATCAACCTCGGCCTGCTCACGGGCCACGTCGGCCGGTACGGGAGCGGGCTCAACCCGCTGCGAGGCCAGAACAACGTGCAGGGCGGTGGCGACATGGGCGCGATCCCGAACAAGCTGCCCGGGTTCCAGGACATCGAGAACGATCCCGAGGCGTGCGCCCGGTACGAGGAGGTCTGCGGGGTCGCCGTCATCCCGAAGTACGGCTGGACCCTCACGCAGATGTTCGACGCGATGGAGGAGGGTGACCTGAGCGCCCTGTACGTGATCGGGGAGAACCCAGCGTCCTCGGAGGCCGACGTCGGGCGGGCGCGCAAGCTGATGGGAAACCTCGACACGCTCATCGTCCAGGACCTGTTCATGACGAGGACCGCCGAGATGGCCGACGTCGTCCTTCCCGCCACGAACGCGGCCCTCGAGTCCGAGGGCTCGGTCACGAACAGCGAGCGTCGCGTGCAACGCGTCCGCAAGGTCCTGGAGCCCCCCGGGGACGCGAGGGACGACATCTGGATCATCGCGCAGATCGCCAAGCGCCTCGGGCACGACTGGGGCGAGGTCACGCCGCGCTCGGCGTGGGACGAGCTTCGTGCCGTCTCGCCGATGCACGCCGGCATGACGAACGAGCGTCTGGACGACGGGCCCGGGCTCCAGTGGCCGTGCTGGGACGAGGACCATCCGGGCACGCTGTTCCTGCACGCGCGCCTGTGGGAGGAGGATCGGGAGAAGCGCGGTCCGAAGGCTCCGTTCAGCGTGACGCCGTTCGAGCCGCCCGTCGACGAGCTCACCGAGGAGTTCCCGCTCCGCCTGACCACCGGCCGGCGCCTGGACTCGTACAACACCGGCGTGCAGACCGGCGGGTACACGTCGCCGCTGCGTCGCGGCGAGACGATCGACGTCTCCCCGGAGGACGCGGAGCGTCTCGGCGTCGGGGAGGGCGAGGTCGTCCGGATCACGTCCAGGCGCGGGTCGGTCGAGGCGCCCATCCGGGTCGACCGCGGGCTGCGGCCGGGCCTCGTGTTCATGACGCTGCACTTCCCGGACCAGGTCGACACGAACGTCCTGACGATCGACGCCACGGATCCGAAGTCGGGGACGGCCGAGTTCAAGGCCTCGGCCGTCAGGATCGACACGATCGCCGATCGCGTGGGGGACTAGGCCGCGGTGGATCTCGTCCTGCCCGATGCCGCGCCCACGGACCGGGAACGCGCCGCCGTCGATACCGTCCTCGGTCCGGCGGGATCGGGGTGGACGGGCGGGGCGCGCGAGATCGAGTTCGACGGCCGGGTCGCTCGCGGAGGCCACGAGGCGCGCGAGCAACGCCACCTGCTGCTCCCCGCGCTGCACGCCCTGCAGTCGAGCGCCGGCTGGATCAGCCCGGGCGGGCTTCGGTACGCCTGCGAGCGGCTCACGGTTCCGCCGGCCGAGGCCTACGGGGTCGCGACGTTCTACGCGATGTTCTCCGTCGAGCCGCGGCCGCCCACCGTGCTCCACGTGTGCGACGACATCGCCTGCCGTGTGAACGGCGCCGAGGCCCTTATCGCCGATCTCGAGCGCGCGGCCGGGCCGGAGCGGCGCGGCCAGATCCTGCGAAGTCCCTGCCTGGGCATGTGCGACCGGGCTCCGGCGGCGCTGGCGCAGACGGTCGGCGACGGGGCGAGCGAGGAGTCGATGGGACCGGTCTCGACGGGCTCGCTCGAGCCGTTCCTGAGCGGTGGCGCCTGGACGAGCGCGGCGGGAGCGGGCGAGGCGGTCCTGCAGCCGCGGGAGGGCCTCCGCCTGCTGCGCCGAGTCGGCGCGGTCGATCCGCGATCCCTCGACGACTACCGGGCGCACGGCGGGTACGCGGGCCTGCGGCGCGCGGTCGAGCTCGGTCCGGAGGGCGTCGTCCGCGAGCTGAAGGAGGCGAAGCTGCTCGGACGCGGGGGCGCGGCCTTCCCCGCCGGCGTGAAGTGGGAGGCCGTCGCCGCCCAGCCGGCCCGGCCGCACTACTTCGTGTGCAACGCGGACGAGTCCGAGCCGGGAACGTTCAAGGACCGCGTGCTCATGGAGGGCGATCCGTTCGCGGTCCTCGAATCGCTCACGATCGCCGGCTACGCGACCTCCTCGGAGAAGGGCTTCGTCTACATCCGGGGCGAGTATCCGAACGCGACCGCGATGCTCGAGCACGCGATCGAGACGGCGTACGCCCACGGCCTCCTCGGCGCCGACGTCATGGGGGAGGGGTTCGCGTTCGACGTCGAGCTCCGCAGGGGCGCCGGCGCCTACATCTGCGGAGAGGAGACCTCGCTGTTCAACTCGATCGAGGGCAAGCGGGGCGAGCCGCGGAACAAGCCGCCGTTCCCGGTCGAGAAGGGTCTGTTCGGCAAGCCGACCGGCATCAACAACGTCGAGACGCTCGTGAACGTGCTCGAGATCCTGCGGATCGGCGGGTCGGAGTACGCGAAGCTCGGGACGCCCGAGTCGACCGGTCCCCGCCTGTTCTGCCTGTCCGGGTGCGTCGAACGGCCGGGCGTCTACGAGGTCGAGCACGGGATCACGGTTCGGGAGATGCTCGACCTGGCCGGCGGCGTGCGCCAGGGGAAGCCGCTGAAGGCGGTGCTGCTGGGCGGCGCGGCGGGCTCGTTCGTCACGCCCGACGACCTGGACCTGAAGCTCACGTTCGAGGACACCCGCGCCGAGGGCGTGACGCTGGGGTCGGGCGTGGTCATGGCCTTCGACGAGGACGTCGACCTGCCCGACATCGTGCTGCGGATCGCCGCCTTCTTCCGGGACGAGTCCTGCGGCCAGTGCGTCCCCTGCCGGGTCGGCACGGTGCGCCAGGAGGAGGCGCTCGCGAGGATGATCCGCGGCCGCGCGAACGGCTCGCTCTCGCAGGAGCTGGCACTGGTGGGCGAGATCGGCCAGGTGATGCGGGATGCCTCGATCTGCGGGCTGGGTCAGCTCGCGGCGAACGCCGTGGACTCGGCGGTCCACCGGCTGAGGCTGTTCGACGAGGCCGCGTCGTGACCGTGACCCCGCTCGCGCCGCCGCGCCGGATCGTCGAGATCGAGGTCGACGGCGCCCCGGTCCGCGTGCCGGAGGGCTCGACGATCCTGGACGCGCTGCGAGATCGGGGCGTGGACACCCCGACGCTGTGCTTCGCCGACAACCTCACGCCGGTGAACGCGTGTCGCGTGTGCGTCGTGGAGCTCGAGGGCTCCCGGGTCCTCGTTCCCTCCTGCGCGCGCCGCGTCGAGCCCGGGATGAAGGTGCGCACCGACTCCGAGCGGGTGCGCCTGTCGCGCCGGATGGTCCTGGAGTTCCTCGGCTCGAGCGTCGACGTCTCGCTCACCGGGGGCGACGTCGAACGGTGGCAGCGCGACTACGGCGCCGACCCGACGCGGTACGGACCCGAGATGGAGCCGGCGGCCGCCGGCGAGCGCGACGCCCGCCAGGCGGGCCACCATCGGGAACCGACCGGCGAGGCCGCCGAGACGGTGCGGCAACCGGTGAAGGTGGACAACGACCTGTACGTGCGCGACTACTCGCGCTGCATCCTCTGCTACAAGTGCGTCGAGGCGTGCGGCACCGATGCGCAGAACACGTTCGCGATCTCGGTGGCCGGCCGAGGTTTCGACGCGCGGATCTCGACGGAGTTCGACATCGGGCTCCCGGACTCGGCCTGCGTGTACTGCGGGAACTGCATCGGGGTCTGCCCCACCGGCGCGCTCATGTTTTCGAGCGAGCACGAGCGGCGCCAGGCGGGCGAGTGGGACGAGGCCGAGCAGACGGTCACCTCGACGATCTGCCCCTACTGCGGGGTGGGCTGCGAGCTCGAGGTCCACGTGCAGGACAACGAGATCGTGAAGGTCACCTCGCCGTCGGATCACTCGGTGACGAGCGGTCACCTGTGCATCAAGGGCCGGTTCGGGTTCCAGTACGTGCAGAACCGAGCTCCCTCGGCCGGCGATGGCGACTCGCCCGGCTGAGACCACCGGGATCGTCCTCGCCGGCGGGAGGTCGAGCCGGTTCGGCCGCGACAAGCTCGCCGAGCCGTATCGGGGAGCGCCCCTCCTGCATCACGCCGTCCGGCGGCTCGGGGAGGTGTGCGCCGAGGTCGTCGTGGTCCTCGCGCCCGATGCCCCCGAGCCGGATGGTCCGGCCGACGTGCCGGTTCGGTTCGCGCGCGACGGGGTTCCGGCGCGGGGACCGCTCGCCGGCACGCTCGCCGGGCTGATGTCCGTTCGCACGCGTCTGGCGCTCGTCGCGGGTGGCGACATGCCCCACCTCGACGCGGGCGTCCTTCGCGAGATGGTGCGCGTCGCGGAGCCCGAGGCCGTCGAGGCGGTCGCGCTCGGGGACGGGAACCGGTTCCGGCCACTCCCGTGCGTGCTGCGCGCGTCGGCCGCCGCCGAGAACGCCCGTGAGCTGCTGGCGGCGGGACGGGATTCGCTCCGCGACCTCCTCGGCTCCATGGCGGTCGAGGTCATCGGCGAGCCGGCGTGGCGCGCGATCGACCCGGGAGGCCGGACGCTGCTCGACGTCGATCTCCCGTCGGATCTGGCCGAGTGAGCGCGGACAGGCGCGGGGTGGGCTAGCGGCGGTCGTCGGTCCCGATGGCGCGGTCGGGCTCGGGCTGATCGACCGCCGGGGACTCGGGCAGGACCACGACCCGGTGGGGCGGCTCGTCCCGCATCCGGGCCGCCAGGGTGCTGAGCGGCGCGCCGCAGGTGGGGCAGAAGCTCGCCGCCGCCTGGTAGTCGCCTCGACAGACCGCGCACTGTGGCATGTCGGGAGTGTAGGGCGACGTAGCCCGACCGGGCCACGGGCTTCCGCCCTACGGCCGATGCCGATCCACCCGGGAGCGAGGTAGATTCCGGGTCGAAGAGCGGGCGGCTCGCGCCCCGCGCATCAAACCCTCCCGAAAGGACCCAGGCATGCCACGTCGTGTCCTCGTCATGGGCGCCGCAGGGCGCGACTTCCACAACTTCAACGTCGTCTACCGGGACGACCCCGCCGTGGAGGTCGTCGCATTCACCGCGACCCAGATCCCGTTCATCGACGATCGAACCTACCCGGCGAGCCTGGCCGGCTCGCGGTACCCGGCCGGGATCGCGATCCACGACGAGTCCGAGCTCGCCACGCTCATCGCGGATCTGCGCGTGGACGAGGTCGTGTTCAGCTACTCGGACGTGAGCCACGAGTACGTGATGCATCGCGCGAGCGAGGTGCTCGCGGCCGGGGCGAACTTCGCCCTGCTCGGACCCGACGCGACGATGTTGAAGGCCTCGGTGCCCGTCGTCGCGGTTTGCGCCGTCCGGACGGGCTCGGGCAAGAGCCAGACGACCCGTGCGATCGCGCAGGCCCTGAAGGAGGCGGGCAAGCGCGTGGTGGCGGTTCGCCATCCGATGCCGTACGGCGATCTCGCCGCTCAGCGCGTGCAGCGGTACGCGAGCCTGGAGGATCTCGATCGCCACGACACGACGATCGAGGAGCGGGAGGAGTACGAGCCCCACATCGCCTCGGGGACGACGATCTACGCCGGGGTCGACTACGGCGAGATCCTCGAGCAGGCCCAGGCCGAGTGCGACGTGCTGCTGTGGGACGGCGGGAACAACGACCTGCCGTTCTACGCCCCCGACGTCCACGTCGTCGTGGCCGACCCGCTGCGGGCCGGGCACGAGACGAGCTATCACCCCGGCGAGGCGAACCTTCGCATGGCCGATGCGATCGTCGTGAACAAGATGGACTCGGCGTCCACGGAGCAGGTGGACGCGCTGCTCGAGACGATCGGACGGGTGAACGCGCGCGCGACGGTCGTGAAGGCCGACAGCGAGGTCTCGGTCGACGAGCCGGAGCTGATCGCGGGCCGCCGGGTCGTCGTCGTGGAGGACGGACCGACGCTGACGCACGGCGACATGAAGTACGGGGCCGGCGTGGTGGCCGCGCGGGCGAACGGAGCCTCCGAGATCGTCGATCCGCGGCCCTGGGCCATCGGGACGATCGACGACACGTTCCGCAAGTACGACGTCGGGCCCGTTCTGCCGGCGATGGGGTACTCGAACGGCCAGCTCGCCGAGATGGAGAAGATCATCGACGAGGTCGAGGCGGACGTCGTCGTCATCGGGACGCCGATCGACCTGCGCCGGGTCCTCGACATCCGAAAGCCGGCGGTCCGCGTCCGGTACGACCTGCGGGTCCGCGAGGGGTCGCCGAGCCTGGCCGACGTCCTCCGCCCGGTCCTGGGCTGAGGCCGGAGCTCCGCGCGTGGAGCGTCTCGTCGTCGCCCTCGGTGGCAACGCGCTCCTGCGCCGGGGCGAGGACGACACGTTCGACAACGCCGTCCGCTCGGCGAGGTCGGCGGCCGAGACGATCGCCGACATCGCCGCCGCGGGCTGGGAGGTCGTCGTCACCCACGGCAACGGCCCGCAGGTCGGGCGCATCCTGCTCCAGCAAGAGGCGGCACGCGGATGGGTCCAGCCGATGCCCCTGGACGTGTGCGGAGCCGAGAGCCAGGGCCTCATCGGCTATCTCCTCCAGGTGACGATCGGCGACGTGTTCTTCGAGCGCGGGATGGAGCGACCGGTCGCCACCGTGCTCACGCTCGCTCGCGTTCGCGCGGACGACCCCGCGTTCGCGAACCCGACGAAGCCGATCGGACCGTTCTACGAGCAGGACGAGGCGGACAAGCTCGCCTCGGCCCAGGGGTGGGTCATGCGGGCCGACCCCCACGGCGGCTTTCGGCGGGTCGTGCCCTCGCCGGATCCGTACTCGATCGTCGAGGCGCCCGTGATCCGCCGGCTCGTCGCCGACGGGGTGATCGTCATCGCCTCGGGCGGCGGCGGCGTCCCGGTCGTCGAGGAGGGACCGCGGCTCATCGGCCGCGAGGGCGTCGTCGACAAGGACCTCGCCGCGGCGATCCTGGCGCGGGAGGTGGAGGCATCGACGCTGCTCATCCTCACCGACGTCCCGGCGGTCCAGCGTGGGTTCGGCACACCGGATGCCCACCCGATCGAGCGGATGAGCGCGCCCGAGGCACGGGAGCTCCTGGCTGCGGGGGAGTTCGGGGTGGGCTCGATGGGCCCGAAGGTCGACGCCGCCGCTCGGTTCGTCGAGGCCGGGGGCAGGCGATCAGCGATCGGCGACCTCGACGCGGCGCTCGCGGTGCTCGCGGGCGAGTCGGGCACGAGCATCGACTCCGCGTAGCGGTCGGGCCGAGCCTCGCGTAGCGTCGCCGCGTGCGCCTGCGCGTCGTCGTCTCCAACGTCCGGGGGTTCCGGGACGACGTGGAGGCGCTCGAGCGGCTCGTCGGGCACCTTCGCCCGGACCTCGTCCTGCTGAACGAGAGCGGTGCGAGATGGCGGCTGCGCCGGTTCGCTCGCGGCCTCGAGATGGCGGTCGCCCCCGATCCGTGGTCCCCGTTTCGGCGGCGGGTGAAGAACGCCGTGCTGGTTCGCGAGCCCTGGCGGATCGCCGATCGGCGGCTCCATCGGTTCCCGAAGTCGCGACGCTGGTACCCGCGGGGGGCGCTCCTCGCGCGCATCGAGCGGCCGGGCGCGCGCCTGTGGGCGGCCTCGATCCATCTCGGGCTCCACCCGGCCGAGCGCCTGCGCCACGCTCGCGAGATCCGGCGCATCGCCGAGGACCTCCAGGGGCCCATCGTCCTCGGCGGCGACCTGAACGAGCGGCCGGGCGGACGCGCCGTCGCGCTCCTGTCCGGTCGGTTCACCGACGCGTGGCAGACGGCGGGCGAGGGGCCGGGTGAGACCTTCCCCTCGCGCGAGCCCGATGCCCGGATCGACTACCTGTTCGTCGGGGAGGGGATCTCGGTGACCGACGTCCTCGTTCCCCCCGGGCCCGAGGCGCGAGCCGCGTCGGATCATCTCCCCGTCGTCGCGGACCTCGCGATCGAGGAGCCGGGGTGATCAGACCGATCGCTTGCGGCGGCCGGGGTTCACGAACAGGGACCCGACCATGTACAGGAACGCGAGCCCCACGGCTCCGGTCAGCCCGACGAGCAGCAGCACGAACGTCCACTCGAGCAGACCCCAGGCGGCGAGCACGCGCCCATCCTACCGGCGCTCGCTTCCGCCTCAGCCGATCGACGCCTCCGGCACCAGGATCTCCGCGCGGACCCACGACACCCCCACGCCGAGGTACTTCGCCGCCGCCTCGGACAGATCGATCACCCGCTCGAGACGGCCGTACGGACCTCGGTCGTTCACCAGGACCAGGGCGCACCGGTCGCCGTAGCGAACGCGGAGGAACGTCCCGAACGGAAGCCAGCGGTTCGCGGCCGTGAACAGACGTGGGTCGAAGATCGCGCCCGTCGCGGTCGGCTGGCCCCCGAACTCCCAGCCGTACCAGGATGCGTAGCCCTCGAAGGCCTGCCCGGTCTCGAGCAGCCCCGGCGGCGTCTCGCAGGTGCGGCCGCCGGTCGGACCGAGGAGCGCGAGCAGACCGCTCTGGTCCTCCTCGTAGCCGATGATGTCCCAGGTGCCCTGGCGCGCGGCGGCCAGCTCGATGGCTCGCTGCTCTTCACGGAGTGCCTCGTCCTCGATCGAGGCCTGCTCGGCCAGGGCGATCGCCCGACCCTGCTTGCGCCGGATCACCTGCATGAGGTCGCGAAGCTCCTCGAGCCGGGGCGCCAGGCGCGCCCGTTCGGCCTCGGTCAGGGCGCGCCGCGCCGCGAGCGTGGCCTCGGCCACGATCCCGTCGCGAAGGACGGTCTCGTCGAGCTCGATCATCCGTTCCGTGTAGACGCCGATCGCCGCGAGGTCGGCGAAGCTCGTGGCGCCGAGGAGGGCCTGGATCGAGGCGCCCGGCCCCAGCTGGTAGGCGGCCCGGACCCGAAGGTCGAGCCGCTCCCTCGCCCCCTCGACCCTCTCTCGCGCGACGTCCAGCGCGCGGTCGGCCTCCACCGCGCGCATCCACGCGCGCCCGGTCCTGCGTTCGAGCCGCTGGTAGCGGGCGAAGAGCCGGTGCACCTCCTCGTGCAGGCGGATCGCCCGGCGCACCTCGGGGAGCCGCAGCTCGCGGGGCTCGTCCACGAGGTGACCGATGCCGTGCGCGTCCGCGGACGATCGCGGCGCGAGCGTGGCCAGGAGCGCGGCGAGCGCGACCACCGCGATCCCCGGGATTCGCAGGCGACCCATCCTTCTCCCTCGTCGGTCTCGATCAAAGCGCGCGGTCCGGCCGGACCGGCGCTCGGCGTCGGATACCATCGGTCTCGACACCGGCTCGGCCGACCTTGACCCGGGCGCCGGCGCCCGTGCGATCTGCTCGAGTCCATCCCCCGGACGGGAGGCGCGGTTGAAGATCGGGATCCTCACCGGCGGTGGCGACGTCCCCGGGCTGAACGCGTGCATCAAGGCTGCCACGTTGCGCGCGAATCAGGACGGTCACGCCGTCGTGGGGATCCGCCGTGGGTGGGCTGGCCTGCTCGAGTGCCGTCCGGACGACCCCGCGTCGGCTGAGGCGAACCTGTTCGACCTCGACCCGAGCGCCGTCCGCACGATCGACCGGACGGGCGGCACGATCCTGCACACGTCCAGGACGAACCCGGCCCGGGTGCGCGCGCAGGAGGAGCCGGAGTTCCTGCGGGAGGGGCGCTCCGACGACGGCCCGCGCGACCACACGGCGCACGTTCTGTCGGTGCTCGAGGGCCTCGGCATCGACGCGCTCATCCCGATCGGAGGTGACGACACGCTGTCGTTCGCCCTTCGGCTGCACGAGGAGGGAGTGCCGGTCGTGGCCGTGCCGAAGACGATGGACAACGACGTCCACGGCACCGACTACTGCATCGGGTTCTCGACGGCGGTCACCCGGACCGTGATCTTCATCCACCAGCTCCGCACGAGCGCCGGCTCGCACGAGCGTCTGGCGGTCGTCGAGGTGTTCGGGCGCTACAGCGGGGAGACCTCGCTCGTCTCGGCCTATCTGTCGGGGGTCGAGCGGGCGATCATCAGCGAGGTCCCGTTCGACGTCGACAAGCTCGCCGGCCTGCTCATGGACGACAAGCGCTCGAACCCGAGCGGCTACGCGATGCTCACGATGTCCGAGGGCGCCTCGATGATGGGCGGCGAGTTGGTCCAGGGCGGCAGCGCCGACGCGTACGGTCACATGAAGCTCGGCGGGATCGGGCAGATCACCGGCGAGGCGCTGCGCGAGCGGACCGGCGAGGGGATCATCTATCAGCAGATCGGCTACCTCATGCGGTCGGGCTCGCCCGATTCGCTCGACCTCATGGTGGCGATCAACTACGCCGTCATGGCGGCCGACCTCGTCGTCGACGGCACGTACGGCCGGCTCGTCGCGCTCCGCAACGGGAACTACACGAACGTCCCGCTCGACGTGACCCGCCAGGGCGTGAAGCGGGTCGACGTCGCTGCCCTCTACGACGTGGAGGCCTATCGCCCGAAGATCCGCCACGTCGACGGCAAGCCGATGTTCCTGTACTGAGCCACCGGCGACGACCTCTCCGGTCCCCTCGGCCTGGTGCGAGCGCGCTCCTATACTGGCCGGACCGTGAAGACCTTCCGCGTCGACCTGCGTTCGGACACCGTGACCACGCCGTCGCCCGCGATGCGCCGGGCGATGGCCGAGGCCGAGGTGGGCGACGACTGGTTCGGCGACGACCCGACCGTGAACCGCCTCCAGGAGCGGGCGGCCGAGGTCATGGGCAAGGAGGCCGCACTGTTCGTCCCGACCGGGACGATGGCCAACCAGATCGCGCTCCGGCTCCAGTTCGCCGGGCCCGGTCACCTCGTCGTGGCCGAGGGGCAGTCGCACGTCGCGAGCACCGAGGTCATGAGCTCGGCCGCGCTGTCGGGGATCGCGTTTCGGACGGTGCGGGGGGATGCTCGCGGCCGCATCACCGCCGACCAGGTGCGCGAGGCGCTCGAGCCCGACGAGCTCTACGACGTCGAGGTCGTCGACCTCGTCTGCCTGGAGAACACGAGCGGCCACGCCGGCGGGACCGTCATGGACATCGAGGACATCCGCGCCATCCGCAAGGTCGCCGAGGGCGCCGGTGTGCCGGTCCACGTCGACGGCGCGCGCCTGTTCAACGCGAGCGCGGCCTCGGGCGTCGGCGTCGCCGAGTACGCCGCGGAAGCGGACACGCTCATGTTCTGCGTCTCCAAGGGCCTCGGCGCCCCGGTCGGCTCGCTCGTCTGCGGGTCGGCCGAGGCGATGCGCGAGGCCCGGCGGCTGAAGATCCTGTTCGGCGGGGCATGGCGCCAGGCCGGGATCCTGGCCGCCGCCGGCCTCGTCGCGCTCGAGGACGGCCCCGGACGCCTGTACGTGGACCACGAGCGGGCGCGGCGCCTGGCGGAGGCCGTGGCGGAGGTGGCTCCGGAGACGATCGATCCGACCTCCGTCGAGACGAACATGGTCTTCGTCGACACCGAGCGCGTGGGGTTGAGCCCGCTCGAGGCGTCCGAGCGGCTCGAGCGCGAGGGCATCGGTGTGACCCTGGTCTCCGGCAAGGTCCGGATGGTCACGCACGTCGACGTGGACGACCCGGGGATCGAGACCGCGATCGCCGGCTGGAAGGCAATCGTCGCCCGATGAGGAGGCCCGCGTGAAGCTGTTCGGCCCGCGGTATCCCGAGGAGATCGCCAAGCGCGTCCCGCCCGGACAGCGACTCGTGAAGACGTGGCCCGTGCTGCACTTCGGACCGATCCCGGACTTCGACGAGTCGAGCTGGGATCTGGAGGTGAGCGGCCTCGTCGAGCGCCCGTTCCGGCTCACGTACGCGGAGCTGAAGGCGCTCGGTCCGGTCGACGTCCAGGCCGACATGCACTGCGTGACCGGGTGGTCCACGCTCGACAACGTCTGGACCGGGGTTCCGTTCCGCGTGCTCGCCGAGCGCGCCGGGGTGCTCCCGGAGGCGGCCTGGGTCATCGCTCACTGCGAGTACGGCTACACGTCGGACCTGTCCCTGCAGTCGATGATGGACGACGACGTCCTCGTCGCGTGGGCCCATCACGGCGAGCCGCTCTCGGCCGACCATGGCTTCCCGCTGCGACTCGTCGTCCCGAAGCGCTATGCGTGGAAGAGCGCGAAATGGCTGCGCGGCCTCGAGTTCTCGGCGCAGAACACGCGAGGGTTCTGGGAGGTCCGGGGGTACCACATCCACGCCGATCCCTGGCTCGAGGAGCGGTACTCCTACCAGGAGGGCCCGCGAGCCGAGATGGAGCCGTAGGTCCGCACCTGGCTTGACCACGCGTCACCGCTCCGCTTCCATGGGCGCCCACTCGATGCGGAGGTGACGGTTCGATGCGCCGGTCGGTCGTGATCCTCGTCGGTCTCGCGCTCCTGGCGGCCTCCTGCGCCGAGCGCGCACCCTCGGACGCTCGGCAGGGTGGCGGGCCCGTGATCGCGGCCGTGGGGGACATCGCGTGCAACTCGCTGCCCTCCGAGCACACGAGGCGATGCGAGTACGACCAGGTCGCGCAGACGATCCGAGAGATCGCGCCCGACGCGTTCCTCGCGCTCGGCGATCTCCAGTACCTGCACGGCGAGTACGAGAACTTCCTCGCGTACTACGACCGCTTCTTCGCCGACCTGAAGCCGATCACGTATCCGGCGATCGGCAACCACGAGACCTACACCCTCTACGGTCAGGGCTACTACGACTACTTCGGCGATCGGGCGCACCCACCGGGCGGCTGGTACGCGTTCGATCTCGGTTCGTGGCGCCTCGTCGCGTTGAACTCGCAGCTGTGCAAGGGCTCGACGTGGACGCCGGAGCTCGGGCAGCGCGCGCCGATCACGACGAGTCCGGCGATCGACAAGGGGTGCGGGCCGGGGACGCCGATGTACGAGTGGCTCCGCAAGGACCTGGCGACGCACCCGGCGACGTGCACGCTCGCCTACATGCACCATCCGCTGTTCGGCTCCGAGCCGTACCCGGAGGGCGTCTTCCTGTATCAGCTCCAGCCGTTGTACGAGCTCCTCGACGCGGCGGGCGTCGACGTCGTGCTCGCCGGGCACGAGCACAACTATCAGCGGTTCGCGCCGATGGACGCGTTCGGCCGGCCGGATCCGAACGCGCCCCGGCTGTTCGTCGTCGGGACCGGGGGAGACACGTACGGCGATCTGCCCGAGGGTGAGGTCGCGGCCAACCGCGAGGCCGCGCAGGATCGGTCGTTCGGCGTGCTCCGGATGCGCCTGCTCGAGGGCGGCTACGACTACGAGTTCGTCACGTCCGCCGGGGAGCGTCCGTACGAGGACGCCGGCCACGGCGACTGCGTCTAGCCGGGGCCGGGGTTCCCGCCGCTTGCTCGTGGGACGAGCGAGCGGATCGTCTCGAGCTCGGCTCGCCGTCTGTCGCCCGACGCCGGCGTCTCGACGACGACGGACAGGTCCGCGAGCTCGGGCCGGCCGAGGATCGCGGCGAACCCCTCGAGACCGATCGAGCCCTCGCCGACGACCTCGTGACGGTCGCGGCGCGAGCCTCGCTCGTGCTTCGCGTCGTTCAGGTGGACGAGCCGGAGCCGATCGCCCAGACCCTCGTGCCCGAGGGCGTCGAAGCAGTCGTCCACCCCGGTCGGCTCGTCGAGCGCGTAGCCCGCGGCGAACAGGTGACACGTGTCCAGGACGAGCCCGAGGCGCTCGTCTCCGACCTCCTCGAACAGCCGGCGCGCCTCGGGGAGCGAGGAGGCGACGGCGCCGCTCGTCCCGGCCATGAGCTCGACGAGCAGCCGCGTCTGCGGCGGCGTCACCTGCAGGACCGCCTGGAGGACCCCCGCCGCCCGGGCGAGCGCGTCGTCGGGCTCTCCGGGCCCGCCCGCCCCGGCGTGGACGACGAACCCGTCGGCCTCGAGCACGCCACACGCCTCGACCGACCGGCGGCACAGATCGATCGACTTCGCGAGGAACTCCGGGTTCGGAGAGGCGATGTTCACGAGGTACGGCGCGTGGACGAACAGCGGGCCGATGCCACCGTCGCGCCACGCGGCGCCGAACCTCGCGGCCGTCTCGAGCCGAGGGGCCGACCAGGCGCGCGGGTTCGAGATGAACAGCTGCACGGCCTCGGCGCCGACCTCGCGAGCCGTGTCGACGGCCTCACGCAAGCCGGATCGGACGTGAGCTCCGACCCTCACGCCACGTAGATCGTGATCGTCGTCCCCACGCGCACCATCGTGCCGGCGATCGGCAGCTGGGTGGCGACCGTCAGCTCGCCGACCGCGCCCGGCAGCTCGATGACCTCGGGCACGAGGCCGAGGTCGCGGATGGCGGCGACGGCCGCGTCCCGGCCGCGGTCGACGAAGTTCGGAACCGCGAACTCCTCGGGGCCGAGCGAGACGACGATCGTGACCGTCTCGCCCGGCTGGAGGTCGGTCCCTCGGCTCGGTTGCTGAGCCATCACCCGGCCGCGCGGCACGCGATCGGAGAACTCGTCCTGGACCGCCACGTGGAAGCCCTGGGCCACGAGCGCGTCGGTGGCCTCATCGACCGACAGGCCGACGACCTTCGGGACGGGGACCGGGGCCGGTCCCTTGCTGACGACGAGGTCGATCTCGCTGCCCTGCGGCGCCTGCTCGTCGGGCCGAACGCTCTGCCGGATGACCTCGTCCGCGGTGAACCGCGCGCTGAACGCGGGCGTGACCCGGCCGAGCTTCAGCTTCGCGTCTCGGAGGGCCTCCTTCGCCTCGACGAGCGGCAGCCCGACGAGGTCCGGCACGGGCACCGGGGGCGGTCCGAGCGAGGCCGTCAAGGTCACCCGCTCTCCCTCCTCGAGCGTCGTCCCCTCCGGTGGCTGCACCCTGATCACCCGCCCCTCGGGGACGGAGACCGAATGGCGACCCTGGCCGATCCGGACGACGAGGCCGGCCTCCTCGAGGGCCGCCCGAGCCCGGTCCACGTCCATCCCGACGACCGCCGGCACGTCCACCGGCTTGGGCAGCAGGTACGCCCATGCGCCCCATGCCGCCGCGCCGATCGCCAGGAGCGCGAACAGGAGCGCGAGCAGGATCCGCCCCTTCCGGCGCCGGCGCGGCGCGTCCCCCGCCGGCTGGCGGGGGACCGTGACGGTGCTCGCGCGGTTCGCGTCGCGTTCCACCGGGATGACCTCGATCTCCGGGACGAGCGTCGAGAGCGGAGGCGCGGACGGCAGATCGGCGAGGTCGGCGGCGAGGTCCCGCTTCGCCTCGGCCGCCGACTCCGGCCGGAGCTCGCGTTGCGGCTCGGTCACCGAGGCCACCCATCCGTCGAGTGACGGGGGCACGGCCGGGTTGCGTGCCGAGGGCCGCGGCACGCGCTCGCGAAGGTGCTTCATCGCGATCGCCATCGGCGTCTCACCCGTGAACGGAAGACGTCCCGTGAGGAGCTCGTACGTGACGATCCCGAGCGCGTACAGGTCCGTCCTCGGGTCGGCCGGCTCTCCCTGGAGCTGTTCCGGGGCGAGGTACTGCACGGTCCCGGTGACGGTCCCGGCCTCGCTGATCTGCGCGTCGGCGTACGCGCGCGCGAGACCGAAGTCGGCGACCTTGACGATGCCGTCCCTCGTCACCATGAGGTTCTCGGGCTTGATGTCGCGGTGGACGATCCCCTGACGGTGCGCGTGTTCGAGCGCGGCGAGCGCCTGCATCGTCACGTCGGCCGCCTGGGGCGGAGCGAGCAGGCCCTCGGCGTTCACGATCTCTCGGACGCTCGTGCCCGCGACGTGCTCCATGACCATGTAGTAGATGCCGTCGACGGCGCCCCAGTCGTGGACGGCGACGATGTTCGGATGGTTGAGGTTCGCGGCGGCGCGCGCCTCGCGCCGGAACCGCTCGACGAATCCGGAGTCGCCGGACAGGTTCCGGTGCAGCACCTTGATCGCGACCGGCCGGTCGAGCACGGCGTCGTGCGCGCGGAAGACCTCGCCCATCCCGCCCGCGGCGATACGATCGACGACGTGGTACCGGCCGTCGAGGGTGGTCAGGGCGAACCCGAGATCCGAGCGGGCGGGCCGCTCCGGGATCGTGCTCCTGCTGATGGTCGCCTCCCGTTGGTCGATCGCGGGCGGACGTGCGGGGGCCGGGAGCGCGTCCGAGCGCCCATTCTAGGGGCACGTGCTCGGGCAACCGTGGAGGCTGCGTGACCGGTTCTGCGGCCGGATCCGGGCCGGCGACGAAGGGGCATCCCTCGGAGGCCCCGGGCTTCCCGGAGGAGTTCGACCGCATCGAGGCGGCCGTCGACGCCGGCCGGACCGATCTCGGGCCGCTCGGCTTCTGGCGGCTCCTCGCGAAGGTGAAGGCCGATCCCGCCCTCGCGTCGCACTGGGCCGAGCAGGCCGGGCGGATCGATCGCACGGCGTTCGAGTCGAGCTCGCTCATTCGGGTGCCGGTGTGGGTGGGAAACGTCCTGTCCCTCGCGGGGATCCTGATCGGCGCGGCCGCCGTCGCGATCGCGCTGGGAACCGAGTCCGAGACGCTCGCCGGGCTCCTGCTCGTCTTCGCCGCGCTCGACTGGTCCGCGGCGCCCCATTCGATCGCCCACTGGCTCGTGGGACGGATCGTCGGGATCCGGTTCACGTGCTACTTCCTGCGGAGCCTCGTCCCGCCGTTCCCCGGCGTGAAGATCGACTACCGCTCCTACCTGCTCGCCTCGCCCGGGTCTCGAGCGTGGATGCACGCCTCCGGCGCGATCGCGAGCAAGCTCGGGCCGCTCGTTGCGCTCGCGTTCTGGCCGGCGACCGTCGCTCCCACCTGGGCGGCATGGGTCATCGTCGCCTACGAGCTCGTGATCATCGGGACCGACGTGTTCATCTCGACGCGCCGGAGCGATTGGAAGCGCGTGAGGCGGGAGCTGCGGATCTCGCGGATGCAGGGGTCGGGCGGCTAGGGCGACCGCCGTGGGCGCCTGGGCCCGGCGCGGGGGTATCCTGCGGACGGAACACCGGGGAGCTCGGGCGACCGGGCTGAGAGGCCACCTCGGGTCCGGCGGGCGCGGGTCGCGCGGCGGATCGGCGGTGGCGACCCGCGGAACCTGAACCGGGTAATGCCGGCGGAGGGAGGCCATGGGCTCGCTGGATCCACGTCGTCTGAGCGTCTACGTCGTGACGTCGACCGGGTTCGTGCCGGGCCGCGGGCATCGCGACGTGGCGCTCGCGGCGATCGAGGGCGGCGCGACCGCGATCCAGCTGCGCGCGCCCGAGCTCGCGGACCCCCAGCTCGAGCAACTGGCGACCGAGCTCGAGCAGGCGTGCCGCGCCGCGAGCGTGCTGTTCGTGGTCAACGATCGCGTCTCCGTCGCGGCCGCGGTCGGCGCGGGGGCTCACGTCGGACAGGACGACGACGCCGCCACCGCCCGACTCGAGCTCGGCGCGCAGCACCCGCTCGGCGTGAGCGTCGACACGCCGGAGCAGGCGCGAGCCGCGGCGGCGGCCGGGGCCGATTATCTCGGCGTGACCGTCTGGGCGACCCCGACGAAGCCCGAGGCGATCCCGCGAGGGCTCGACGGCCTGCGCGCCGTCGCCGAGGCGACGCCGCTGCCGGTCGTGGCCATCGGGGGCGTGAACACCGGCAACGCGGCGGAGGCGCTCGGGGCGGGCGCCGCGGGGGTGGCCGTGATCGCCGCCGTGGGGGCGATGCCCGACATGGCCGAGGCGACGCGGCGTCTCGCCGAGGCGGTCACACGAGCGTGGGGACCGCGGTGACCGAGCAGCGGACCGGGAAGGCGACCGCCGAGCTGTTCGAGCAGGTGATCCTTCGACGGCTCGGGGCGAGCGATCCCGACGTGCTCGTCGGACCGCGTCACGGGGTGGACGTCGGCGTCGTGCGCGTCGCGCCCGGCATCGCGATGGCGATGACCGCCGATCCCGTCTTCGTCGTCCCCGCCTACGGCTGGGAACGGGCGGCGTGGTTCGCCGTGCACATCCTGGCCTCGGACGCCGCGACGAGCGGGCTGCCGCTTCGGTGGATGGCGGTCGACCTCAACCTGCCGCCCGAGGTGACCGACGACGAGCTCACCCTGCTCTGGGACGCGTTCCACCGCGCGTGCGCGGACATCGGCCTCGCCGTCGTGACCGGGCACACCGCTCGCTACGACGGGTGCGCCTGGCCGATGGTCGGCGGCGCGGTCTGCCTGGCCTCGGGGCCGGATGACCGGTTCGTGACGCCGGCGATGGCGCGCCCGGGTGACCTCGTCGTCGTCACGAAGGGAGCGGCGATCGAGGCGACGGCGCTGTTCGCCGCGACCTTCCCCGAGCGGCTCGCGGCCGGAGTGGGCCGGGAGACGGTTCGCGCCGCCGATGCCCTGTTCGAACGGATGACCGTGGTGCCGGAGGCGGTCGCCGCGCGCGAGTTCGGGCTGCGGGACGACGGCGTGACCTCGATGCACGACGCCACCGAGGGTGGGGTGCTCGGCGGCCTCGTCGAGGTCGCGGCGGCATCGGGCGTCGGCATGCGGATCGACCTGGAGGCCATCCCGGTCCGCGCCGAGGTTCGATCGGTCTGCGAGCACGTCGGGATGGACCCCTACACGTCGATCAGCGAGGGGTCGCTGATCTGCACCGTCGTCCGCCACCGGTCCGACGCGTTCGTCGACGCGCTCGCGGGAGCGGGAATCGAGGCGGCCGTCGTCGGCGAGGTGACCGACGCCGACTCGGGCACGGTGCTCGTCACCGGGGAGGGCGAGCGGGCGCTCGAGCACCCGGGCCTGGATCCGTTCTGGGCCGCGTTCGGGCGATGGGCGGCCGAGGCGAGCGGGATCGCCGACGCCGGCTGAGGCCGGCGCTACCGTCTCCGAGGCCGGCCGGCCTGCGCGGCGAGGAACTCCTCGGCCAGGATCGCGAACCGAACGTGATCGCGCCACCGGCCGCCGATCTTCAGGTACTTGGGCGAGTAGCCCTCGCGACGGAACCCCAGGCTCTCGGCCAGCGCGATCGAACGCGCGTTGTCCGGCTGGACGTTCGCCTCGACGCGATGCAGGCCGATCGGGCCGAACGCTCGGCGAAGGACGAGGGTCAGACCCTCCCGCATGAACCCCTGCCCCTGGTGCGGCGCGAACGCCGAGTACCCGAGGTAGGCGCTTCGGAAGTCGCCGAGGAAGATCTGGCCGAGGTTGGCCAGGCCCGCGAGCGCGCCGTCCTCGTTTCGGCACACGAGATATCCCTCCTCCGAGGGGTGCTCGAGGCGCTGGAGCATCGCCGCGAAGCCCCGGCGCGTGTCCGGGAGATGGGTCCATGGGTGGTGGAGGTCGCGGCTCGACCGCACCGCCTCGATGAACGCGTGCTCGTCGGATGCATCGGGGTGCCGGAGGAAGACGCGGTCTCCGCGTTCGATCGCTCGCACCATGGAGACAACGCTACCGGGAAGGCGCAGGGAGAGGTCCGTTCGCGCGCGCCTGCGACACCGCGCCCCGCGGTAGGGTGCGCGTCGTGGACGTGGTCACCGTCGGCGACGTGATGATCGACGTGCGAGTGCAGGCCGAGGCGCTCGAGGAGGGCGGCGACGTGCACGGGCGCGTCCTCGTGCGCCCCGGCGGCAGCGCCTCGAACGCGGCCGTGTGGGCCGTGGAAGCGGGGGCGACCGCCCGCGTCCACGGCCGTGTGGGCTCGGACGTGGCGGGCGCGCTCCTGCGCGACGAGCTCATCGCCCGCGGCGTCGAGCCGGCGCTCGCGATGGATCCGGGAGCGGACACCGGCACGATGCTCGTCGTGCACGAGCCGCGCGAGCGATCGATGGTGGCCGATCGGGGCGCCGGCGGCCGGCTCTCGGCCGAGGACCTGCCGGCCACGATCGAGGCCGGGGCCGTGCTCGTCTCCGGCTACACGCTGCTGCACGAGCCGACGTCGGACGCGGCCCGGGCCGCGCTCGAACGCGCGCGCGCCCGGTTCGTCGCGGTCGATGCGGCGTCCTGGCCGATGCTCCGATCCTTCGGCGTGGACCGGTTCCTCGACGCGTGCGCTCCGGCGACGATGCTGCTGGCGAACGAGCGCGAGGCCGAGTCGCTCACGGGCCGGCGGGGAGAGGACGCGGCGGACGCGCTCGGTGCCCGGTTCCCGGTGGCGTGCGTGAAGCTCGGCGAGACCGGGGCCGTGATGTCGTGGGAGGGGCTCGTGATCCGCCTGTCGAGCGATCCCGTCGACGAGGTCGATCCGACCGGCGCCGGCGACGCGTTCGACGGCGTCCTGCTCGCCTCGCTCGTTCGCGGGCGCTCGCCCGGAGACGCGCTCGCGGCCGCGTGCCGCGCCGGCGCCCGGGTCGCGGCGAGCGAGGAGACGTGGCCGGATCGGATCGCGCGGTGAGCGCCGTTCGCGCCTCGGAGGAGGTCGAACAGGCCCTCGCATCGGGGCTGGGCGTCGTCGCCCTCGAGACGAGCGTGGTCGCGCAGGGGCTCCCGCACCCGCGCAACCTCGAGTGCGTCCGGCGCATGAGCGAGGCGATCCGCGAGGCCGGCGCCGTCCCCGCGTGGATCGGGGTGACCGGGGGCGAGGTCGTCGCCGGCCTGTCGGAGCGGGAGCTGTCCGCCTTCGCCGAGCCCGGCCGCGCGTCGAAGGTGGCCCGGCGCGACGTCGCGTTCGCCCTCGCCGAGGGCGGCCTGGGGGCGACGACGGTCTCGAGCACGATCTGGGCCGCCAGCGCCGCGGGGATCCGCGTCGGCGCGACCGGCGGCACCGGGGGCGTGCATCCGGGGACCGAGGACGTGTCGGCCGACCTCGTCGAGCTGTCCCGTACCTCGGTGCTCCTCGTGTGCTCCGGACCCAAGTCGATCGTCGATCCGGTCGCCACCGCCGAGCGGCTGGAGGAGCTGGGGGTCGGGGTGATCGGTTACCGCTGCGACCGGCTCCCGTTCTTCCTCGTGCGCGAGGCGCTGGTGGAGCTCGATCGTCGGGTCGACGAGCTCGCGGACGCCGCCGCGCTCGTCTCGGCCCTCGGCGAGCTCGGCCCCGGGCCCGGGATCCTCCTGTGCAACCCGGTCCCGGCCAGCGCGGCGATGGACGCCGTCGTCGTGGCCGAGGCGGTCGCCGCCTGCGAGCGGTCGGCCGAACGCGCGGGCGTGCGCGGCAGGGACGTGACGCCGTACCTGCTCGCGTGCCTCGCCGAGCGCACCGGCGGGGCGAGCCTGGAGGCGAACCTCGCGCTCCTCGAGTCGAACGCCCGCCTCGCGGCCGAGGTCGCCGTCGCCGCGACGCGCTCGGCCGAGCGGCCTAGCGGAGCCAGGTCTTCGTGATCGCCTTCGAGAAGTTCCACGCGTAGCGGAGCGACTTCGGCTTCTTCGACTCGCCGCCGCGCCGCGTGAGGAACGTGACCGGCACCTCGACGATCCTCGCGTGCTGGCGAAGCGCCTCGATCGTGACCTCCGAGGTCCAGAACTGGTCCTGCTCGAGGATGAGGCGACGCAGCGTCTCGGCGCTCGTGGCCCGGTATCCGCTCGAGATGTCGGTGACGCGCTGGCCCGTCAGCACGCTCACGATCCAGGAGAAGAAGTGGACGCCCGCATGGCGGATGAGGGGTCCACGCTCGTAGTCGCCGAGCATGCGCGAGCCGTTCACGTGATCGGCCTGCCCCTCGAGGATCGGCTTGACGAGGATCGGCAGCTCCTCGGGCTGATGCTGGCCGTCGGCGTCGATCGTGACGACGATGTCGGCGCCGAGCTTGAGGGCGACGTCGTACCCGACGCGCAGCGCGAGGCCGCCGCCGCGACGGATCGGGAGGGTGGCCACGAGAGCGCCGGCCTCTCGCGCCGCCGTCGCCGTGCCGTCGTCCGAGCAGTCGTCGACCACGATCGGGACCACGACGTGTCCCTCGACCTCCGAGGGCATCGCGTGGATCACGGCGCCGACGTTCTCCGCCTCGTTGTAGGCGGGTGAGACGACGACGATCCTGGGCCCGTCCGGGAGATCGCGGGCGGCGTCCCAGTCGAACGCGGCCTGCCCGAGCGACTCGACGAGCAGGCGGATGCTGCGCTCGTTCGTGTCGACGTAGGACTGGAGCCGGACGAGCAGGACGAACAGGACGACGACCGCGAACAACAGGACGGCGGTGAGCCGCTGGCCGCTCCCGGGCTCGAAGTTGAACGTCTCGAAGATCGGGTTGAACAGGCCCGGCGCGATCGCCATGACGAGCACGCCGGCGGCGATCGCGCTCGCGATGATGAGGCTCAGCCGGCTGATGCGCCTGCGCGAGTAGCGGGCGACCGCGAACGCGAAGAACGCGATCGCCAGCACGGCGGCGATGATCCGTAGGGCGAGCATCGTCCGGGTCGCTCCTCGCGCGAAGGCTCGCGCGGGCCCGAGGATAGCAAGCGGCCCCGCCCCGACCGGCAGATCCGCGGGGCCGTCCGAGCGGGCGGCCCGCGGACCGGGCCGATCGGTTCAGCAGTGGGGAGTGCAGGTGTTGTTCCGGATGACGTTCCCGCTTCCCGAGCCGTCGGAGGCCACGTTCGGACGGTTGCGAAGCAGGTCGTTCCTCACGATCTGGTTGCCCTCGGGCGGAGGTCCGAGGCCTCCGAACAGCGCCACCCCCCCGTGGAGGAACGACGGGCCGCCGGCCCGGTTGCGCGCGATGAGGTTGTGGCGAATCAGGTTTCCCTGCCCCCCCGCGAGCGCGATCCCGAGGCCGCCGAAGGGGGCACCATCGTCACCCTCGCAGACGGCACTGTTGTGGTGGATGTGGTTGTCCGAGACCGTGTAGCTCCCCGCTCTCGGGAACCCGGGCTCGTCGAGGAACAGGATCCCGGCGCAGTTGTCGTGGATGTCGTTCGCGGTCACGTCGCCGTGGCGCGCTTCCCGAAGGAAGATGCCGAATCCGTTGCCGAAGCTCTCGTTCCCGGCGATCGTGGCGCGCGCCCGCGGGGAGTCGCCGACGTACAGACCCGCCTCGACGTTGCCCGACGTCACGTTGTCGAGCATCGTGGTTCGACTGGACTCGAACGCGGCGAGGCCGTACTCGCCGTTGTCGGCGGCGACGTCGTCCTGGAACGTCGTGTTCGTCGCCAGGATCGCGAGGATGCCGACCGCCGGGAACCCTTCCGCGCGCAGACCCGTCACGGTGACGCCGTCGACCGGGATCCCGGTCTGCCGGTCGCCGAACACGCAGATCCCCGCGATGCCGCCGAAGCATCGTCTCGGGAGCTCGGCCGGTGGCCGCAGGACGGTTCCGTCCGTTCCGCCACCGACTCCCTGGATCGTGATGTCGTTCGTCCTCACGACGACGATGTCCTCGTAGACGCCGGCTTCGAGCTGGATCGTGTCGCCCGGCTGAGCGACGGCGACGGCGTCCTGGATCGATGCGCCCGGTGGCACCACGATCGTGCCCGCCGAGGCGGGGACCGCAAATCCGAGACTGGCGGCCACGGTGGCGATCACCATGGCCGCGGACGAGATCGTCTTCCTCATCCCAACCTCCTCGTGTCGGCCATGCCGGATGCTATGGGCGCGTCGAGCCTGTTCCCATCCGGTCAGCACGTGAAGGCCCCGAGTGGCACCAGGTGGCACCAGGGGTGGGTCAGCACACCCCGCTCAGGGCGCCGAGCGCTCCCGCACGCCTCGCCAGCGCGTCGTGGGCAGGATGTGGTCGGGGATCACGCGGTCCTTGAACCGTTCGATCGCCGAGAACATCGACTCGATGAGGGTCTCCGAGAGCAGGTGCGGCTCGAGTCCGAGCTCGAGCAGCTTCGTGTGCGTCGGGTTGTAGTAGTGCTCCTCGAGCTCGACCCGGGGGTTGTCGAGGTGGTCGACGCGGACGTTCAGCCCGACCTCGGCACCCGCCGCCCGGACGAGCTCGGCGAGCTCGCCGACCGAGAACTGCTCGGTGAACTGGTTGAACACGCGGAACTCGCCGGCCTCGGCGGGGTGCGTCACGGCGAGCTCGACGCACCGAAGCGTGTCGACGATGTTCAGGTAGCCGCGCGTCTGCCCTCCCTGCCCGTACACCGTGATCGGGTGGCCGATCACCGCCTGGAGACAGAAGCGGTTGAGCGCGGTGCCGAAGACCTCGTCATAGTCGAACCGCGTGAGGAGCCGGTCGTCGAGCGCGGTCTCCTCCGTCTCGATGCCGTACACGACCCCCTGGTTCAGGTCGGTGGCGCGCAGCCCCCAGACGCGGCAGGCGAAGTGGATGTTGTGCGAGTCGTGGACCTTCGACAGGTGGTACATCGAACCGGGGAGCTTGGGGAACGGCAGCGTGTCGGACCGGCCCTTGTGCGAGATCTCGATGTACCCCTCCTCGATGTCGATGTTCGGCGTCCCGTACTCGCCCATCGTGCCGAGCTTCACGAGATGGGCATCGGGGGCGAGCTCGGCCATCGCGTAGAGCACGTTCAGCGTGTTCACGACGTTGTTCGTCTGCGTGAACACCGCGTGAACGCGATCGATCATCGAGTACGGGGCGCTCGGCATCTCGCCGTAGTGCACGATCGCCTCCGGGGCGAACTCGCGCACGACGCGCTCGACGATCTCCCACTCGACGAGGTCGCCCTCGGTGACGCCGATCTCGAGGCCGGTCACCTCGCGAAACGCCTGCGCGCGCGCCGGCAGCGTGGGACCGATCGGCGTGAGGGAGTCGGTCCCCGCATCGGCGTGAGCGTTGCGGCGCAGGTAGTTGTCGACGGTGTGCACGTCGTGCCCGAGCCGGGCGAACCGCATCGCGGTCGCCCAGCCGAGGTAGCCGTCGCCGCCGAGGATCAGGATGCGCATGGGGTGCCTTCGGTTCCGAGGGGCGGTCATCCTACCAACCGCCTCAGGTGCGCCGGCCGCTCAGGAGGCGAGCGATTCGAGCTCGTCGAGCACGCGGTCGACCTCGGCGGGCGTGTTGTAGTGGCAGAACCCGACGCGCACCGCGCCGCCCGTCTCCTCCAGGCCGAGGCGTTCCATGAGCTCGAGGGCGTAGTAGTTCCCGTCCCAGACGTAGATCCCGCGGTCGGCGAGGTCCTTCGCCGTCTCGGCGGGATGCCGGTCGCGAACCCGGATCGCGAACGTCGGCGTGCGCTCGCCGACGCGCTCGGGGTCGGGGATCCCGAACAGCCGCACGCCCTCGATCTCGCGGACGCCCTCGAGGAACCGGCGGGAGAGCGCCGCCTCCCACGGCTGGATCACGTCCGCGAAGGCCGCGGCGACGGCCTTCCTGCGCGGGGCGTCGCCGCCCATCGACGCCAGGTACTCGACCGCGGCGATCCATCCGGCGAGGGCCTCGTGGTTCTGGGTCCCGGTCTCGAACGCGAACGGCAGCTCGTCGGTCGCGGGGCGGAGCTTGTACGGCCGCAGGGACGACAGGACCTCTCGCCGCCCGAACACGATGCCGAGGTGCGGGCCGAAGATCTTGTACGGGGAGCAGGCGACGAGGTCGGCGCCGATCTCCCGAACGTCGATGCGACGATGCTGCGCCACGTGGACGCCGTCGCAGGCCACGATCGCGTCGGTGCGCTCGCGCACGGTGCGCACGAGGTCGGCGGCCGGCGTGACCGTCCCGACGGCGTTCGACGCCAGCGTGAAGGCCACGACCTTCGTGCGCTCGGACAGCGCGGAGGCGAACGCGTCGAGGTCGAGCGTCACGTCGTCGTCGCGGATGTCGACCCACCGGACGGTGGCGCCGGCGTCCTCGGCGGCGAGCAGCCACGGGCGCACGTTCGCGTCGTGGTCGAGCCGCGTGACGACGACCTCGTCGCCGGGCGACAGCGTCCGGCCGATCGAGCGCGAGACGGCGAGCAGGAGCGTCGTGGCGTTCGGCCCGAACACGACCTCGTCGGGCGCGGCGTTCAGCAGGTCGGCGGCGGCCTCGTGCGCCCCGTCGATGACGGCGTCGGTCTCCCGGCTCGTCGGGAACACGCCGTGCGCGTTCGCGTTGCTCGTTCGCAGGTAGGCGGCCATCGCCTCGATCACGGTGTCGGGGACGTGGGAGCCGCCAGGGGCGTCGGCGAAGGTGACCGCGCGGCCGTGCTCGACCCGCGCGAGCGCGGGGAACCGATCTCGCGCCGCGGACAGGTCGGGCCGGCTCATGGGACCGGTAGCCTCGCCGACCGCACGGTGGCCGGCAACCTCGCGGCCGGCGTCGGTCGGGTCACGGACGGTCCCAGCCCGGGGGCAGCACCGGCACGGTCCACGACGGGTCCGGGCGCCACGCGGTCCAGTCGCGGTCGAACGGGGGCTCGCCGCCGACGAGGCGCGAGACCGCCCGCTCGCCCTCGGCGCGGAACGCCGCCGCCTCCGCCTCGGTGAACCATCCGCGGCGAACGGCCTCGGCGAGGTCCGCCTCGTCCTTCCACCGGACCCGGGACCCGTCGATCGAGACGAGCGCGTCGAGCAGGTGATCCGTCAGGTCGAACCCGGTCGGGGTAGGGCGAAGCGGGGTCTGGAGGTTGACGTACCAGCCGAGCGGCTCCCATCGCTCGTCCCACAGGAGCAGCGTCGCCGAGGACTCGTCCGCGAGCGCGAACGACAGGACCGCCCACGGCTCGTCGCGGACGCGGTCTCGCAGCTCCCACGATGCGGTCGGCAGCGAGAGCCACCGCCCGTCCGCGTCGGCGGGGGACCGGAACACCGTCCCCGGCGCCACGTAGAAGCGGCGCATCCGACGGTCGTCCTCGACGACCCGCGCGGGGACGGCTCCCCAGACGCGGCCGCCCCACAGCTCCCGGAGCGCGACGGCCGTCCCGGGCTCGAGCCGAGCCCGATCAGCCGAGGCGAGCTCCGAAGGCGGCATTCGTCGCGTCGAGCAGCGCCTCGGCGTTCGCCCGGAGCATCGAGACCTCGTCGCGGAGCGACCTCGCCTTCGCCGCGTCCTTCAGGGCGGCGGCGTTGATCTCGACGTTGTAGGTGGCCGACCACACGGCGGCCGACAGCGCCTGGGCGGCGCACGCCCCGTCGGAAGCGGCGTTCGCGTTGCCGATCTCGGTGACCTCGCGGGCGAACTCCATCATCGTGACGGCGAGCCGGGCGATCTCCAGGGGGACGGTCGCCGCCGCCTCGTATCCGCGCTGGATCGCCTGGGATCGCGCCGCCTTGTCGGCGTCGGTCTCCTTCGGGAGCTTGAACGCCTCCATCACCCCGTCGAACGCGCTCGCATCCCGGTCCGCGAGGTCGAGGAACGACACGCGTGCCCCCTCGGACTCGCCGAGCGCGCCGGCGACCCGCTCCTGGGCCTCCTCGTACTCGGTCTTGCCGAGCGTGAGGTTGCACACCATCGAGATGAGCGCGACGCCGAGAGCGCCCTCGAGCGCCGCCACGGCGCCGCCGCCCGGGGTGGGCGCGTCCGAAGCGAGCCCGTCGAGGAAGTCGCCGGTCGTCGTCGCGCCGATGCCCTCGGTCATGGTGTCCTCCCGTCGCCGGTCACGAGCCGCTCCAGGATCTGCGTCCGCGCATCGAACCCCTCCAGTCGCAGGCCGGCCCCGTCGTCGGGCCCGAGCGCCTGCCTCGGGACGAGGCCGACGATCTCGGACGACAGGACCTGCATGTCGCGTTCGGCCGCGAGCGCCGCCACGGCGTCGAAGGCCGTGCGCGGGCTCGTGACCTCGAAATCCACCAGGTTCATCGAGACGGTGACGCACCCCCGCTCGGGGACCGCGAACCCGATCGCGCGCACCGCCGGCAGACCGCCGTTCGACTCGCGGATCGTCGCGGCGATCTCCTTGGCCGCCTCCTCGCGGCCCGTCAGGTACAGGTTGAACGCCACGAGCGGCTTGCGCGCGCCGACCGCCGTCGCGCCGGCG
>DATBLA010000119.1:0-3385 GCA_036555645.1 Actinomycetota bacterium
CCTGTTCACCGACCTCGCGAACCCCACCTCGAACCACATCTACGAGGACATCGGGTACGAGCGCGTGTGCGATTCGGCCGTGTACCGGTTCGGGCCGCGCTGAGGCCGGGTCAGCGTCCCTCGCGGATGCGGCCGGCTGCCGCGAGCGCGCGTCCGGCGTCCTCGTCGGGCCTCGGGCGACCCGAGAAGCGCTCGAGCTCGAACAGCCGCACGACGAGCTCGGCGTCCGCGCGCTCCTCGGCTCCGAGGTAGGGACGGAGCGCCCGCAGGAACTCCTCGGGGGTCTGATGGTCCCGGCGTGCGTGTCCCCGCTCGGCCATCGCTCGGTCGAGCTCGGCGAACGCGAGCGCGGCCCCCACCTCGGTCCCTCTGCGTCTGCCGGGCGCGCGCAGCCGCCGCCGGACGAGCCGCCATGCGAGCGCGGCTCCAACGATCGCGAGGACCACGGCCGGCCACGCCGCCACGACCCACCGCACGGCGGCCACGAGCGCCGACCCGGCGGCCCGGACCGCGTCCTTCACGGGCTCCGGGACGGCCGAGGACACGAACCGGCCCACCGCACCCAGCAGCTGCGGGGCCAGGAAGCGCGGGCCCACGCCCACCGGCGGCACGCCGAACGTCGGGTCGTAGGAGATCCACCCGGCCCCCGGATACAGCACCTCGACCCACGCGTGCGCGTCCGAGCCGCGAACGTCGAAGTATCCGGTCAACGCGTTCCGCGAACCGGGCCCGTAGCCGGTGACCAGGCGCGACGGGATCCCCGCCGCCCGGAGCAGGACCACCATCGAGCTCGCGATCTGCTCGCAGTAGCCCTCGCGTCGCTCGAACAGGAAGTGGTCGACGGCGTCGACGCCGGGAGGATCGGCCGGGATCTCGAGGTTGTATCGGGTGTTCGCGCGCAGCCACGACTCGACCGCCTCGACGCGGTCGACCTGTGTGCTCTCGCCGCCCGTGATGCGCTCGGCGAGCGCCGTCACGCGCTCGGGCAGTGAGGGCGGGAGCTGCGTGTACCGGGCGAGATCGTCCGGATCGGGCGGATCGGCACCGGGTCTCGGCGACGCGAGCCGCAGGATCTCGGGCGCCGCGACCGGCACCTCGGAGACGACCGAGTAGATCACGCCCTCCTCGAGCAGGATCGGCGCGCGGACCGACGTGTACCGGTCGACGGAGACCGTCGTCGTCGGGAAGAACACCTCGACCGGCCGGTAGGGCGCCAGGACGACGTTCGGCATCGGCGCGCGGACGAACACCGTCGAGACCACGCGCCGCGAGTCGAGCTGGACGCCGGCGCCCTCGGGGGGCTCGGGCACCGGCAGCCCCTCCTCCTCGAAGACGCGTCGGAGCTCGGCCGTGTCGTCATCCGAGGCCGTCCACCTCGCGCCGTCGTACGTGTCGAACGCCTGGCCGCGCCACAGCATCGCCTGAGGCGAGCGGACCTGCATCACAACCCGGTCCGAGAGCCGCCCCCGGGCGCGCAGGTCCAGGCTCGAGCCGAACCCCGGGTACGCGAGCTCGGTGAACGCCGGCACGCCGTCGAGACCGGCGGAGAGCTGCGGGTTCACGACCTGCCCGCGGAACCCAGCGACGCCTGTGGGATCGCGAACCGAGAACGGCGGCAGCGACACGTTCGTGCCGGGGAGGCGAGGGAGCAGCGCGAACACCACCCCGACCGAGACGAGGACGACGACGACCCAGCCGCCGACGGTCGTCGCCGTCGCGAGCGGCCGCGTTCGCGACGAGACGCGGACGCGCCGGACCTCGACCACGCTCGCGAGCGCGCGGCGAGGCGGCTCCAGCGTCATGAACAGCCACGCGCCGGCCAGCCCGAGCCACGGCACGAGGAACGTCGCGAACCCCGTACCGAACGACAGGACCCCGGCCTCGGCCATGAGGATGAGGCTCGAGACGACGGAGAAGCCGAGGTCCCGCCGACGCGGAACGTCGAAGGCGTGGAGCACCTGGACCCACAGGAACAGCGCGGCGAGCGGCCGGCGAGCCTCGTCGAACGAACGGGCGAGCGAGGCCGCCTGGATGAACGCTCCGAGCGCGAGCAGGAGCGCGACGACGAGCGCGACCTTCGTCGCCGACGACGGGGACCGCCGGCGCACGTGCGAGAACACGTAGCCGACCGGAGCGAGCACGAGGGCGAGCGTCGCGGTCACGGCGTCGACGGCGCCCTGCACGACGACCGCGAGCAGCGACACCTCGACGAGGAGGGCCACGACGACGCGGAGCGCGACCGAGTCCTCCGGCTCGCCGTGCTGGCGGCGCATCCGTTCGACGAACGCGCTCACGCCCGGGTCCTGGTGGGGACGTCGCCGAGCGCCGCGCGCAGGTCGGTCTCGGCGCCGACGCGCACGACGGTCGCGCCGGCCGCCCACAGCGTGTCGGTGAGCGCGTCGACGTGCCGGGGATCGAGCGTCGGCGCGCGCTCGGTGCCGGCGAACGTGTCGACCTCGACGATCGCCGCGACGACCCTCGGCGCGCGCCAGGCGAGATCGGCGACGGCATCGTGGAGGACCTCGGGCGCGTTCGCCCGCCAGGTCGGCACGGTGACGAGGACGGTCTCGGCCCCCAGGACGTCGCGGCCGAGCCCCTCGAGCACCTCGGCGAGCGTCACCCCGCCACCCGGACGGAGCTCGGCGAGCCAGCGCAGGAGGGCGTTCGGGTCGCGCCCGAACGACATCGCCCGGCCGCCGGCGCTCGAGACGAGCCGGACCCCCTGACCGGCCCCGTGCGCCGCGAACGCGACCGATGCGGCGATCGAGCAGCAGCGGTCGAGCGGCGTCTCCCCGGTCCCGGCGTCGGCGATCGCGTCGATGACGATCGCGACCCGCCGGGTCTGCTCGCGTTCGAACTCGCGGACCATGACCTCGCCGTGCCGAGCCGTGGACGGCCAGTGGACGTGACGCAGGGAGTCGCCCATCCGGTACTCGCGGATGCCGAGGTACTCGGGTCCGGTCCCCCGCCTCGGCACCGAGTGCAGGGCGCGCTCCGGCGTCGGCGCGGCCTCGATGAAGGGGAGGTCGTCGAGCGGGACCACCCTCGGGTAGACGATCGTCTCCGATGCGGCCGCGAGCCGGCGTCGGCGCTCCGCCACCCCGAACGGGGCGCCCGACGAGAGCACCACGTGATCGGTGCGCGACGGTCCCCGAGCGACCGCCCTCCGGCGGGTCTCCACGACGGCGCGCTCACCGGGAGGGAGCCGGAGCACGAAGGCGCGCGAGCGCTCGAGGTGCTCGTCGCGGACATCCAGCGCGAGGCGCGCGCCCTTCGAGCGGTTCGTGACGACGAGGTCCACGCGGACCTCCTCCCCCTGGAACGCCTGCCCCGGCGCGCGCCGTTCGATCTCGACGCCGCGCAGCATCCGTCCCGGGAGCAGCAG
>DATBLA010000120.1:0-4479 GCA_036555645.1 Actinomycetota bacterium
GTCGGCGATCGCGGGATCTCGCGACAGGAGGAACTCGACACCGGCGGCGATCGCCCTCCGCACGTGCGGGGCACGGCGCCGAGCCGGCACGCGACCGAGCGCGAGGAGCCCCTTGATCGCGCCCCACGGACACGGATGACCGTCGTTGACGGCGCATCCGAACCCCGGCGCGGTGGTGCCGGAACGGTGGTAGCCGTCGAACCCCTCCCCGGTGATCGACCGAGCCTGCCAGTCGACGGCGCGGCGGACTCGCGGGTCGTCGAGCCGTCCGAAGCCGATCAGCGCCCCGAGCAGGTTGCCGTTCAGGCAGTGATAGACCGCCGAAGGTGGCGGCGGTCGCTCCGATACCGATCCGGACATGCCGAAGCCACCGTTTCGCGTCTGGCTGTGCTCGATGACGTACTCGCAGGCGCGAGCGATGCGGCGATCCCCTCCGTCGGCGCCCATCTGGTCGAGGAAGGTGAGCGACCAGACCGTGCCCGTGTACTTGTGGCCGTACCCGGCCCCGGGCCGGCTCCAGAACCCCCGCCGGTCCTGCGCATCCAGGATCGGCGAGATCGGCGGAGCGCGCATGGCGCGGGCGCGGGCGCGGCGGACGGCGGGCGCGTCCTCGGGCTCGTCCAGGAGACGGCGGAGCGCGAGGTGACGGACCGCCGGGTCGTCCTCTTCCAGGAGCCACGGCAACGGATCGCCCCGGAGCGCGGATCGCCAGGCCTCGGTCACCGGTGATCCCGAGGGGCGAAGCCCCGGCTACGCCTGCGAGAAGAAGACGTTCTTCACCTCTGTGTACAGGTTCACGGCGTGCATGCCCATCTCGCGGCCGATCCCGCTCTGCTTGAACCCGCCGAACGGCGCCTCGGTGTGGACGCTGTGGGCCGAGTTCACCGAGATGACGCCGGTCCGGATGCCCTTGGCCACGCGGATCGCCCGTCCGAGATCGCGCGTCCACACCGAGCCCGAGAGCCCGTACGGCGTGTCGTTCGCCAGCCGGACGGCCTCCTCCTCCGTGTCGAAGGGCATGATGCAGGCGACCGGCCCGAAGATCTCCTCCTGGGCCACGCGCCATCCGTTGTCGACGTCGGCGAGGATCGCCGGGCGCAGGTAGAACCCACCGGGCGGGTCCGCCGGCACGTCGCCTCCGGTCACGAGCCGCGCGCCCTCCTCGATCCCGATCGCGATGTAGTCGAGCGAGGTCTGGCGCTGGCCGTCGGAGATCATCGGCCCGAGATCCGTGGACTCCTCCTGTGGCAGGCCGACCGTCAGCTCGGACGTCCGCTTGGCCATCCGCTCGATGAACTCGTCGTAGACGGGGCGCTCGACGAACATCCGCGCTCGCGACGTGCAGTCCTGACCGGTGTTGTCGAAGATCGACCACATCGAGCGCTCGACGCACTCGTCCATGTCGGCGTCGGCGAACACGACGTTGGCCGACTTGCCGCCGAGCTCGAGCGAGACGCGCGTGATGTGCTCGGCGCACTGCTGCATGATCCGGGATCCCACGGCCGTCGAGCCCGTGAACCCGACCTTCGCGACGCGGGGGTCCGTGACGAGCGCGGTGCCGACGGCCGAGCCGGGACCCGGCAGGACGCTGATCGTCTCGGGCGGGAGGCCGGCCTCCACGAGCAGGTCGGCGAGCATCAGCACCGACAGCGGCGTGTACGTCGCGGGCTTGACGACGATCGTGTTGCCGCACGCGAGGGACGGCCCGATCTTCCACGACGCGATCACGAGCGGGAAGTTCCACGGCGTGATGAGGGCGCAGACGCCAACCGGCTCGCGGAGCGTGACGTCGAGCCCGGGATCCCCGACCGGGACGGTCTCGCCGAAGATCTTGTTCGCGGCCCCGCCCCAGTACTCGAGGACGTTCGCCACGGTCCCGATCTCCCCGCGAGCCGCGTTCATCGGCTTGCCGGCGTTGCGGGACTCGACCGTCGCGAAGGCCTCGAGGCGCTCGCGGAGCATCGTCGAGGCACGGAGCAGGACGCGGCCGCGCTCGGTCGCGCTCATCCGTCGCCAGGCGCCCTCCTCGAACGCGCGATGCGCGACGTCGACCGCCCGCCGCGCGTCCTCCGTGCCCGCGTCGGCGACCTCGGCCATCGGCCGGCCGGTCCCCGGTTCGATGACGTCCGTCGTCTTCCCGTCCACCGCGTCGCGGCGCTCGCCCGCCAGCACCAGCTGCTCCACCGACATCCCGGCTCCCCTCGATCGCGACACGCCGATGATAGGTCGGCGCCGTCGGTCCACGACACGCGACCTCTCGTCCCCCGTATGCTCCCGACCCGGGCGCTCGGGAGGGATCGATGGGACGGCTGGACGGGAAGGTCGCGCTGATCACCGGCGGTGGCAGCGGGATGGGCATGGTCGCCTCGAAGCTGTTCGCGGCCGAGGGGGCGAGCGTGGTCCTCACCGACGTCGCCGACGACGCGGGGAACGCCGTCGCGCAGGAGATCTCCGGTGCGGGCGGGCAGGCGCACTACGTGCACGCCGACGTCTCGGTCGAAGACGACGCGAGCGCCATGGTCGAGGCGACCGTCGATCGGTTCGGCGGGCTCCACGTCCTGTACAACAACGCGGGCGTCATGCTCTCCGACGACGGCTCGGTCACCGAGACCGACGTCGCGATCTGGGACACGACGCTGGCGATCAACGTGAAGGGTGTCGCGTTCGGCTGCAAGTACGGCGTCCCCGCCATGATCGCGTCCGGGGGCGGCTCGATCATCAACGTCGCGTCGTTCGTCGCCTGGATGGGCGCCGCGACGTCGCAGACGGCCTACACCGCGTCGAAGGGTGCCGTGGTCGCGATGACGCGGGAGGTCGCCGTCGAGTTCGCGCGCAAGGGGGTCCGCTGCAACGCCCTGTGCCCGGGTCCGATCGACACTCCCCTGCTCGCCGAGCTCCTGTCCGACCCGGCGAGGCGCCAGCGCCGGTTCGTCCACATCCCGATGGGCCGGCTCGGCCGGGCCGAGGAGCTCGCGAAGGCGGCCCTGTTCCTGGCCTCGGACGACTCCTCGTTCATGACGGGCGCGTCGCTCGTCGTGGACGGCGGCATCACCGCTGCCTACGTCACGCCCGAGGACTGATCCGGCCGCCGAAACGGGGCTCCGACTCAAGGCGCAGAGGCAGTCGATCGATAGGGAACCGTGGATGCCATCGTGGCGACCGGCGCTGCCCCCGTCTCGACTCTGGGAAATGTCCCATTCGATTGGTCCCCCGCCCTGATGGTGCTCGCAGCCTTCCTGGTCGCCCCCCTCGTCTTCAGGATCGGCCTGACCGCGCGCTCGATCGCCGTCCTGGTGATCGGCGGCATCCTGCTTGGCTGGCTCGACGACGTCATCGGATCGCTCCCGGCGGTCTGCATCGGCGTGCTCGGGCTGGCGTTCGCCTCAGCCTGGATGCGTCGATCGCGGCTCCGCCGGTCCCGCACCATCCTCGAGCTCCCCGACTAAGCGTCGGGCGGCCCCGCCTCCCCGGCACCGACCGCTTCCCGAAGACTCGGCGTACGATCCGTCCATGGGCGCGCTCGGCGTGGGGGGCCCCCTGGTCACGTCCGGCTCCTGGGGCTGGAGTTGGTGGGGCCTGGTCGGGATCCTGGCTCTGTTCGCGCTGGTGCACACCCAGCGTCGCAGGCTCCCGCTCTTCCTCGCGATCGCCGTGGCAGGCGTCGGCGGCCTGATCCTGGGCGATCTCACACGCGCCTGGGGGGTGGTCCCGGTCTGGGGCACGCTCCTGCTCCTCGCGCTCTCGCGCACGCTCATCCGGAACCGGGGCGGATCTCAGGTTTGACAGCGCTCGTATCGGTGGGGCTCAATGCCCAGGTCGTCCGGCAACCGAGGGGAGGGTGTCGACGTGGGACAGGAGCAACGCAAGGTTGGCTCCGTCACCTACCAAGAGGTGGGTGAGGAGTACTTCGAGAAGCGCGGGCTCCGACGTCACGCGGGCGTCTGGTCGCTGTGGGCGCTCGGGGTCGGAGCGGTCATCTCCGGTGAGTTCTACGGCTGGAACTTCGGCCTGGGCACCGGCGGGTGGGGAGGCCTGGCCATCGCCGGCGTCCTCATGGCGATCATGTACTACGGCCTCGTCTACTCGATCGCCGAGATGTCGCCCGCGCTCCCGCACACGGGTGGCGCGTACTCCTTCGCCCGCTCGGCGATGGGGCCGTGGGGCGGCTTCCTGACCGGCCTCGCCGAGAACGCCGAGTACGTGATCACGCCGGCGGTCGTCGTGGGCGCGATCGCCCTGCTGATGCAGGAGATCGTGGGCGGCCTGCTCGATGTGACCGGCGACCCGTGGTGGAACAGTCTCCCGTTCTGGGCGCTGATCTTCTACGTGATCTTCGTGGGGATCAACGTCGTCGGGATCGAGGCGACGATGCGGTTCACGGTGATCATCACGGTCCTGTCGCTCGCCGTGCTCGGGTTCTTCATCATCGCGGCGATCTTCTCGGGGAAGCTGGACTTCTCGCTGTGGACGAACATCGCG
>DATBLA010000121.1:0-1921 GCA_036555645.1 Actinomycetota bacterium
GATCGAGATGGCGATGAGCACGAGACCGCCGAGCACGCCCCCGAGCGCGCCGCCGGTCGAGACCTCGACACCGCCCTGGATCTCCTCCGTCGCAAGCCCGCCGCGGATCCACGCGTCACCGATGAGCACCTGCGCGACCGACAGCGGGATGACGATCGCGGCGACGAGCAAGATGAGGTTCTGCCAGTGGCGCGCGTACAGGCGGAAGGCGTCGCCGAGGATCTCGCCGACGGTGCGTGGCCGGAGCAGGCTCGGGCTGCCGGGCTCCTCGGGGATGCGTGGGTCCATCGGTGCCTCCTTCGTGGTCAGGGTTCAGAGCGTGATGACGACGTTGCCGATCTTGCCGCCGGCCTCGACGTACCGGTACGCCTCGACGATCTGCTCGAGCGGGTAGGCCCGGTCGACGAGCGGCGCGAACGCCCCGGTCTCGATCATGTCCTTCACATACCGCATCTCCGGCGCCCCGTGCCTCGGCGGGATCGGGAACTGGACTCGCTTGCCACCGAGGAGCGGCGTGCCGAGCGCGAGGAACGGGTTCTGCGAGAGCGGTCCGAGATCGCTCGAGAGATAGATCCCGCGGGGCCTCAACAGTCGCTTGCATCGGCCGAACGAGCTCTTGCCGACGGAATCGAGGACGACGTCGTAATCCTGCCCGTCCTGCGTGAAGTCCTCGGTCGTGCGGTCGATGACGCGATCGGCGCCGAGCCCTCGCACGAGCTCGACGTGATCCGTGTCCGCCGTCGCGGTCACGGTCGCACCGATGTGCTTCAGGATCTGCACGGCCGCCGAGCCGATCGCTCCCGTCCCGCCGTGCACGAGGACGTCCCGCCCCGCTCGGATCCGAGCCTTGCGGATGGCCGAGAGCGCGTAGTGCGAGCCCTCGGTGCTCGGCGCCAGCTCCTCGAACGTCTTCCCGCTCGGCATCGTGGCGATCGCGTCGTCCGCGCGCATCGTCAGGTACTCGGCGTGCGCCCGAAAGCCCTCGCTGAACCCGAACACGCGATCGCCGACCTCGAACGCGGTCACGTCCGGGCCCACCGACTCGATCTCGCCGGCGAACTCGCAGCCCAGGATCGTCACCCGAGGCCTGAGGGGACCGCTGAAGAACCGGACGAACCAGGGCTCCGCCGCCCGGAAGCCGCAGTCGGTCCGGTTCACCGTCGTCGCGCGGACCCGGACGAGGACCTCGCCGGCCTCGGGCGCCGGGCTGGCCACCTCCTCGATCCGAACGACGTCCGGCGCCCCGTAACGAGTCTGGACGGCGGCCCTCATGCGACCCGACTCTAGCGATGGCCGCCCGGTGGTTGCCATCCGGACGCATCTCCCGCACGATGGGCGGTACGGGAGAAAGGAGGTGGTCCTACTTGCATAGATCGCAGGAGACCCCCGAGGTGATTGGCTGCTAGCCGTCCCTCGCGGGCCGGGGCCACCGCCCCGCCCGTTGCCGGGCGACCGGCAGAATCCGCACCAGTTCACCGACCTCTCGAGCTCCGGTGTGGTCGACCGGACGAAGCCTCTTCGGAGGCGGAAGCGCTCGTGAGGAGAGCGTTTCGAGCGGGCCGAGCCTCCCTGCGGGGCTCGGCCCGTTCGCGTTGGAGGGCTACCGGGGCCCGCGCGCCTCGGCCTCGCGCGACTTCCGCCTGCGCTGCTCGGCCTCGGCCTCGTCGCCGCGCAACTCCGACACGCGAGCGAGCGCGCGCCAGGTCCAGCTCGCGAGCTGGCGCTCACCGAGCTCCTCGGAGATTCGGATCGCCTTGCGCAGGTCCCCCTCGGCCTCGTCGAGCCGACCGAGGTCGCGCTTGGCGATCCCGCGCTCGGCGAGCGCGTCGCCGAGCTCCCACCTCGCGCCGAGATCCTCGAACGTCGCGACCGCGCGGTCGAACTCGGGGATCGCCTCCGCGTTGCGGTCGAGGTCCTCGAG
>DATBLA010000122.1:0-8122 GCA_036555645.1 Actinomycetota bacterium
TCGCGTGCACGAGCCCCTGCGGGTGGATCACCACGTGGATGTTCGAGAACTCGAGATCGAACAGGTACCTCGCCTCGATCACCTCGAGGCCCTTGTTCATGAGCGTGGCGGAGTCGATCGTGATCTTCGGACCCATCGTCCACACGGGGTGCGCGAGCGCCTCCTTCACCGAGGCCTTCTGCAGTTCCGACCGGGTCCAGCCCCGGAACGGTCCGCCGCTGCCGGTGAGCACGACGCGCTTCAGGTCGTCGCGGCGCTCCCCGCGGAGCGCCTGCGCGAGCGCGGCGTGCTCGGAATCCACGGGGATCAGGCGCTCGGGCTCGCCCTTGATGAGGTCGGTGACGAGTTCGCCGCCCACCACGAGCGACTCCTTGTTCGCGAGCGCGAGGGTCTTCCCGCTGGTGAGCGCCGCGAGCGTCGGCGCGAGCCCGGCCGCGCCCACGAGCGCGTTCAGCACCATGTCGGCGTCGGTGTCGCTCGCGACCGTCTCGGCGGCCTCGGGTCCCACAAGGATGTCGACGCCTCGGATGCCGCTCAGCTTGGCCTTCAGGTCCTCGGCGGAGTTCTCGTCCGCGATCGCGACCAGCGGGGGCAGGAACTCGCGGATCTGGCCGGCCAGCAGGTCCTGGTTCGCCCCCGTGGCCGACAGGCCGACGACCTTGAAGCGCTCGGGGTGGTGGCGGACCACATCCAGGGCCTGTGTCCCGATCGATCCCGTGGATCCGAGGATCGCCAGCGATCTCATGGAGACAGGGTAACCCGAGCCGGGCGCGAACCCGACCTCTTCAGGCGAACAGCACCCGGAAGAGGAAGAACGCCGCCGGCGCGGTGAACAGCAGGGAGTCGACGCGGTCGAGGACGCCGCCGTGGCCGGGGAGGATGCTCCCCATGTCCTTGATCGCGAGGTCCCGCTTGATGAGCGACTCGGCGAGGTCGCCGAACGTCGCCGCGAGGCTGATGACGACGCCCAGCAGGAACTCGTTCATCACGTGATCGGTGAAGGGGTCCACGAACGTCCCCACCACCGCCACGGACGCGAGGATCGTCACGAACGAGGCGGCGATCAGCCCCTCCCAGGACTTCTTCGGGCTCGTGTCGGGCGCGAGCGGGCGCCGGATCGAGGAGCCCCCGAACGTCGCGCCGGCGGCGAAGGCGACCGTGTCGAAGACGAACGTGAGCGCGATCACGGTCGCGACGAGTGACTCGCCGTCGCGACCGATCGACAGCGTGAGCAACAGGAACGAACCGAGCACCGGGATGTAGACGACGTTGAACACCGTGAGCCCGACGTTCACGAGCGTGTCCTTGCGGTGGATCGCCGGCACCGCCATGAACCAGAGCAGCGTGGCCATCGTGCCGAGCGCGAACATCGCGAGCACGGCCCCCTCGCCGCGGTCGTAGGCGCCCCACAGGATGAGCGCGCCGGTCACGAGCCCCACGCCGGTGGCCGGCTGCTTGTGGTGCTTGTGCATCACCCCGAACAGCTCGCCCTGCGCGACGAGGATGATCACCGCGGCCACGACGGCGAAGAGCGCCCGGTCGATCAGGAGGCTTCCGAAGGCCACGGCGGCGAGCACGAGGCCGGTCACGAACGCGGCGGGGACGTCGCGCCCGGGCTGCCGGTCGAGGTCGGCGCCGACCTCCATCGAGGTCGGCTCCTGCCAGCTCGGTCCGCCGAGCCCCTCGCCGCCCACCTTCACCGTGTGGCCGGCGGTCTCGTCGAGGTCCGACAGGATGTCCTCCTCGACCTCCTCGGCGCCCATGTCGGCGAGCAGGTCCCCGCGTTCGCCCTCCTCGACGGCTTCCTCTCCGAACGCAGAGCCCTCTTCTTCCCTGATCGATTCCGCGAAGTGCTCCGCGGCGGCCTCGACGTCCGCCTCGGTGGGCTGCTCGGGTCGCGCCCACGCGTCGTCGAGGGTCTCCTCGGCGTCGTCGGCCGCCATGACGTCTTCCTCGCCCTCGGACCCGGCGAACAGGTCCTCCTGACCCGGCACCTCGGCCGGCGCGGCGTCCTCGATCACGATCGGGGTCTCGTCCTCGACCGCGTCCATCGACTCGGTGTCGTACCAGACCGCCTCCCCCGGCTCGGTCTCCTCGGGCTCGTCGACGGCGAGGGCCTCGGTGGCGTCGGTCTCCTCGGCGGCGTCGAACTCGACCGCCTCCGGCGCCTCGGGCTCCCAGTCGCTCTCGGCCTCGGGCTCGCCCCCGTGCACGGCGACGTGCTCCTCCTGAGCCTCGGCCTCGGCGGGTTCAGCCTCCTCCGCCTCCGGCTCGGGCCAGTCGACGTCCTTGATAGGGGCGAAGAACTTGTCCAGGTCTTCGAACAGGTCGTCCGCGCCCTCGGTCTTGTCGCCCTCCCCCACTAGACCTCCAAGAGCTCCTGCTCCTTGTGGCGCTGCATCTCGTCGATCTCGGCGACGTGCTGGTCCGTGAGCTTCTGGAGCTCCTTCTCTGCCCGCACGAGGTCATCTTCCGAGATGCCGCCCTCTCGCTCAAGCTTCTCGAGCTCATCTTTGTGGTGCCTACGCACGTTCCGCACGGCCACCCGGCCCTCCTCGGCGCGCTGGTGCACGACCTTCACGAGGTCCTTCCGGCGCTCCTCGGTGAGCGGCGGGAAGCTCAGCCGGATCACGTTGCCGTCGTTCGAAGGGGTGATGCCCAGGTCGCTCGACTGGATCGCCTTCTCGATCGCGGAGATCGCGTTCTTGTCGAACGGCTGGACGAGGAGCTGTCGCGGCTCCGGCACGCTGAAGGACGCGAGTTGATTCAACGGCACGGTCGTTCCGTAGTAGTCCACGGTGATCCGGTTGAGGAGGGCCGGACTCGCGCGCCCCGTGCGGATCGAGGACAGCTCGTCCTTCAGGTGGCCGATCGCCTTCTTCATCCTCTCGGTCGCCTCGACGAGGGCGGAGGCGACGGTCATCGCGCCCCTCCGTGCACGAGCGTCCCGATCGGCTCACCCATCACGGCGCGACGGATGTTCCCTTCCTCGCGGAGGTCGAACACGATGATCGGCAGCTTGTTCTCCATGCAGAGCGAGACGGCCGTCGCGTCCATCACCTGATATCCCTCGCGGAGGACGTCCACGTATTCGAGCGTCTCGAACCGCTCGGCGTCCGCGTTCACGTTCGGATCGTCCGTGTAGATACCGTCGACCTTCGTGCCCTTCAGGAGGCCGTCGGCACCGATCTCGAGCGCGCGCTGGGCAGCGGCCGTGTCGGTGGAGAAGTACGGCGCGCCGAGGCCGGCGGCGAAGATCACCACGCGCCCCTTCTCGAGGTGCCGCTGCGCGCGGAGCGGCACGTACGGCTCGGCGATCTGCGCCATCTGGATCGCCGTCTGCACGCGGGTCGTCACGTGGATCTTCTCGAGCGCGTCCTGCAGCGCAAGCGCGTTCATCACGGTCGCGAGCATGCCCATGTAATCGGCGCGGGCGCGCTCGATGGTGGGAGCCTGCCGGCCGCGCCAGATGTTGCCGCCTCCCACGACCACGGCGGGCTGGACGCCGAGGTCGACGACGTCGGCGAGCTGACGCGCGACGAGCCCCGTCGCGTCGGAGGAGATCCCGTAGCCGGTGTCGGAGGGGGCGAAGGAGTCGCCGGAAAGCTTCAACAGGACCCGGTGGTAGATGGGCCGCGTTGCGCCCGAGCCTTCCGTCACTCGCGTCCCCTACTCGTCGTCGTCGTCGGCCTCACCGAGCTTGTATCGAACGAACCGCCGAACCGCAACCTTCTCGCCGACCTTCGAGGCCACCTCGTCCAGCAGCTCCTGCACGGACTTCGCGTCGTCCTTCACGAACTTCTGGTCGAGCAGGACGTTGTCCTCGTAGAAGGCCTGGAGCTTCCCCTCCACGATCCTCGGGATCACGTTCTCGGGCTTCCCCGACTCCTTCGCCTGCGCCTCGAAGATCCGGCGCTCGTCGTCGAGGACGCGCGTGGGCACGTCGTCGCGCTGGAGCCACCGCGGCGCGGCCGGGCTCGCGACATGGAGCGCGAGGTCCTTCACGAGCTGCCGGAACTCGGGCGTGTTCGCGACGAAGTCGGTCTCGCAGTTCACCTCGATCAACACGCCGACCGTGTTGTTGAAATGGATGTAGCTGTCGACGAGTCCCTGGTTCGCGGAGCGGCCGGCACGCTTCGCCGCGCTCGCGAGGCCCTTCTCGCGCAGCAGCTCGGTCGCGCGCGCGACATCGCCGTCGGCCTCGATCAACGCGCGCTTGCAATCCATCATGCCTGCGCCGGTCGCGTCGCGCAGGGACTTGACCTGCGCGGCGGTGATGTCGGTCATGCGCTCACCTCGGGCGCTCCGAGCGCCTCCGCGTCGGGGGCGATCTCGGGCTCGGCCTCGGGAACCACCTCGGGCTCGGTCGCGGCCGGCAGATCCGGCTCGAACACCGTCGAGGCCGCGATCTCGGCCGCGCGCTCCTCGGACTCGACCTCGGGCGGCTCGCTCACGGCCTCCCGGCCGGTCGCGCGCTCGATGAGGTCGTCCTTCCCCATGCCCCGCCCTTCGGCGAGGGCGTCGGCGATCAGGCGCGTGACCAGCGACACGGCGCGGATCGCGTCGTCGTTGCCGGGGATCACGAAGTCCACCTCGTCCGGATCGCAGTTCGTGTCGACGATCGCGATCACGGGGATGCCGAGCTTGCGGGCCTCGCCCACCGCGATGTGCTCCTTCTTCGTGTCGATGACGAAGACCGCGTCGGGGAGCCGCTCCAGGTCCTGGATCCCGCCGAGGTTGCGCTCGAGCTTCTCCTGCTCGTGGCGCAGGCGAATCGCCTCCTTCTTCGGCAGGTAGTCCATGGCGCCGCTGCGCTCCATCTCGCGAAGCTCCCGCAGGCGCAGCAGCCGCTGGCGGATCGTCGTGAAGTTCGTGAGCATGCCGCCCAGCCAGCGATGCGTGACGAAGGGCATGCCGATGCGCGACGCGTGCTCGGTGATGGTCTCCTGGGCCTGCTTCTTCGTCCCGATGAACATGACGATCCCGCCGCGCCGGCCGACGTCCCGTACGAACGCGTGGGTCTCCTCGAGGCCTTCCAGGGACTTCTCGAGATCGATGATGTAGATGCCCGAGCGCTCCCCGTACAGGTACCGCCTCATCTTCGGGTTCCACCGACGGGTCTGGTGGCCGAAGTGGACGCCCGCCTCGAGGAGCTCCCGCCTGGTGACGACAGGCACGGTGCTTCTCCTTTCGGTTGTGCTCCTCCGCCCGGCTCAACCCGCCGCCGGCCCGTGCGCCGGACGGCATGCCGTCGGCGCGCGGGACCCCGGATGCGGTCCTCGGGCGTGTGTGCTCGGCGCGGATGCGCCGGCGTCCGGCAGTCTAGCAGCGGCGATGCTCAGCGAGGACGGCGCGGGGGCGGGGCCGTGACGGCCGGCGCGATCACGAGCCACCGGTACCCGTAGGCCGCGAAGAACGCCACGTGCACGTAGTCGACCGCGAGGATGAACGCCCACGTTCCGAAGCTCGGGTTCGCGCCGATCTCCGTCCCCGGCGTGAACGCCGCGAGGATCGTGAGGAGCAGCAGGTACAGCAGGCTGAACAGGAACTGGCGCCCGCCGGGCGTCCGAGCCCCGTAGTAGGAGCGCATGAGCGTTTGCGCGAGGGGCGGGCGCTCGTCGACCGCGACGAACGGCACGAAGCCGAGCACCCACAGGGCCACCGCCGGCAGGATCACCTGGAGCAGCGTCCCGAGGCCGGGCCCGAGCAGCGATGCGTTGAGCAGCGTGACGATCGCGAGCAGGGTGAGCACCGTGCTCGACAGCACGAGCGGATACGCGCGGAGGCCTCGCCGGACCCCGTCCATGGAGACCGAGCCCCTCTCGATGCCCTCGACGATGAGCCCCGCGAGCACCGCGGTGAGGAGGCCTCGAAGGAGCAGCATCGGCAACATGACGTAGAAGCTCGCCGGCTGGCCGAACGCGATGATCGAGGCCGTGTAGTCCGACTGGACGCCGAGCGGCCCGACGCCCACGGATTGTGCGAGCAGCAGCGGCGAGCCGATGAAACCGAACGCCTGCAACGCGAGCCAGGTCGCGAGCGTCCAGACGAACGGGACGAGCACGAGCGCCGGCGTCGATCCGACGAGCAGGACCCCCCGGCCGATCGAGGTGCGGAACTTCGGCATCACCGAGAGCGAGGAGGGCGTCGCGCTCCCGAAGAGCCCCGAGAGGAGCCCCTGACGCGGCTCGGGCTGTTTCGTTGCCGGCTTGCGCACGACGGGCGCCGACGTCCGAGCGGGCGGCCGGTACCCGGACCTCTTTCGCTTCCGCTTGTTGCTCACTCGTCGTCTCCGTCTTCGTCCTCGTCGTACGCCTCGTCGTCGTCGTCGTACTCGTCTTCGTCCTCGTCGTCAGCCGCGTCGTCGGCCCGCACGAGGGTGGGCTGGCCGACGCGCCGCGTGGCGACCACGAACGGGACGAGGATCACGGCACCCACGACGACGAACGCGAGGGCCCAGGTGCCGACGATCACCGCGTAGCGGGGGATCGTCGGCGAGACGACGTCGGCGAGCGTCCCGTCGGGATCGTGGCGGAACGCCACGATCCCGCCGTCCTTCGCGCCCCTGACCGCGAGAACGAGATCCGGCGTCACGGCCATCGCCCCGATCAGCCCGAGCTTCGGCGTGCTCCTCCACACGAGGTGGCCGGTCGTGCGATCGACGGCGCCGAGGCTTCCGTCGGAGAGGCCGACGAGCACGTGACCGGGCAGGACCGCCGGCGAGCCCCGAAGGACGTGGTCGTTGAACTCGAACTGCCAGACGTGCTCGCCGGTGCCGGTGTCGATCGCGTGCAGCCCGGCGCCGATGAAGTCGATCGCATACACGGCCTCGGCGGTCGCCGCGGGCGCCGACCACGGGGAAACGTACGCGTTCAGGCGAGCGTCCCACGCGAGCGAGCCGTCCTCGGTCGAGAACGCGCGAATCTGACCCCCGCTCGGTGCGGCGGGAGAGACGACCACGACCGACCCGCCGGCTGCGGCCGGGAGTGAGGCGAACGAGGCGGGCGGCGTGAGATCGACGGTCCAGGCCGTCTCGCCGGTCGCCTCGTCGAGCGCGACCAGGGAAGCCGCGAGCGAGCCGAAATCGGGATCGAGGGGGATCGCGAACACCTTGCCGTCCGCGACCGGCATCGGCCCCTTCGGCTCGCCCGCGAGCTCGGACGTCCAGGATTCGGCCCCGGTGGCCACGTCCACCGCGTACACGGTGCCGTCGCCGTCGGCGACGAAGGCCTGGTCGCCGTCGACGGTCACGCCGGTGCGGCTCACCGCGCCGAGCGTGAGCGGCACGTCCCACGCATCCTTCTGCGTGTCGAGGTCGATGGCGCGCAGCTTCGCGCTCTCCGCGTCCCGGCCGTCGGTGAAGAGCACGAGCGTCCGGTCGCCGCCCGTCGCAATCGCGACCGGTGCCGGCGGGCCGTCGCGCGTGACCGTCCACCGCTGCTCGCCCGACGCGAGGTCGATGCCGTAGACGGCCTCGGGCCCCGCGGTGACGGCGAGACCGCCGGTCACGACGGGCGCCGACGCACCCTCACCGTCCTTGGGCTCGATCGGAAAGGTCCAGGCTTCCTGGTACGGCGGCTCGGGACCCGATGCGGCGACGCCGGCGTGCGCGGCATCGCCTTGGAACTGCGTCCAGGTGGCGTCGGCCGCCTGGCCGAGCGCTGCGGTCGGCAGCAGGACGAGAAGGGCAACCGCGGCCGCCGCCGCAAGTCGGCGAGCGAGGTCCAGCGTCGAAACGTGCGGGAGTGGGTCGCGCAAGACCGCCCATCCTACCCTGCGGTTTCGGCGACCCGAGCCGCTCCTATCCCTCGGTGAGCGGCGCGAGCCGGATGAGGTCGACGACGCTTCCCGGCGACAGATAGTCCAGCGGATCGACGTACGCGCCGTTGAGCTTCACACCGAAATGCAGGTGCTCCGGCAGCACGCCGGGGTGGCCCGTTCCGGAGAGCGCGATGGTCTCGCCGTTCGCGACGACGTCGTTCTTCGCCACGAGCACCTCCGAGACCCACGAGTAGGTCGAGACCAGCCCGCCACCGTGGTCGACGGTCACGAAGAGATGGCCGGCCACCGTGCCCGCGAACGTCACGGTCCCGGCCTCTGCCGCCGCGACCGGCGTGCCGAT
>DATBLA010000123.1:0-6327 GCA_036555645.1 Actinomycetota bacterium
ACGGCGAGCGCGCGGAGCCGCCGTCGGAACGGGGTGCGGGCCCTGATGTGCGTCCCCCTGCGAGGTCCTGACTCGGATGCGGACCCGGATGGTGGCATCGTCACGCGCCGCCCACAAGCACCCAGGTCAGCGCCGGGCGAGCGCCGCCCGGCATTGGAGGCCTACGCGTCGGCGGAGGGCAGGAGGACGAGGAACGACGCCCCTCCTCCGGGCCGGTCCTCGACCCACGCGCGACCCCCGTGCAGCTCGGCGAACCGCCGCACGAGGGACAGGCCGATCCCCGATCCGGGCGTGTCGGCGTCGGCCTTGTGGAACGGGAGGAACACGGCCTCCTTCTGCTCGTCCGCGACGCCGGGCCCCTCGTCCTCGACGGCGATGAGCGCGCCCCCGTCCCGAGGCGTCACCCGGATCCAGATCCGCGCATCCGCCGGCGTGTGCCGAACGGCGTTCGCGATGAGGCTCTCGACCACGCGCTCGACCTTCGGAGCGTCCACCGGAGCGACGGCCGTGTTCGCGTCCACCTCGACGGTCCGACCCTCGAGGTCGGTGGACGCCTGGACGAGCGTCGTCACGAGCTGCCCGACGTCGACCGGGTAGCGGGACGCGTCGAGCATCCCGCGGCCGAGGCGCTCGAGGTCGAGCAGATCCGACAGCAGCCTGTCCATGTGCCGGGCGCGCTCGGTCATGCCGTCGAGGAGCTCGCGGGCTTCCTCCGGCGCGAGGTCGGGGCGTCGAAGGGCGCGAGCGGACAGCAGGACGGCCGTCAGCGGCTCCTTCAGGTCGTAGGAGAGCGTGTGCAGGAGCGTGGTCTTCAGGTCGTCGAGGTCACGCAGCTGCTGCGCCTGCGCGTGCTCGCGCTCGAGGGCGTCCTCGAGATCGGACTCGGCCTCCTTCTGCGCCGAGATGTCGAGGATGAATCCCTGCGAGTACAGCGGCATGCCGTCGTCGTCGTGCACGATCGTGCCGACGTCGCGAACCCAGACCGTGTGGCCGTCGCGGTGCAGGCACCGGTACGTCTCGTCGAAGTCGGCCAGCTCCTGGGTGTGGCGCCATTCGGCCTGCCGGCAGCGCTCGCGATCGAGCGGATGCACGATCGTGCTGAGCCACAGATCCGGGTCGTCGGCCCAGTCCTTCACGGTGTAGCCGAGCAGCGCTTCGGTCTGACTGCTCGTGTACACGTTCGTCGCGCGCTCGTTCAGCTCGTCGACGTAGACCATGCACGGGAGGGATTCGACGAGGCTCCGGTAGCGGAGCTCGGCCGCGGCCGCCTGCTCCTCGGCCTGCTTCTCGGAGGTGACGTCGAACATCACGCCCTGCCAGAACGTGCCGCCGTTCGCGTCGACGAGCACCGCCTCGTCGCGGAACCAGTGGAGACGGCCGGAGCGATCGAGCATCCGGTACTCCGCGTGGAAGGGTCGCTTCGTGACCTCCGCCGTGCGTTCGGCCGCCATGACGAGAGCGCGATCCGCCGGATGCCGCAGCCGGCGCCACAGGCCCGGATCGGCGACGAACTCGTTCGGGAGATGGCCGAGGATCGAGGCGGCCTGCGGGGAGACATAGGTCGTGCGCTGGCCGGTCGCGTCGTGGACCTCGGTGTAGGTGATGGCCGGGATCTGTTCGATGAGGGTGCGGTAGTCGACCGCGCCCTCGGGGTGGGCGTCGTGCGCGGGGCGGGGTGTCGTGACTGCCACCAGGTGTCCTCCCGGACCGTCTCCCGAAGCTGTGTGGCTAGGCATCGGAAGCGCCGGCAGGCGCCTTGAACTCCACGTACGGCACGTGGCGTGGGGGATTCCGGCCGGGTGACAGTCTCCCGGGGGACATTGTTGACTATGCGGGTGAGCCACGTGGCCTACACCGCCCGGCCCCAGCTCCGCGACGCCGTGATGATCTGCGCGTTCGCCGGGTGGAACGACGGCGGCGAGGCCGCGACGACGGCGGCCCGGACGCTGCGGTCCCAGTGGGGCGGCCTCCGGTTCGCCGAGATCGACCCCGAGGAGTTCTACGACTTCCAGGTGAACCGCCCGACGGTGCGGCTGGAGAGCGGCTCCACGCGACGCATCGAGTGGCCCTCGAACCGCTTCTTCTCGGCCAGGGTCGGCGAACGCGACGTCGTGATCTTCCTCGGCGTCGAGCCCAACGTCCGCTGGCGGACGTACGCCGAATCGATCCTCGAGGTGTGCGCCACCTCCGGGGTCTCGTTGCTCGTCACCCTGGGGGCGTTCCTGGCCGACGTGCCGCACACGCGCCCGGCTCCGGTGAACGCCGCGAGCGAGGATCCGGGTTGGCTGGGCCGGCCCGAGGTGCTCCCCGCTCGCTACGAGGGACCCACCGGCATCGTCGGGGTGCTGAACTCGACCGCCGCGCGGTCGGGGCTGCCGGCGCTGTCGCTGTGGGCAGCCGCGCCCCACTACCTCCCGCAGGCGCGCAACCCGAAGGTCGCGCTCGCCCTGCTCGAGGCGCTCCGCGACCTGACCGGCCTCGAGGTCGACACCGGGGAGACCGAGCTCGCGGCCCGCGTCTTCGAGCGCGAGGTCTCCGAGGCGATCGAGGAGGACGGCAACCTCGCCGGCTACGTGCGCCGGCTCGAGGACGCATCGGAGCTCATGGTCTTCGACGGGATCGAGGACGAGGAGCTCGGGTCGGCCGAGGTCGAGGACCTCGCCGCCGAGCTCGAGCAGTTCCTCCGGGAGCACGACGGGAAGACGGAGGACTGACCCCGACCCTCCGGTGGAGTCGAGACCCTTCGGCAGCAGCGGCGTGGCCGTTCCGGTGATCGGCCTGGGGACCTGGAGCGTGTTCGACGTCTCCTCGAACGCGGAGCGTCCGGCCCGCGACGTCGTGGACGCCACGTTCGATGCCGGCGGTCGCGTCGTCGACTCCTCGCCGATGTACGGACGGGCCGAGTCGGTCCTCGGTCGCGCGCTCGACGAGACGGGCCGGCGCGCCGACGCGCTCGTCGCCACGAAGATCTGGACGGGCACGGTGGACGAGGGCCGGCGCCAGCTCGCGGCCCAGCTCGGGCTCTACGGGGGCCGCGTCGAGATCGAGCAGGTGCACAACCTGCTCGCGTGGCGCGAGCACCTGGACTGGCTCGGGCCCGAGCGCGACGCCGGGCGGATCGGGCTGCTCGGCGCGACCCACTACCGGCAGGACGCGTTCGACGAGCTCGAGACGGTCATGCGGACCGGGCGGATCGCGTGTGTCCAGGTGCCGTACAACCCGCTCGAGCGGCGATGCGAACGCGAGATCCTGCCGCTCGCGAACGAGCTGGGGCTCGGCGTGATCGCGATGCGGCCGTTCGCCGAGGGCGCGCTGATGCGCCGCGCGCCGCGGGACGCCGGGGTGCTTCGGGCCCTCGGCGTCGAGGACTGGGCGCAGGCGCTCCTGAAGTGGACGCTGTCGGACCCGCGGGTGCACGTCGCGATCCCGGCGACGTCGCGACGAGACCACGCGCTCTCCAACGCCGCCGCCGGGGATCCGCCGTGGCTCGACGCGGAGCAGCGGGCGCTCGTGGAGCGACACGCGACGGGCTGAGGCCGGGCAACGTGCGAGCGCTCGTCGTCGATCGGATCGGGGAGCCGATCCGGCTGGGGGATGTCGGCGACCCGGCCCCGGCCGAGGGCCAGGTGCTCGTCGAGGTGCGCGCCTGCGCGGTGTGTCGCACCGACCTCCACATCCTCGACGGCGACCTCCCCGAGCCGAAGCTCCCGCTCGTCCCCGGCCATCAGGTCGTCGGCACGGTCCTGTCGGCCGGGAGCGGCGTGACGATGCCGCCGGGGCAGGTGGTCGGCGTCCCGTGGCTCGGCTGGACGTGCGGCCGCTGCGCGTACTGCACCGGCGGGCGCGAGAACCTGTGTTCCGAGGCGAGGTTCACCGGCTACGACGTCGACGGTGGCTTCGCCGAGCGGATCGTCGCCGACGCGAGGTTCTGCCTGCCGATCCCGGCGTCGCTCGAGCCGGTGGACGCCGCGCCGCTGCTCTGCGCGGGGCTCATCGGGTACCGCGCGCTGCGCCTCGCCGGCGAGGCGGCGACGATCGGGCTCTACGGGTTCGGCAACGCGGCCCGGCTCGTCGTGCAGGCGATGCGCCACCTCGGACAACGAGCGTTCGCCTTCACCCGCCCCGGCGACGCCGCGACGCAGCGGCTCGCCCTCGAGCGCGGATGCGAGTGGGCCGGCGATTCGACGGATCCGGCGCCCGAGCCGCTCGACGCCGCGATCGTGTTCGCGGCGGCGGGCGACCTCGTCCCGCTCGCGCTCGCCGCCGTCGCGCCGGGCGGGACGGTCGTGTGCGCCGAGATCCACATGTCCGACATCCCGTCGTTCCCGTACGAGCTCCTGTGGCGCGAGCGGGTCCTGCGCTCGGTCGCCAACCTCACCCGCCGGGACGGCCACGAGCTGCTCGCCCTCGCGGCCGAAGCCGGCATGCGGACCGACGTGGAGGAGTTCCCGCTCGAGCGCGGGGTCGAGGCGATCGCCGCCGCGCGGGCGGGCTCGGGCTCGACGGCCGTGGTGGTGCCCCGGCCGGGCGCCCGATGACACACTCCGGCATCCGGGGGGTTGCATCGCGCCGGGACCGAGCGCACGATGGCCGTTCGAGCGAGGGGGCGTCGTGGACGCGTACGTGCTCATCCAGATCGACGCGGGTGCCGGTTCGAAGGTCCGCGCCGAGCTCGCGAGCGTCCCCGGCGTGCGGATCGCGCACGCGGTGACCGGCCCCTACGACCTCGTCGCGCGGGCGCAGGTGGCCGACATGGACGCGCTCGGCGTGCTCCTGAACGAGGTGCAGCTCATCCCCGGCCTGACCCGCACGCTCACCTGCATCGTCAAGGGGCAGGCGGGCTAGCCTCGGCCCGCGAACGCGACGGAGGCCCCGGCGCGATCGCCGGGGCCTGTTCCGTCGGTCGAACGGTGAGTCAGTCGGCCGCCGTCCCGGTCAGGTCGAGCGGGCTCCCGGTCTCGAGCAGCGTCTTCAGGTCGCTGAGGATGAGCGCCCACCCGCCGCCGCCCTGGTAGATGCGCGCCACGCTCGCGACGGCCGCAGCCGCCCTCGGCGCGTTCTCGAGCTCGTGGGTCACGGTCAGCCTCGTGACGCCGCCGTCGTCCTCCTCGATGTCCCAGGTGAGGCGCGTGAATCCCTCCGCCTCGAGCTCGGGGTCGAACAGGAACCTCCAGGTCTGCACGAGCCGGCGCGGCGGGTCCGCCTCGAGCACCTCTCCGTCGGCGAGCGCCTCCGGCATCCCCATCGCCTGGGCCTCGGGGGTGGCGACCGCGCGGAAGGCGCCGCCGGGTCGCAGGTCGTAGTCCGACCGCCCCGGATAGCCGAACCGCTCGTTCCACTCGGGCTTCGTGATCGCGTCCCAGACCGCCTGGGGCGTCGCGCGGATGTAGACGCGGTGGACCTGCGTCGCAACGGCCGTCTGCGTGGTCGTCATGCCGTCTCCTCCTTCTCCAGCTCGGCCTTCAACTCCGCGAGCGCCGAGACCTGGCGCTCGCGGTACTTGTCGATCCACCGGTCGTGGATCAACCGGATCGGCACCGGGTTGAGGAAGTGGAGCTTCTCCCGGCCCGACCGGCGGGGGACGACGAGGCCGGCCTCCTCGAGCACGCGCAGGTGCTTCATGACGCCGAAGCGCGTCATGTCCAGCTCGGACTCGAGCTCGGTCAGCGTGCGGCCGTCACGCTCGAAGAGCCGGTCGAGCAGGAAGCGACGCGTCGGGTCCGCGAGGGCCTTGAACACCCGGTCGTCGTCGGTCACGTGTCGACAATAGGTGACTAAACAGTCACATGTCAAATCCGAATCATCCGGCGATCGGAGCCGGGAGGCCCTCGATCGCCGAGCCCGCCTCGAACGTGCGGCGGCCGCCAGGCGAGATCAGGGTGACGGCGCCGGGGCCCTCGGCTCGCCAGCCCTCCGGCGTCCACACGGCCCCGGTGCGTTCGGAGACGCCGAGGAGCACCACCTCCTCCCGGGGCGCGGCGTCGAGGGCGCTCTCGGCCCACCGGTGGCCGAACGTCTCGAAATGGGGGAGCACCGCGACGCCGGGAACGAGGCCGAGCGCGGCCGCGTACCGACGACGGTGATCGCCGGGCATGCGCTCGCGAACGAGCGTCCATTCGCACAGGGCCATGGCCCCGGCCGACGAGCCGGCCAGCGCCGCCCCGTCGCCCCAGGCCTCGACGATCGCATCCCACAGCGGGGACCCTGAGAGCGTCTTCGGGACGAGGCCCGGGTCGCCGCCGACGAGGTAGAAGAACCGGCCCGATCGCGCGCGCTCAGCGTTCGCCTCCGACATGACGTGCGATCGCCGAGTCGCCGGGAGCTCGA
>DATBLA010000124.1:0-14126 GCA_036555645.1 Actinomycetota bacterium
TGAGCGGCGCGGCCCACCGTGACGCCGTGATGATGCTCACGATCTCGCCGAGACCCAGCGTGACGATCGCGAGGTAGTCGCCGCGCAGCCGCAGCACCGGCGCGCCGATGAGGAGCCCCAGCAGGGCTGCGAGCGCCGCCACGATCCACACGGCGACGTAGAAGTTCAGGTCCGCGGACAGGGCGGGCGCGGCCGCCCCCTCGGACGTGTTCAGGAAGGCGCCCGTGAGCAGCGCCGTGGTGTAGGCGCCGAACGCGAAGAAGGCGACGTACCCGAGGTCGAGCAGGCCCGCGTAGCCGACGACGATGTTCAGCCCGAAGCCGAGAAGGACGAACACCATCACCTGCCCGAGGACCTCCGAGATCACGGTCCCCAGCAGGTGCGGCAGCACGATGAGGATCGCGGCGAACGCGAGCACGGCCACGACGCGAACCGCGGGCTGCTCGCGCGCGATCGTGCGCGCGCGGGTCTTCGTCCGCTCACCGGACCGCTGCCACAGGACCGTGAGTCCCGCGGCGACCACGAAGATGAGCGCGCCCCCCAGCCACGTGAGCCCTCGGGTCACCGGGCTGTAGAGCCAGTCCACCTCCCAGCCGAGCTCGAAGATGATGATCGGCACGATCCGCTGGAGGAGCCCGAGCACGAGGACCGCCAGGACCCCGACGGAGACCGGGGTCCGGATCGCAGCGGGCGCGGTCTGCGCGAACCCGCCGATGATCCCCCCGATCGCGCACACGCCGACCAGCATCGGCAGCCCCTCCGGAACCCCCTTGTCGAAGGTCAAAAACAGCACGAGCGGCTCGGTCACGTTGATGAAGACCTCGCGGATGCGTTCGACGCCGAACCAGTCGGCGAACCACACCGCCGCGGCGAAGCCGGCACCCGTCACCAGGCCGGTCAGCAGGCCTCCGACGACCCCGGCGCCGAGCTTGGAGGTGACGCGCTCGCCGGCCACGACGCGGGGGCGGACGACGACGAACGCCGCGACGAGCGCGGGCGCGAGCACGAGGAGGCGGCTGAAGGTGACCTGCTCGCCCACGAGCTCGAGGTCGGCGAAGCGCGTGTACAGGCCCACGAGCGAGATGAACACGCACACGACCGCGCCCATGAGCCCGCCGCGCACGATCGAGCGGCGCGGGACCGACCCCATCACACCTTCTCCGCCTGATCGGACCCGAGCAGCCCCCCGGGCCGGAAGACCAGGACGAGGACGAGGACGAGGAACGTGAACGCGTCCTTCAGCTGGAACGGCGACTCGATCTGGAACCCCGTCAGGATCAGGGCGGGCCCCAGGGCCTGGAGCAGCCCGAGCAGGACGCCACCGAGCGCCGCGCCGCCGATGCTGCCGATCCCGCCCAGGACCGCGGCCGTGAAGGCCGCGATGCCGACGCGGAACCCCATCGTGTAGTCGACGGCCTGGAACGTCATCGAGAACAGGACGGCGGCGATGCCCGCGAGCAGGCCTCCGATCGCGAACGTCGTCACGATCACGCGGTCGACGCGGATCCCCATGAGGCTCGCGATCTCGCTGTCCGCGGCCACCGCCCGCATCGACTTGCCCGTGGTGGTCTTCGCGACGAACACGGACAGGGCGAGCACCGAGACGATCACCGTGGTCAGCACCATCACCTGGATGCGATCGAGCTCGAAGCCGAGGATCGTCCAGGTCCCCTCGAGCGCCGCCGGGACGCCGAAGCCCCTCGTCTGCGCGCCGAAGAACCCGCGGGCCGTGTTCGCGAGGAACAGCGACGCTCCGATCGCCGTGATCAGCGGGACGAGCTTGGGCGCGTTGCGAAGCGGCCGATACGCGACGCGCTCGAGCAGGACCGCGACGCCGACCGAGGTGGCCATCGCGACGATGAACAGGATCGCCATCGAGACGATCGGCTGACTGTCGAGGAAGCCGCTGCGCTCGTACGCGTCGGAGAAGAAGAACGCGGTGAAGGCCCCGAACATGAACACCTCGCCGTGGGCGAAGTTGATCATCCGCAGGATCCCGTAGACGAGCGTGTACCCGAGCGCGACGAGCGCGTAGATCGCGCCCTGCTCGAGCCCGATGACGATGAAGTCGCGCCAGGCGCTCGCCGAGTAGCGGTCCTCGGCCGGCAGCGTGAGGGTCTTGTACGTCCCGATCGCGACGACCGCGATGATGAGCACGGACAGCAGGATGAGCACGATCCGTCTCCACGGAAGGCGTTCGAGGCGTCCGAGCTGCGCCCCACGGACCGGCTGTTCGGTCGCCGTGCTCATCGCGTGGCCGGGAGCCTAGTCCATCCCATTCCACGCCGCTGCGGGTGGGCCGGAGGGCCCACCCGCAGCTTGACGCGCGGTTCGTCTAGGCGACGTCGGCCAGCGTCTTCGTGTCCGAGTAGACCGGGTCGGTCGGGTCGGTCCCGCCCTCCACCGGCCAGTTCGGGTACTGGAAGATGCCGATCGTGACGTCGGTCGCGCAGTCACCGAGCGGCGTGCAGGTGATGATCCCGGTCACACCCTCGTAGCCGTTGGTGGCGTACACGGCGTCCTTCAGCGCCGTCCGGGAGATCGTGAGGTTCCCGCTCCCGTCGTCGACGGCCACGGCCTCGATCGCGTCGAGCAGGATGTTCGTGGCGTCGAACGCGTGCGCGTTGAACACCGACGTCTGCTCGCCGAACGCGGCCTCGAAGGCCGGCGCGTACTCGTTCGCGTAGAACTCGCCGCCCTGGAACGCGGTCGTGTCAGGCGACGAGGCGTAGTACGTGCCCGCCGTGTCGCCGACCTGCTCGATGAACGACGACTCGAGGCACCCGTCGGAGCCGAGGAACACGGTGTCCGGCGGGAAGACGTCGGCGCCCTGGAGCAGGGTCAGACCGCAGACGGGCGGGAAGTTCGGGCCGTAGACGGCCTCGGGCTCGGTCTCCGCGACGGCCGTGAGCGTGCCCCCGAGCTCCGTGTCGGTGCTCTGGACCTGCTCGACCGCGGTGATCGTCCCACCCAGCGCCTCGAAGTTGTCCCGGAACGCGGCGGCCAGGCCGTCGGCGTACGGGCTCTCGTCGTTGATCGTCGCGGCGGTCGTCAGACCGAGCTCGTTGAAGACGTACTCGGCGACGATCGCGCCCTGGATCTTGTCGTTGTGCGCCGTGCGCAGGTAGAAGTCCTCGTGCGCCTCCTCCGACGTCAGCCCCGGGTTCGTGTTCGACGGCGAGATGAGCAGGATCCCGGCCTCGGACAGCGTGGCGTCCGCCACGCCGAGGGCCGCGCTCGAGCAGCTCGTCCCGATCACGCCGACGACGTTCGGCACCGCGGCGATCGCGGTCGCGGCGGCCTGGCCGCCGTCGGCCGAACACACGCCACCCGTCCCGGTCTCGTCCTCGACCTGGAGCTCGACGTCGTGCCCGAGCACCTGCCCGTTCACGCCGTCGAACGCGCCGTCGCGGTAGTCGAGCGCCATCTCGACGCCGTGCTGCGCGTCGGTCCCGAGGAACGCCGTGTCCGCGCTGATCGTGAGGATCCCGCCCAGCAGCAGCGGCTCGCCCGCGGCGACCTCGATGCAGCCGAACTCGTCGGTGTCACAGTCGACCGCGCCGCCCGTGCCCGTGGCGGCTCCGGTGTCCCCGCCGGTCTCGGTCGGCTCCTCCTCGTCCCCGCCACACGCGGCGGCGACGAGCGCGAGCGCCGATACCAGGGCGAGGACGGCAACAAACGTGCGCTTCCTCATCTATCCCCCCTTCGATGGGTGATCGTTCCTTCGGTGCTTCCCGGATCGGAGCATGCTTCCACGACCGTCTCGGTCCCCGCGTTGCCCCCCTTTCCCCGATCCGAGGGTGCTACCTACCACATCCGGGTCCTCGGCGGCCACCTGAGCGCGCCGGCCGCGCGGACCGCTTCGGCAAGATGTACGGCAGGGCGGCGCCCGTGGGACTGCCTCGACGCCGAACGGCGCTCTCAGGTCGGCGCGGGGGTGGGCTCGGGCAGATCCACGACCCTTGCGCGCTCGAAGGGCACCACCCGGACGGCGTCCGAGCCGAGCAGGACCCGGAGCTCGGAGAGCAACCCCTCGCCCGGCTCGACGCGAAACGTCCCCACGTCCAGCGGCCGGACGCCCTGGGAGGACGCGAACCGGACCTGGACCGGCGCCGTGCCACGGTGCGCGTCGAGGAGCTCCTTCAGCTTCGCGATGACCGCGGGCGTGCAGCTCTGCGCCGCGACGTCCATCACGAGCACGCCCGCCGGCGGGCTCGGGGGCCCACCCGTGCCGAGGTCGGGCTCGGAGATCTCGACCGCGCGGAGCTGCACCTCCTCACCCCGGCCGCGCCGGTCGACCCGCCCCTTCACGAGCAGGATCGCGTCGTCCTCGAGCAGCCGCTGGAGGCTCTCGTACTGGCCCGGGAACACGACGACCGTCACGCCGCCCGCGAGATCCTCGAGCCGGAACTGCGCGTACGGCTCCCCTTTCTTCGTGTATCGCCGGGCGATCCCGGCCACGATCCCCGCGACGGCGACGAGGTCCCCGTCGCCCAGGGTCTCGATCTCACCGATCTCCATGTCCGACAGGGCCGCCAGGCGGTCCTTGACCTGCAGGAGCGGGTGGTCGGTGACGAACTGGCCCAGCATCTCCTTCTCCAGGCGCAGCAGCGTCCGGCGGTCGAACTCGTCGGAGGTGATCACGGCCTCGTCGATCTCGGTGGCCGCCTGCGCGCCGCCGCCGAACAGCGAGAACTGGCCGGCCGCCTCGGCCTTGCGCTCGGCGGCGATCGGCCCGGAGACCTTGTCCTGGTTCTCGACGAGCCCCCGTCGTGCGTACCCCAGGGAGTCGAAGGCGCCCGCGTAGATGAGGCTCTCGAGCATCTTCTTCGTGAGCACCGAGGGGTCGACCTTGCGGCAGAAGTCCGCGTAGCCGGCGAACGTCCCCTTCGACGCCCGCGCGCCGATGACCTGCTGGACGGCGCCCGCGCCGACGTTGCGGACGGCGGACAGGCCGTACCGGATCCGGGGCTCGCCGCTCGAGACCGGGGCGAAGTCCTGCTCGGACTCGTTCACGTCCGGCGGGAGCACCTCCAGGCCCATGAGCCGGCACGCGTTCAGGTAGAAGGGCTTGCGATCCTTGTCGTCCTTCACGCTCGTCAGCACGGCCGCCATGTACTCGATCGGGTGGTGCGCCTTCAGGTAGGCGGTCTGGTAGGCGACGTAGGCGTAGGCGCACGCGTGCGAGGCGTTGAACCCGTAGTCGGCGAACGGCTCCATGAGCTCGAACAGGTCCTGGGCCAGGCGTTCGGGATAGCCGCGGTCGCGACAGCCCTGGATGAAGGCCTCGCGGTGCACCATGAGCTTCGCGCGGATCTTCTTGCCCATCGCATGCCGCAGCGTGTCGGCCTCGGCCATCGAGTAGCCGGCGATCCGCACGGCGATCTGCATGACCTGCTCCTGGTAGACCATGATCCCGTACGTCCCGGTCAGGATGTCCTCGAGATCCTCGTGGAGGTAGCTCACCGGGCGTCGGCCGTGCTTGCGCTCGGCGTACTCGTGGTGCATCCCGGCGTTCAGCGGGCCGGGTCGGTAGAGCGCGACGAGCGCCATGAGGTCCTCGAACCGGTCCGGGGCAAGGGCGCGGATGAGCTGGCGCATCCCCGGCGACTCCATCTGGAACACCCCGGTCGTGTCGGCCCGCTGCAACATCGCGTAGACGTCCTCGTCGTCGAGCGCGACGTGGTCGATGTCGAGCTCGACGTCCCGGCGGCGCAGGTGCGAGAGCGTGTCCTCGATCACCGAGAGCGTCCGCAGGCCGAGGAAGTCCATCTTCAGCAGGCCGAGCTTCTCGACGCCGAGCATGTCGAACTGCGTGACGATCCGCCGCGACTCGTCGCGCGAGTCCTTCGAGAGCTTGAGCGGCAGGTGGTTCACGAGGGGCTCGTCGCCGATCACGACGCCGGCCGCGTGAACCGAGTCCTCGCGGCGGAGCCCCTCGAGCGCTCGGGCCGTGTCGACGATCTCCCGGGCCTCGGGCTCGCGCGTGTACGCGTCGCGGAGCTCGGTCGACAGCTCGAGGGCACGCTCGATCGGGTACTCGCGGCCGAGGACGGCCGGCGGGTACATCTTGCACAGGCGATCGCCGACGCCGGCGGGGAACCCGAGCACGCGCGCCGCGTCGCGGATGCCCTGCTTTCCCTTGATCGTCTGGAACGTGATGATCTGCGCGACGTGGTCCGAGCCGTACGTCGAGGCCACGTACCGGATCACCTCGTCGCGACGGCGCTCGTCGAAGTCCATGTCGATGTCGGGCATCTGGATGCGTCCCGGGTTCAGGAACCGCTCGAAGATGAGCCCGTACTTCAGGGGGTCCAGGTCCGTGATGCGCAGCGCGTACGAGACCACCGACCCGGCCGCCGATCCCCGCCCCGGGCCGACGCGGATGCCGCTGTCGCGCGCGAACCGGATGAGGTCCCAGACGATGAGGAAGTACCCGGAGAACCCCATCGAGGTGATGACCCCGAGCTCGTGCTCGATCCGGTCGGCGATCTCGGGCGTGAGCTCCCCGTAGCGGTCCCGCGCGCCGTCCAGGACGAGCCGGCGCAGGTAGCCGTCGCGGTCCATCCCCTCCGGCGGCTCGAACCGCGGCACGTGGAATCGGTCCTTCGGGTCCAGGCGGTCGCCGTAGACGAGATCGAGCTCGCACATCTCGGCGATCTCGAGCGTCGCGTCGCACGCCTCGGGAAGCTCCCGGAAGACCTCGCGCATCTCCTGCGCCGTCTTCAGATAGAACTCCTCGGAGTCGAACCGGAGCCGGTTCGTGTCGGTCTGCACCTTCTGCTGCTGGATGCAGAGCAGCACGTCGTGCGGCTTCGCGTCCTGCTGCTCCGTGTAGTGCAGGTCGTTCGTGGCCACGAGCGGCAGGCCGGTCCGGCGCGCGAGGTCGACGAGCCCCGGGAGCACGGCGCGCTGGTCGGCGACGCCGTGGTCCTGGACCTCGATGAAGAAGTTGCCGGCGCCGAAGATCTCGGCGAACGCGCCCGCGGTCTCGCGCGCCCGCGCCTCCTGGCCGGCGAGCAGGAGCTGGCAGATCTCGGAGGCGAGACACCCGGACAGGCCGATGAGCCCGTCCGCGTGCTCGGCCAGCAGCTCCTTGTCGATCCGGGGGCGGTGGTAGAAGCCCTCGAGGTGGGCGTCGGTGACGAGGCGCAGGAGGTTCCGGTAGCCGGTCTCGTTGCGGGCCAGGATCGTCAGGTGCCGGTACTTCTCCTCGCTCTCCCCGGGGGCGCGCTCGAATCGCGACGACGGCGCGACGTAGGTCTCCACCCCGAGGATCGGCTTGACCCCGGCCGCGAGCCCCGCCTCGTAGAACTGCAGGGCCCCGAACATCGCCCCGTGGTCGGTCAGGGCGAGCGCCGGCATCTCGTACTGCGCCGCTCGCTCGAACAGCGAGGAGATGCGAGCGGCGCCGTCCAGGAGCGAGAACTCGGTGTGCGTGTGGAGGTGGACGAAGCTGCTCACCGCCGGACCGGCCACCTCCTGATGACGCCCTGGCCTGCGACGCCTGGCCTGTGGGAAACCTGGGGATTACTTACACGCTTGTGATTCCCGGGCCTCGAAGGATAGACTCACGCGCCGGCGTCCGCAACCGGCCTGCTCACATGGGGGCGGGTGGTGGCGGCGACGACCATACGGTTCGACGGGGTCGAGCGAGGGCGATCGGATGCGGCTGTCGTACTCGAGCATCAACACGTACGAGACGTGCCCGGCCAAGTTCAAGTTCCAGTACGAGGACCGCGTCCCGCAGAGCCCCTCCCCGGCGCTGTCCTTCGGCGACTCGCTGCATCGCGCGCTCTACCTGTTCCACAACCGGCCGGTCCCGGTCGCCCCGCCGGTCGAGGACCTGCTCGACATGCTCGAGGCGGCCTGGGTCTCCGAGGGCTTCACGAACGGCTCCGAGGAGCAGATGTACCGCGACCACGGCCGCCAGGTCCTCGGCCAGTACCACCGCGAGAACGCCGAGAGCTACCGCATCCCGGCCGCGCTCGAGTTCCGGTTCACGATCGAGGTCGAGGGCATCTCGATCGCCGGGATCATCGACCGGATGGACCGCATCCCGGGCGGCGGGTACGAGATCATCGACTACAAGACGAACCGGCGGCTCCCGCCGCAATCACGGATCGACCAGGACCTCCAGCTGTCGATCTACCACCTGGCCGCGGAGCGCATCTGGGGGATCCGTCCCGAGCGCCTGACGCTGTACTACCTCCTCCCGGGCCAGCGCATGACGACGCAGCGCTCGCCGGCCGACGTCGACGACCTCCGCCGGCGGATCGCGGTCGTCGCCGAGCGGATCGAGGCCGGCAAGTTCGAGCCCCGACAGAACCCGCTGTGCGACTGGTGCGACTACCAGGCGCTCTGCCCCCTGTTCCGCCATCGCCACGAGCGCGAGCAGGGCGACCCCGCCCCGCGGATGACCGAGATCGTCGACGAGTGGATCGCGCTGAAGCGGACCGCGCGCCAGACCTACCGGCGGCTGGACGAGCTCGTTCCCCTCATCAACGCCTTCTGCGACGAGCACGGGTATCGCCGCCTGTTCGGCTCGGACGGCGCGGCGATCGACCGGCGACCTCAGCACGTGACGGCTCCGATCCCGGAACAGGTTCGCGAGGTGCTCGAGCCGCTCGGCCTGTGGGACGAGGTGCTGAGCGTCGACCCGGCCAAGCTGAACGCGCTCGTCGAGTCGCGAACGCTCGCTCCCGACGTCGAGGACCGCCTGCTCGCCTCGCGCGAGGAGGTCCGGACCCAGCACGCGCTCTACCTGCGAGAGCGAGAGCGGGCCAGCCGGTGAGCCGGCGGGTCAGCCCTCCCCCCTGACCCGCCTCAGAGCGACATCGAGCTCGGGAGGCAGGGGGTCCCGCAGATCCAGCCGCTCGCCCGTGATCGGATGGTCGAACGCGAGCCGGCCGGCGTGCAGGAAGGGCCGATCGAGCCCGACCGCGCCCGCGTCCTGTCCCCCGCCGCCGTAGCGGCGATCCCCGAGGATCGGATGCCCCACCGTCGACAGGTGCACGCGGATCTGATGTGTCCGCCCCGTCCGCGGCACGGCCTCGAGCAGCGTCGCGCGCTCGAACCGCTCGCGGACCTCGAACACCGTGCTCGCATCCCGGCCGCCGGGGGTGACGCGGATCCGTGAGCCCGAACGGCCGAGCGGCGCCTCCACCGCGAAGGTGTCGTGCTCGACGGCCCCGCGGACCAACGCGAGATAGCGGCGATCCGCGCCGTGGATCCGGAACAGCTCCGCCAGCGCCTCGTGCGCGGGGTCGTCGCACGCCACGACGAGCAGCCCGCTCGTGCCGGCGTCGAGGCGGTGGACGACCCCCGGACGCAGCCGTCCTCCTCGAGGCGCGAGCGGGACGCCCATCCCGATGAGCCGGTTGACGACGGTCCCGGCCCGCCGGTTCTCGGTCGGGTGGGTCGGCAGGCCGGCCGGCTTGCGAACGACGGCCAGGTGCTCGTCCCGGTAGGCGAGCTCGAGCGCGGGGCCCTCGGCCGGGAGGTCGGTCGCCGAGGACAGCTCGACCTCGATCCACTCGCCGCCCGCGAGGCGGTGCGACTTCGCTCGCGCCACCCCGTCCACGAGCACGGCTCCGGCCGCGATCGCGCGCTGCGCCTCGGCGCGCGGGATGCCGACTCGAGCCGCGACCACCGCGTCGAGGCGGCCGGCCTCGGCCTCGAACCCCGGGCTCACGCCGGCTCGTCGGCGCCGGCGGGCATGCCGTTCTCGGCGTCCCGGTCCTCGCGATCGTCGCCGAAGCTCACGATCGCGAGCAGGATCGCGCCGATCACGATCGCCGTGTCCGCCAGGTTGAACACCGGCCACACGTGGAAGTCGATGAAGTCCGTCACCTCGCCGCGCAGCGCGGCGCCGTTCACGATCCGGTCGGTGAGGTTCCCGGCCGCCCCGCCGAGGATGAGCCCGAGGGCAACGGCGACGGACGGCCGCATCGGGCGCAGCGAGGCGATGACGATCGCGGCTCCGACGGCGACCGTCGCGCCGACGAACAGCCACGGCGCGCTCCGCCCGATCCCGAACGCGCCCCCCGAGTTCGTCGTGTAGGTGAGCGACAGGACGCCGGGGATGACGCGGATCGGCGGACGGTGCACGAGCGTGTGTTCGACCCAGAGCTTGCTCAGCCGGTCGAGCGCGAACACCGACAGGGCGATTCCGTACAGGAGGGCCGTCATCCGCCGGCGGACGGCCATCCGCCCTACCGCCGGGACTGCGCCTGGGCGTCCTTCAGACAGAGGTCGACGTACGGAAGCGCCTTCAGACGAGCCTTCTCGATGCGCTTGCCGCAGCGCGAACAGATGCCGTACTCGCCGTCGTCCATCCGCGCGAGGGCCCGGTCGATCTTGCCCATGAGGTCCCGGACGTTGTTCTCGATCGACAGGTCGCGCTCGCGCTCGAACGTGAAGGTCCCCGCGTCGGCGTTCTCCTCGTCGAAGGAGACCTCGCCCGACAGATCGGATTGCGAGGTGGAGAACGAGGTCTCCTCGATCGTGGTGAGCTGGTCCTGCAACTCCGAGCGCTCCTCGACCAGACGTTGCCGCAGGTCGTCGAGCTCCTTCTTGGTGTAGGTCGTCTTCCCGGCCATGGTCGGGGGAACCTAGCATCGGCGGCCGGGCCCGGCAAGGAGTGGCCCGGAGTTGCCCGACCCGGCAACGCTCCGGGCCCTCCCGGACCACGGATCGGGCGATCCGACCTCGGAGGGCGCGCACGCTGCTCACCGGCCGGCACCGAGGCGTGTAGCATGCCCGAACCAGGCGTTGACGGGAACGCGCTCGCGGGGATCACGCGCCGAAGCGAGCCGGGGACGGTGGGAGCCCGGCGGTGACGCCCCCGCGGGCATCCTCCCCGAGCCGCCGCCCGAACCGGGCGCCTCGGCGCCCGCACTAGACGCGGCCGGGTCCGCCCGTGACAGCGGGAGGTCGTGGGTGTTCGGGGCCGCGCGGCACCGGACCCCGGCGACCGGAGAGCGGCCGGCGACCGCGAGGTCCCGGCAACGCGGGGTGGTACCGCGGGGCCCGACGCCTCGTCCCTGCCGGGACGGGGCGTTTCTCGTCGGCCCGGTGGCGCCGGGCCTTCGGGGAACCGGAGGAGGCGCGGCGATGACGTTCGAACCGGTGGACCCGAAGGTGAGCTTCCCCGAGCTCGAGGCTCGGATCCTGCGCTTCTGGAAGCAGGCCGACGTGTTCCACCGACAGCTCGAGCAGCGCGAGGGCGCGCCGCTCTGGGGGTTCTTCGAGGGCCCCCCGACGGCGAACGGGAAGCCGGGCATCCATCACGTCGAGCCGCGAACGTTCAAGGACGTGTTCCCCAGGTACCGGGCCATGACCGGGTACTACGTCCCGCGCAAGGGCGGCTGGGACTGCCACGGCCTGCCGGTCGAGCTCGAGGTCGAGCGAGAGATCGGGACGACGAGCAAGCGCGACATCGAGGCCTTCGGCATCGCCGAGTTCAACCGCCTGTGTCGCGAGTCCGTCGGCCGCTACGTCAACGACTTCGAGCAGCTCACGGAGCGGATCGGGTTCTGGATCGACGTCGAGGACGCCTACTGGACGATGGACACCGAGTACATCGAGAGCGTGTGGTGGTCCCTCAAGCGCCTGCACGAGCGCGGCCTGCTCGTGCAGGCGGACCGCATCGCGACCTACTGCCCGCGATGCGGGACGCCGTTGTCGGACGCGGAGGTGGCGCAGGGATACCAGGACGTCGAGGACCCGAGCGTCTTTATCGCGTTTCGGATCCTCGAGTCGCCGCGAGCCGGGCTCGAGGGCGCGAGCCTGCTCGGCTGGACGACGACTCCATGGACGCTGATCTCGAACACCGGGATCGCGGTCGCACCCGACGCCGAGTACCTGGTCGTCGAGCACGGCGGCGAGCGGCTCGTCCTGGCGAACGCGCGAGCGAACGAGGTCCTGCCGGACGCGCCGGTCCTCGACGGTCCGTTCCCGGGCTCCGAGCTGCAGGGGTCCCGGTACGAGCCGCTGTACCCGAACGTCGAGGGCGCGCATCGGGTCGTGACCGCCGATTTCGTCTCGCTCGACGACGGCACCGGGGTCGTGCACCTCGCTCCCGCCTTCGGCCCCGAGGACCTCGAGATCGGCCGGCGCGAGGGGTGGCCGGTGTTCAAGCCGCTCGACGGTGAGGGGCGGTTCACCGACCTGGCGCCGGCGTTCGTCCGCGGTCAGTTCTTCAAGGAGGCCGACCCGGCGATCATCGAGGACCTCCACGAGCGGGGACTCATGTCGCGAGCGGAGACGATCACCCACGCGTACCCGCACTGCTGGCGCTGCTCGACGCCACTCGTCTACATCGCGCGGACCTCGTGGTACGTCCGCACGACCGCCGTGAAGGACCGGCTCCTCGAGGTGAACGAGCAGGTGAACTGGTTCCCGGACCACATCAAGCAGGGGCGGTTCGGCGACTGGTTGCGCAACAACGTGGACTGGGCACTCTCGCGCGATCGCTACTGGGGTACGCCGCTGCCGATCTGGCGATGTCCGAACACGCACGACACGGCGATCGGCTCGCTCGCCGAGCTGTCCGAGCGCGCGGGCCGCGACGTCACCGGGATCGATCCCCATCGTCCGGCGATCGACGAGGTCACCTTCCCGTGCCCGACCTGCGACACCACCGCGACGCGCGTCCCTGAGGTGATCGACACCTGGTACGACTCCGGCGCGATGCCGTTCGCCCAGTGGGGGTACCACCCCGACCTCGGGCGGGGGCTCGAGCGGTTCGAGGAGCGGTTCCCGGCCGACTTCATCAGCGAGGCGATCGACCAGACGCGCGGCTGGTTCTACACGCTCATGGCCGAAGGGGTCCTGCACTTCGACTCGATCTGCTACCGCAACTGCGTGTGTCTCGGCCTCATCGTCGACGAGCAGGGGCGCAAGATGAGCAAGTCGCTCGGCAACAGCCTGGACCCGTTCGAGGTCCTGGACCGCCACGGCGCCGACGCGCTCCGGTGGTACCTGCTGACGAACGGCTCACCGTGGTCCTCGCGCCGGGTCGGCCTTGGCATCCTCGACGAGGTGGTCCGCCAGTTCCTCCTGCCCCTGTGGAACGTCTACGCGTTCTTCGTGACGTACGCGAACGCGAGCGGCTTCGAGCCCGACGCGGCCGACGTGCCGGCACCCGACCGTCCCCCGCTGGACCGGTGGATCCTGTCCCGTCTGGACCGGACGGTGCAGGCCGTGCGGGAGGGCCTCGACGCGTACGACGCGACCGGAGCCGGCCGGCGCATCTCGGTCCTGCTCGAGGACCTGTCGACGTGGTACGTGCGGCGCGCTCGCCGGCGGTTCTGGGATCCGGGAGGGAGCGGCGGCGAGGACTCGCGAGCCGCGTTCCTCACGCTCCACGAGTGCCTGCTCACGCTCGCGCAGCTGCTGGCGCCGTTCACGCCGTTCGTGGCCGAGGAGCTGTGGCGCAACCTCGCGGCCGGCCGGAACGGAGCCCCGCACTCGGTGCATCTGTCCGACTTCCCCTCCGAGCGCACGGACCGTCGCGACCCCGACCTCGACTCGGCGATGGACATCGCGCGGGACATCGTGGAGCTCGGCCGCCGCGTCCGCACCGAGGCGAAGGTCCGCGTTCGCCAGCCCCTGCTCGAGGCCGTCGTGAGCGTGCCGGCCGATCACGAGGCGCTGCGACCGCTGCTCGACCTCGTCGCGGGCGAGCTGAACGTGAAGGCGGTCGTGTTCGCCGAGTCGGCCGAGGATCTGGGGACCTGGCGGGCGAAGCCGAACTACCGGGCCCTCGGGCCCACCCTCGGGCCGAGGGTGAAGGAGGTCGCCGCGAGGCTCGAGGCCGACGACGGCTCGCTCGCGACGAGCCTGGCCCACGGCGAGTCGGTCCGGATCCCGACCGATGCCGGCGAGGTGTTGCTCGGGCCCGGCGACGTCGAGCTCGTGCAGGAGACGCAGGCCGGGTGGGGTGTGGCCTCCGATGGAGGGATCACCGTCGCGCTCGAGCTCGAGGTGACGCCGGACCTCCACCGTGAGGGGCTGGCCCGCGAGCTCGTCCGGGTCGCCCAGGACACGCGGAAGGCGGCCGGCCTCGCCGTCGGCGACCGGATCGAGCTCGGCCTGTCGACGCAGGGCGAGATGGCCGAGGC
>DATBLA010000125.1:0-12774 GCA_036555645.1 Actinomycetota bacterium
CGACCACCCACACGATGCCGTCGAGCAGCGACGCCGAGGCGCCCTCGGGCCCGGAGCGCTCGGAGCCACCCATCGGGTGCCCGCTCACGAATCGCTGCCGGTCCTCGGCGGAGACGGCCGATTCGACCTCGAGCTTCACATGAGACTTCACGCTCGCGACGTCGGACACGACGGCTTCCGGCGCGAGGCGCAGGGCCTCGGCCACGATCGCCGGCACCTGCGGGATCGGGGTGCAGACGAACACGAGGGTCGCCCCGCGCAGGCACTCCTCGAGCGACCCGGCCGCCACGAGGCCCGAGCGCTCGGACGCGCGGGCGAGGACCTCGGGCGAGGCGTCGAACCCCCGGACGACGTCCCCGCCACGGATCGCGGCCATCGCGATCGAGGTGCCGATCAGACCCGTCCCGACGACGGCGACCCGCTCAGCCGAGGTCATCGCGCAGGGACTCCGCCCCGTCCAGGTACACGTGGACCACCTCGTCGGCGGTGCGGGCCGTGTGGAAGTGCACGAGGATCCGGATGACCATCGGGAGCGATCCGACGACCGGGATCTCCTGCGCGCAGAGCAGCGGAACGCGCCCGAGGCCCATCCGTCGCGCCGCCTCGGCCGGAAACGCGCTCCGCAGGTCGTCGGTGACCGTGAAGAAGGCGCTGACGATGCCGTCGCGGTCGACCCCGTTGCGTTCGAGCAGCGCCGAGAGCAGGCGTTCGGTGGCCGACAGGATGACGTCGGCGGCGTCCTCGGACACGTGGATCGCCCCACGCGCCGCGCGAACCGTGACCTCGCCCACCCCCGTCCCTCCTCGGCCTCGAACCGCCACAGGCTACAGGCAGGGCGGTTGCGGTTTCGATCCGTGTAGGGAGAGCGCGAGAGGTCAGAAGCCCGCTGCTCGATAGAGCGCGCGCACCTCGTCGGGCGTGAGCTCGCGGGTCTCCCCGGGGCGGAGCCGTCCCAGCCGGACGGGCCCAACGCGGGTGCGCACGAGCCGTCGGACCGGCAGGCCCACCGCGTCGAGCATCCGGCGGACCTCGCGCTTGCGGCCCTCGGCCATCACGACGCGCACCGCGGCCCGCCGACCCGACCCACCGACGGTCCTGGCCTCGACCGCGCGAGCCACGCCGTCGTCGAGCTCGACGCCCCGCCGCAGCGCCGCGAGCCGGCGGTTCGACGGCTGTCCGTCCACCTCGGCCAGATACTCCTTCTCGACGCCGAACCGCGGATGCGCGAGCCGGTGCGCGAGGTCGCCGTCGTTCGTCAGCACGAGCAGGCCCTCCGTGTCCCGGTCGAGCCGGCCGACCGGGAACACCCTCGGCCCGGAGGGGAGCAGGCGCGTGAGGTCGCGTTCGGCGTGCGGATCGCGCATCGTCGTCGTCACGCCGCGAGGCTTGTGCAGCACGAGATAGCGGAGCGCCGGATCGACGCTGACCTTGCGGCCGTCGACCGAGACCTCGTCGGTCGCCGGGTCCACGCGGTCGCCGAGCTCGGCCGTCCGTCCGTTGACGAGCACGCGGCCCGACTCGATGAGCTCCTCGCACGCTCGGCGTGATCCGAAGCCCGCCCGGGCGAGCGAGCGCTGGAGCCGCTCGGGCGGCATCCGGGTCAGTCGGCGCCGGCGGCGTCGGCCTCGGCCTGCTCGACGCCGCGGCCGAGCAGCGGGGCAAGCGGCGGCAGCGCCGAGACCGAGGGGAGCCCGAGCCGCTCGAGGAACTCCGGCGTCGTGCCGTACAGGATCGGACGGCCTGGTCCCTCCTCCCGGCCCACCTCGGCCACGAGGTCGCGATCGACGAGCGCGCGAAGCACGCCGTCCGAGTTCACGCCGCGGATGCCCGAGATCTGATGCCGGGTGACCGGCTGCTTGTAGGCGACGATCGCGAGCGTCTCCAGCGCCGCTCTCGTCAGGCGCGTGTGCCGCGACGCCAGGACGTAGGCCTCGACCGTGGGCGCCGCGTCCGGATGGGTCGTGAGCCGCCATCCGCCCGCGACGCTTCGAAGCGTGATGCCGGCCGACCGCTCCTCGTACCCGCGCGCGAGCTCCTCGCAGAGCTCGTCCACCTCCCCCCGCTCGAGCCCCAGGGCCTGGGCCAGCACGATCGAGGCGACCGGCTCGTCCGAGACGAACAGGAGCGCCTCGAGGGCCTGCAGCAGTCCCGTCCGGTCGCTCACGCGGCATCTCCCTCCCAGCGCACCTCGATCTCGCCGAACGTCTCCGCCTGCGCGAGGTCGATCGTCCCCTCGCGGTACATCTCGAGCAGCGCGAGGAAGCGAACGACGACCTGGATCCGCTCCTCGCAGTCGGCGACGAGGTCGCGGAACCTCGCGTGACCGAGCCGCCCCAGATGGCCGCGAACCGCCTCCACGGCCTCGGCCATCGTGTAGCGGATCGGCGTCACGTGGGACAGGTCGAGCTCGGGCGGCGGTCGGAGGGCGGTGACCGCGAGGCGCGAGAGCTCGTCCGCGGTCACCGTCTCCATGATGTCGGGGTACAGGTGAGCGAACTCGGCGGGCGGCCCGGCCTCGCGCGGGAACCGGAGTCGCTCGAGATCGAGCAGGCGCGCGATCTCGACCGCCACGGTCCGGAACGCCGCGAGCTCGATCGATCGCGCGTACGCGAGATCGGGCGAGACGCCCAGCAGGTCCTCCTCGTCGACCACCTCGTTCCGGGGCATGAGCCGGCCGACCTTGAGCTCGAGCAAGATCGCGCACACGGCCAGGAACCAGGTGGCCTCCTCGAGCGACCACTGCTCGGCGTCCTGCGAGCGCGCGAGGAAGCGTTCGGTCACCGTCGCGACGGGGACGTCGCAGACGTCGATCTTCTGGTCGAGGATGAGGTCGGCCAGGACCCTGAAGGGGCCCGTGAACGTGGGCAGCTCGACCGCGAAACCGGCCGCGTCCGCGCGCTCCGGGCTCATCTCGCGCCCGACCCCGGACCGAGCCCCATCCGGTCGGCCGCGGTCTCCACCGTCTTCGTCGCGATCGCGCGGGCCCTGGTGGCGCCGTCGAGCAGGACCGACTCGAGTCGAGCCTCGTCCGGGCGGATCTCCTCGAAGCGCTCCCGGATCGGGCGAAGGTATTCGGCGACCGTCGTGCCGACGTCGTCCTTGAACCGGGCGTAGCCCGGCTCGCTCGCGTACTCGGCCTCGACCTCCTCGGACGCGATGCCCCGCGCGGCGGCCATGACCTCGATCAGGTTCGAGATCCCCCGCTTGTCGGGCGCCCGGCGGATCTCGCGCCCGGAGTCCGTCACCGCCGAGCGGAACTTCCTCGCGACCGCCTCCGGCGGATCCAGGATGTACACGGTCCCGAGCTCGGAGGCGCCGGTGGTCGACATCTTCTTCTCGGGGTCCTGGAGATCCAGGATGCGCGCGCCGACAGGGGGGATGCGGTGGCGCGGAACCGTGAACACCGTGCCGAAGCGGCTGTTGAAGCGCTCCGCGACGGCGCGCGCCAGCTCGATGTGCTGTTTCTGATCCTCTCCGACGGGCACCTCGTCGGTCTGGTAGGCGAGGATGTCCGCCGCCTGGAGCACCGGATAGAAGAACAGCCCCGCCGAAACGAACTCGCGCTGCGCCGCCGACTTCTCCTTGAACTGCGTCATCCTGTTCAGCTCGCCGAACGAGGTCACGCTCCCGAGCAACCAGCACAGGTAGGCCTGCGCGGCGACGTCGCTCTGCCGGAACAGGATGCAACGCTCCGGATCGAGCCCGGCCGCGAGCAGGATCGACACCGTGTCCAGGACCTGGCGCCGGAGGTCCTCCGGGTCGTGCTCCACCGTGAGCGCGTGCAGGTCCACCAGGCAGTAGATGCTGTCGCCCCGGTCCTGGCCCTCGACGTACTGCCGCACCGCCCCGATGAGGTTGCCGAGATGCTTGCTGCCCGTCGGCTGGATCCCCGAGAAGATCCTGAGATCCCCGCGCGCGCCAGGTTCCGCAGCGTCCACGATGCGGCCGATGATATCGCCCCGGCCTACCCGTTCCGGGAGCGGATCAGAGGGTCGCGACGCAGTCGGTCCCCGCCGCCAGGTTGCAGGCGACGTTGGCGAAGGCGTCGACGATGGCCAGCAACGGCCCCGACAGGATGAAGAAGATCACGAGGATGAACAGCACGAGGTACTGCTCGAGGTTCACGAACACCTCGCGGGGCCGGGGCGGCAGGAACGGCGCGAGCAGCTTGGCGCCGTCCAGACCCGGGACGGGCATGAGCTGGAACCCGAACATGAAGGCGTTCACGATGAGCCATGCGGAGGCGAACGAGCCCACCTCGCCCCCGACGCCGAGCCGCAGGACGAGCCCGCCGGCGACGGCGAGGACGAGGTTCGCGGCCAGCCCGGCGGCCGCGACGAGCAGCTGCGTGCGGCGAGGATCGCGGGTGGCCGAGGGGTCGAGCGGCATCGGCTTCGCGTAGGCGAAGACCGGCAGCAGCACGTCCGCCCGCGCAGCGACGAGGATGAGCGCGAGCACGGGCAGGATGACCGACCCGAACGGGTCGATGAGCGGCCTCGGATCGAGCGTGAGCCGTCCCCAGCGCCTCGGGCTCTGATCGCCCAGCCGGGTCGCGACGAACGCGTGCGCGTACTCGTGGAGCACGAGCGCCGGGATGAGCGCGATGCCGAGGTAGGCGGCGAGCTTCAGGCTGTCGGCCGTCACGAGCCGCTCACCCGCCGTGCCAGCCGAAGACGAGGGGCGGGACCTCGCCCGGCTCCTCCGCCAGACGCATCGCCCCGGCCACCGCGCGCTGTGCCCGCTCCGCGTCCGCCTCGGTGCGGGCGTGGATCCAACCGAGCTCCTCACCCGTGGAGATCCGGTCCCCGATCTTCGGCCGGAGCTCGATGCCGACCGCGGGATCGATCGGGTCGCCCTTGCGCTTCCTGCCGGCGCCGAGGTCCCCGCTCGCGCGACCGAGCGCCTCCGCGTCCACGCCGGCGAGGAATCCGCCTCGATCCGCGATCACCGGCACGCGGACGGGGGCCGCCGGCAGCACCGCCTCCGGCTCGTCGATCACCCGGCGGTCGCCGCCCTGCGCCTCGACCATCCGTCCGAAGGCCTCGAGCGCCGTCCCCGAGTCCAGGGCGGATGCGGCCATCGCTCGCCCCTCGCCCATCGGAACGCCGCCGAGCCGCGACACCGCCTCCCCCGCGAAGACCACGGTCGCGTCGCGAAGCCGGCCGTGCAGCTCGCCTCGGAGGAGCCGGACGGCCTCCAGGACGTCGAGCGCGTTGCCGATCGCGTCTCCGAGCGGCTGGGACATGTCGGTCACCGCCGCCCGGGTGGGACGACCCCACGCCGCGGCGAGCGCCGTGCAGGCACCGGCGAGCGCGGCCGCGTCCGCCGGCGTCTTCATGAAGGCCCCGCTCCCCGCCTTCACGTCGAGCAGGACGAGATCCGTGCCGACCGCGAGCTTCTTCGACATCACGCTCGCCGCGATGAGCGGGATCGAGGGCACGGTCGCGGTCGCGTCGCGAAGCGCATAGAGCGCGCCGTCGGCCGGGACGAGCGCCGGCGTCTGCGCCGCGACGGCGCAGCCGACCTCCTCGACCTGCCGCTCGAACGCCGCCGGCTCCAGGTCGGTGCGCAGCCCGGGAATCGACTCGAGCTTGTCGAGCGTCCCGCCCGTATGACCCAACCCACGTCCCGAGAGCTTGGCGACCGCGAGCCCGAGCGAGGCCGCGAGCGGCGCGAAGACGAGCGTCACGCCGTCGGCCACCCCCCCGGTGGAGTGCTTGTCGACCTTCGGCCGCGAGACCCCCTCGAGCGGCAGGGTCTCGCCCGACTCCACCATCGCGCGCGTGAGCGCGAGCGTCTCGGCGCCGTCGAGGCCGTTGATGAACGCGGCCATGACGAACGCTGCGGCCTGGTAGTCGGGCAGGTCACCGCGCGCGTAGGCGAGCACGAACGCCCGGAGCTCGTCGGGGTCGAGGGGTCGGCCGTCGCGCTTGGCCGCGATGACGTCGCGTGGATCCGCGGGCGTCATCGCCTCGGTGCCGCTCACAGCCCGATCTCCGCCGCGAAGCTCGTCCCTGGCGGCTCCCAGGCGACACCGAGGAGCTCGGCCGCCGTCGCTCCCAGGTCGGCGAACGTCGAGCGCGCTCCCACGTCGTGCGGGCCACCTGGCAGCCCGGCGGCCAGCAGCGGCGTGCGTTCGCGCGAGTGATCGGTGGACGGGGTGGTGGGATCGCAGCCGTGGTCACCGGTGAGGAACGCGACCCCGCCGTCCAGGGCGCCGACGAGCTCGGGCAGCCGCGCGTCGAGCGCCTCGATCGCGTGGGCGTACCCGGACGGATCGTTGCGATGACCGTACTTGCTGTCGAAGTCGACGAGGTTCGTGAACACGAGCGCCGGACCCGGGCGCCGCAGGTACTCGATCGTCAGATCGACCCCGTGATCGTTCGAGTCGGAGTACCTGGCCTCGGTGATGCCCTGGTGGGAGAAGATGTCCTGGATCTTGCCGACCGCGTACACGCCCACGCCGTGCGCGATGCACCGGTCAAGCAGCGTCGGACCCGGTGGCGGCACCGAGAAGTCCCGGCGTTCGGGCCGGCGGACGAACGCTCCCGGCTCCCCCGCGAACGGCCGCGCGATCACGCGCCCGACGTTGTGGCGGCCGGTGAGCAGGCGCCGGGCGTCGCGGCACCACTCGTACAGGGTCGCGAGCGGCACGATGTCCGTGTGGGTCGCGACCTGGAACACGGAGTCGCCGCTCGTGTACACGATGGGCTCGCCGGTCCGAAGGTGCTCGGCCCCCAGCTCGGCGATGATCTCGGTCCCCGACGCGGGCACGTTGCCCAGCACCGTGCGCCCGATGCGCTCCTGGAACGGCTCGATGATCTCGGGAGGGAACCCGTCCGGATACAGCGGGAAGGGCTCGTCGAGCACGATGCCCGCCATCTCCCAGTGCCCCGTCGTGGTGTCCTTCCCCGCGGAGCGCTCGGTGAGCCGGCCGTGCGCGGTCCCGGGGACCGCCTCGGGGGGAACGCCCTCGATCGCCGTCAGCCGACCGAGGCCCATGCGTCCCAGATTCGGGGCGTGGATGCCGCCCACCGCGCTCGCCGCGTTCGCGATCGTGTCGGATCCGGCGTCCCCGTACGCCTCGGCATCGGGGGCGTCGCCCACGCCGAAGGAGTCGCAGACCACGATGAGGACGCGCGGAACCCTCGCGCGCTGGCCCGTGGACACCTAGCGACCCTCGCCCTTCTGCTTGCAGCCGATGCACAGGATGGCCCACGGCAGGGCCTCCAATCGCTCGATCGCGATGGGGTCGCCACACCGCTCGCACGTTCCGTACGTCCCGAGCTCCATCTTCGTGAGCGCGCGGTCGACCCATCGCAGGTTCGAGCGCAGGGCCTTCATGACCGACAGGAGCCGCGCCCGTTCCGCGGTCGAGTGCGCGCTGTCGGCGAACCCGCGCTCGACGTCGATCTCCGCGTCGTCCGAGTCCGGGTCGCCCCCCTGGTCGTTGATCTCCTTGCGCAGGTTCTCCCGCTGCTCCTCGAGCGCGCCTCGAAGCTCGTCGAGCATGGCCGGCTCGATCACGCCGTGTCCCTCCTCACCCGCGGCCCGCGGTCCACCTCGGCTCCTCCACCCACGGGTCGAGCCCGCGGGTGGGAACGCAGGTAGACCTCACGAAGGTGCTCCCGGGTCACCAGCGTATAGACCTGGGTGGTCGCCACGCTCGCATGGCCGAGCAGCTCCTGGACGACCCGAACGTCCGCGCCGCCCTCGAGCAGGTGGGTGGCGAACGAGTGGCGGAACACGTGCGGGCTCACCTTCTTCGTGATGCCGGCGCCGACGGCGTGGCGCTCGAGGATGCCCGCGCAGCCCTGCCGGGTCAGGCGACCCCCGCGCAGGTTCAGGAACAGCGCGGAGCGAGAGCGTGGCGCGGCGATCTGCGGTCGCACGCGGGTGAGGTAGGCGGAGATCGCCTCCTTGGCGAACCGGCCGATGGGCACCTCGCGCTCCTTCCCGCCCTTGCCGAGGACGCGCACGCTCCCCGCCTCCAGGTCGACGTCGTCGACGTCGAGTCCGACGAGCTCGGAGATCCGAAGCCCCGCGCCGTACAGCGTCTCGAGCACGGCGCGGTCCCGCAGGCCCTTCGCCGACCGGTCCGGGCTCGCGAGCACTCGGGCCACGTCGTCCACCGAGAGCGGTTTCGGGAGCGTGCGCGGCAGCTTGGGGCGCACGATCGCCACCGTCGGGTCGCGATCGACGACCCCGTCCCGCAGCAGGAACCGGTGGAAGGCCCGGACCGAGGACAGGGCCCGGACCACCGAGCTCGCCCGGTACCGGCTGCCGTCCTCGCGGACACGGGCCGAGAGCCCCGCGACGTGCGCGGCCACGGCGTGGCCGTCCACTCGGCGCCCGTCGGTGACGCCACGGCCGCGAAGGAACTCGGCGTACCGAACGAGGTCGCGCCGATACGCGGCGATCGTGTGCGGCGAGAGCCCCCGCTCGACGGTCAGGTGATCGAGGAAGCGCTCGATCTGCTTGGCGAGCGCGTCCCGCGTCGGCATCGTCGGCGGGACCGCTCAGCCGGCGCCGTCGAGGACCTCGGCGAGGTCGACGTGCGGGAGCTCGTGCGCCTCGGCCACCCCGAGGTTCGTGACCTGACCGAGGTAGACGTTGACCCCGCCGGCGAGCGGCGGATCCTCCCGGACCGCGTCCTCGAGGCCCTGGGACGCGATCGTGAGGACGTAGGGAAGCGTCACGTTCGTAAGCGCGTACGTCGAGGTGTTCGGCACCGCTCCGGGCATGTTCCCTACGCAGTAGTGCACGACCCCGTGCGCGACGTACGTCGGATCGGAGTGGGTGGTCATGTGCGCCGTCTCCACGCAACCGCCCTGGTCGATCGCGATGTCGATGATCACCGAGCCGGGCCGCATCGACGAGACCATCTGCTCGGTCACGAGCTTGGGCGCGCGAGCCCCGGGAACGAGGACCGACCCGATCACCACGTCGGCCTCCCTGACCCGCTGCGTGAGGGTGAGCCGGTCCGACATGAGCGTCATGATGCGGCCCTTGTGGATGAGGTCGATGAGGCGGAGCTTGTCCAGGTCCCGGTCGACGACGACGACCTCGGCCTCCATGCCCACGGCGATCCACGCCGCGTTCGATCCCGCCATCCCGGCACCGAGCACGAGCACCTTCGCGGGGCGAACACCGGAGACGCCGCCCATGAGGATCCCGCGGCCCCCGTACTCCTTCTCGAGCAGGCGGGCGGCGACGTGCGGCGCCATGCGCCCGGCGATCTCGCTCATCGGCGCGAGCAGCGGCAGCTTCCCGTCGTGCAGCTGCACGGTCTCGTACGCGACGGCGGCGACCTTGCGATCGATGAGGACCTGCGTGAGCTCCCGGCTTGCCGCGAGGTGGAGATACGTGAACAGGATCTGTCCCGCGCGGAGCCGCTCGTACTCGTCCGGGATCGGCTCCTTGACCTTCAGGACCATCTCGGCCGTCGACCAGACCTCCTCGGCGTCGGCGGCGATCTCGGCGCCCGCCCGCTCGTAGCGCTCCTGCGGGATGCTCGAGCCCTCCCCGGCACCCCGCTCGACGAGGACGCGGTGCCCGGCCTCGGTGAGCTCGTGCGCGCCCTCGGGAGTGAGCGCGACCCGGAACTCGTTGTCCTTCAGCTCCTTGGGGACCCCGACGATCACGACTCGCTCCTTCGACGCTCGTGAGGTGCCGGGACAGCCTACCCCGGCGGTCCGAGCGTCACGCCCCGATCACGGGGCCGTGACGGCGTAGACGCGCCACGTGCCCGGCACGCCCTTCAACTCCCGGTCGCCGCGATCGGTGAACTCGATGCCCGAGCCCGCCACGAGATCGGCGACGGTGCGCGAGACGAGGACCTCCCCCGGCTCGGCCAGCGCCGCGATCCGCGCCCCGATGTGAACCGCGATGCCGCGGACATCTCCGTCCGCGAGCACGACCTCGCCCGTGTGGACGCCGGCGCGGATCTCGAGACCGAGACCGCGGACGGCGCCCGTGAGCTCGGCGGCGCACCGAATCGCACGGGCGGGCCCGTCGAAGGTGGCCATGAAGCCGTCGCCCGCGGTGTCGATCTCGGTCCCCCGGAACCGGTCCAGGTGACTGCGGACGAGGGCGTGATGACGCTCCAGCAGGAGCCGCCACTCGCGATCTCCGAGCCGCGACGCGTGTTCCGTCGAGCCGACGATGTCGGTGAACAGCACGGTCGCAAGCACGCGATCGGGCTCCGGGCCACGACGGATGCCGGTCAGGAACTCCTCGATCTCGTCCAGCATCGCGGTGGAATCGCCGGTCCACATCAGGTGGTCGGCCCCGGGGATCTCGACCAGCTTCGAGCCGGAGATCCTCGAGGCGATGTACCGACCCTCCTCCACCATCACGTCCGCGTCATGGGTCCGGTAGAGCAGCAGCGTCGGGACGGCGACCGACGGCAGCACCGCGCGCACGTCGATCATCGAGTTCATCCGCAGGAGGGCGGCAGCCGCCTTCGGGCTCGCGGACTGGCGCCAGTAGCGACCGAGCCAGCGTTCGAAGGCCACATCGCCCGCCTTGCTGGGCGCCAGGTCGACCTCCGTCGCCGGCCTGGGCGATCCCCACGTGCGTTCGGCCCGCTCGATCTGCGCCATCCGTTCGTCGAAGGAGGGCGCCCACGGATAGTCGTCCGACCGGATCCGCTTCGCGTAGCAGCCGACGAGCACGAGCGCGCTGCTGCGCTCGGGATAGGTGGCTGCGAACAGGACGCACATGTTGCCGCCCTCCGAATGCCCGAGCAACGCCGCGCGCTCCGAGCCGACCGCGTCCATCACGGCGCGAACGTCGTCCATCCGCTGCTCGAGCGTCGGCAGCTCCTCGGGCGCGACGGGGTCGGACAGACCCGTCCCGCGCTTGTCGAACAGGATCAGTCGCGAGAACGACGAGAGGCGCCCGAGGAATGCGGCGTAGCCGGGCTCCTCCCACATGATCTCGATGTTCGAGACGAACCCCGGGACGTAGACGAGGTCGAACGGGCCCTCGCCGAGCACCTGATACGCGATGCTGACGTCCCCGCTCTTCGCGTACCGGGTCTCGGGAGGGGTCACGGGCCGGCGCGAGGCTCGTTCGCCTCAGCCGGGCAGGACGACGCGCGCCGGCTCTCCGGATGCCGCGCGGACCGTCGCCGCGCCGACGAAGTCACGGAAGAGCGGGTGCGGCCGCGTGGGGCGCGAGCGGAGCTCGGGATGGAACTGCCCGGCCATGAAGAACGGGTGCCCCTCGAGCTCGATGATCTCGACCAGGCGGCCGTCCGGGCTCATGCCGGAGAACACGAGCCCCTTGCCCGACAACGTCTCGTGGTAGGCCGGGTTGACCTCGTACCGGTGCCGGTGACGCTCGTAGACGACGGTTTCTCCGTACACGGACTCGGCCTTCGTGCCGGGGACGATGTGGCACGGCTGCGCTCCCAGGCGCATCGACGCGCCGAGATCGGTCACGTTCTTCTGCTCGGGCAGGAGGTCGATGACCGGGTGGGTGGTGGCGGGGTCGAACTCCGAGGAGTTGGCGTCCTCGAGGCCGCAGACGTTGCGGGCGAACTCGATGACCGCGCACTGGAGTCCCAGGCACAGGCCGAGGAACGGGACGCCATGCTCTCGGGCGTGGCGCACGACCTCGAGCTTGCCCTCGACGCCGCGCCAGCCGAACCCGCCCGGCACGACGATCCCGTCGACACCCTCCAAGGCCGCGGCGGCGCCGCCGTCGGCGACGTCGTCCGAGGAGACCCACACGATCTCGACGGCGACGCCATGGTGGAACCCGCCGTGCTTGAGCGCCTCGATGACGGACAGGTAGGCGTCCCGCAGGTTCACGTACTTGCCGACGATCGCGATCCGGACGCTGCCGTCCGCCGAGTCGATCCGATCCACGAGGCGGGTCCACTCCGTGAGGTCGGGCTCCGCGTCGATCCGCAGATGGTGCGCGAGCTCGCGATCGAGCCCCTCCGCGGCCAGGATCAGCGGGACCCGGTAGATCGAGTCGGCGTCCGGCGCCGAGATGACCCCGCTGATCGGCACGTCGCACAGCAGCGAGATCTTCTCCTTCAGGTGCCGCCCGATCACCCGGTCCGACCGGCACACGATCGCATCCGGCTGCAGGCCGATCGCGCGGAGCTCACGGACCGAGTGCTGCGTGGGCTTGGTCTTGAGCTCGCCGCTCGGCCCGATGAACGGCATCAGGCTCACGTGGACGAACGCGCACCGGTCGCGGCCGACCTCGTTGCGGAGCTGGCGGATGGCCTCGAGGAACGGGAGCGACTCGATGTCGCCGACGGTGCCCCCGACCTCGACGATCACCAGGTCCGCGTTCTCGGCGGCGGCGTGGTTGCGGATCCGCTCCTTGATCTCGTCCGTGATGTGGGGGATGACCTGCACCGTCTTGCCGAGGTAGTCGCCGCGCCGCTCGCGGCGGATCACCGAGTTGTAGACGGCGCCGGCGGTGACGTTCGAGGCGCGTGAAGTGTTCTCGTCGGTGAAGCGCTCGTAGTGGCCGAGGTCGAGGTCGGTCTCGGCCCCGTCCTCCGTGACGAAGACCTCACCGTGCTGGAACGGGCTCATCGTCCCCGGATCCACGTTGAGATACGGGTCGAGCTTGACCATCGAGATTTTCAGGCCGCGGGACTCGAGAATGGCGGCGAGGGAGGCGGCGGCGATGCCTTTGCCCAGAGAGGATACGACCCCACCCGTGACAAAGATGTATTTGTTGCTCATCGCATACGCCGGCGGTTTGCGTATTCTAGCGAAAATCGGCGCGGCGTCCAATGACTTG
>DATBLA010000126.1:0-1675 GCA_036555645.1 Actinomycetota bacterium
GAACGCACCGCCGGGGAAGGTGGCCGTGGCCTTCCCTCCCGTGCCGAACCCCGGGTCGGGATCGCCTCCGGCCGCGACGGCGGACGGCATGCCGGCCGCGATCGAGCACGCGACGGCGGTCGCGACCGCGATGGCCGTCCGTGCGGTGTTCCGACGCGGGATCATCCGGGCACCTCCACGTTCTGATCGACGAGTTCCGTGTTGACCACCGTTCCCCCCGAGGTCAGACTGGCCGCTATCGTCCACCCGTGCAAGGCGAGTGGCTCGTGCGACGCCGCGGTGAAGCCGGTGCGGGGCGAAAGGGGAGGAGAACTTCGTGAAGCGCAAGCTCATGCCGGGCGTCATCGTCGCGCTGGTCGTCGGCGCGGTCTCGGTCGCGGGTTCCGTGACCGCGGGCGCGGGCCAGAAGGCGGAGACCATCGTGACGATTAAGGCCGAGGGCACCGACCTCAGCGGGGTCGTGAAGAGCCCACGTCCGAAGCGATGCGCGAAGGACCGCAAGGTGTCGGTCTACAAGCAGAAGGGCGCGTCGCAGAACCCCGCCGTCGACGACAAGATCGCGAGCGACACCGCGTCGCTCAACGGCGACCGCTACGAGTGGAGCACGGGCAACACTGGGGTGACCGGGAGGTTCTACGCGCGCGTCGGTCCCACCGAGTTCTGCAAGAAGGACACGAGCCGCACGATCAAGGTCGAGCAGCTCTAGGTACTCGGAACCTAGCCTTCGCTCGGCTCGGGCGGCTCGCTCGTTCCGGGCGGCTCGCTCGTTCCGGACGGCCCCTGCTTGCCGGAACCGCTCCCGGAACGCAGGCCCTCGGACACCTCGTTGACGGTGGCCGAGATCGCGTCGCCGATCGCGCTGACGGCGTCGCCGAGATCCCGTTTGGCCTGCTCGTCGCGCAGGGTCCCGGAGATCGCCGTGAACCCCCGTGAGAGCCCGTCCATGAGCTCCTTCGCCGCGCGTTCCAGCTCGCGCCGCGATTCCTCGGCCTCCTGGGACTCGGTGCCGCCGGCTTCCCGGTAGCGTTCGGCCACCTGTCGTCCCCACGACGAGAACTTCTCGCCCACGTCGCTCCAAGCCTGCTTCGCGTTCTCGGCCATGCGAGGCTCCTCTCCGCTCGGGATGCGCGTCCAACCTACAGTCCGGCGGCGAGGTCAGCCCAGGAGCAGGAACACCGCGATGGCCATGGCGTAGCCGGCCAGCACCAGGACCACGCCGCGGATCTCGTCGCGCCGGCCGGGCGACCGCAGCCAGAAGTCGAACGCACGGTTCGCCCCCGGCATCAGGAGCCACGTCAACAGGGCGACGCTCACCACGTTGCCGACGAAGATCGACACAGCCACCGGCAGCGAGGTGAGCCGCGGTGAGAGGAAGCGGTCCAGGATCCCGACGATCGGATACAGGACCAGCAGCACGATCATGGCCTGCTTCCAGTTGGGGGGCGTGCCCTCGCGCCCGGCCCGGGCCGAACCGGCCGGGAACCATCCGGGGAACGACCCACTGACGCTCTCGACCCGGGTCTCGTCCCACATACGAGCCGCCTCCTCGACGAGGCGCGCACGGACTTCCGACGTGAGCCAGGCACGGAGGTGCTCGGCGGTATCGAAGCGGACCACCGTCACCCACTCGTCCTGCAGGCCGGGAACCGGCGGGATCACCTCGTGGCCGAGGAAT
>DATBLA010000127.1:0-10110 GCA_036555645.1 Actinomycetota bacterium
GTTCGAGGGGCAGAAGGAGATGGGCCGGGGCAACTTCCCGAAGATCCCGAACGGCGTCCCCGGGATCGAGTGGCGGACCGGCCTGATGCATCACTTCGGCGTGCGCGAGGGGCGGATCAGCCTGAACCGCTTCGTCGAGCTCATCGCGACGGCCCCCGCGAAGCTCTTCGGTTGCTATCCGCGCAAGGGGGAGATCGCGCCGGGCTCGGACGCGGACGTCGTCGTCTTCGACCCCGAGAAGGAGGTCGTGCTGAGCGCGCGCACGCAGGCGACGCTCAGCGACTACAACCCCTACGAGGGCTGGGAGCTGCGCGGCGCGGTCGAGACGGTCCTGCTGCGGGGGACGGTGATCGTGGAAGACGGCGCGTTCGTGGGGACGCGAGGCGGCGGGCGCTTCGTGCGCCGGGGCGAGTCGATCGCTCTGGCCTGAGGCCCGGCCGGATCCGAGGAGGTGCGCGCGCGTGAGCGGTGAGATCGAGATCCACGGTCCGACCGGAGCGGGGTTCGACCGGATTCTCACGCCGGAGGCGCTCGCGTTCGTGGCCGACCTGCACGAAGAGTTCGAGGGCCGGCGGCGGGAGCTGCTCGCCGAGCGCGCGGCGCGGATGGAGCGCCTGGCGGCGGGGGAGCTCCCCGACTTCCTCGACGCCACGCAGGAGGTCCGAGCCTCGGCGTGGACCGTCGCGGACCCGCCGAAGGACCTCATGGACCGGCGCGTCGAGATCACCGGCCCGACCGATCGCAAGATGGTGATCAACGCGCTCAACTCCGGGGCGCGCGTCTTCATGGCGGACTTCGAGGACGCGAACTCCCCGACCTGGACGAACATGGTCGAGGGCCACGCGAACCTCATCGACGCGATCGATCGAACGATCGAGTTCACGGGCCCCGACGGGCGTGAGTACCGCCTCGTCGACGACCCCGCGACGCTGATGGTGAGGCCGCGCGGCTGGCACCTCGAGGAGCGGCACCTGACGGTGGGCGGGACCTCCTGCTCGGGAAGCCTGTTCGACTTCGGTGTGCACCTGTTCCACAACGGCCGCAGACTCCTGGACCGCGGGAGCGGGCCGTACTTCTACCTTCCCAAGCTGGAGGGCCATCTCGAGGCCCGCCTGTGGAACGACGTGTTCGTGTTCGCGCAGGACCGGCTGGGCCTGCCGCGCGGCTCGATCCGCGCGACCGTGTTGATCGAGACCATCCTCGCGGCCTTCGAGATGGACGAGATCCTCTACGAGCTCCGCGAGCACAGCGCCGGGCTCAACGCGGGACGCTGGGACTACATCTTCTCCGCGATCAAGAAGTTCCGGAACCGTCCCGAGTTCGTCCTCCCGGATCGCGCGCAGGTCACGATGACCGTGCCGTTCATGCGCGCGTACACGGAGCTGCTCGTGAAGACGTGCCACCGGCGCGACGCGTTCGCGATCGGTGGCATGGCGGCGTTCATCCCGAGTCGCCGGGACCCCGAGGTGAACGAGGCGGCGCTCGCGAAGGTGCGCGAGGACAAGGTCCGCGAATCGGGCAACGGCTTCGACGGGACGTGGGTCGCCCACCCCGACCTCGTCCCGGTCGCGCAGGCGGTGTTCGACGACGTTCTGGGGGACCGCCCGAACCAGCTGGGGCGCAAGCGGGATGACGTCGAGGTGCACGCGGCCGAGCTGCTCGACCTGCAGATGCCCGACGGGAAGGTCACGGAGGCCGGGCTCCGCGCGAACGTGTCGGTCGCGATCCTGTACCTGGAGTCGTGGCTCCGCGGTATCGGCGCCGCCGCATTGTTCAACCTGATGGAGGACGCGGCCACCGCGGAGATCTCGCGATCCCAGATCTGGCAGTGGATCGCGCACGGTGTGCGACTCGACGGTGGAGAGGTCGTGACGCGCGAGCTCGTCGAGCGGATCGTGGGCGAGGAGCTCGGGGGGATCCGAGACGCGCTCGGCGCCGAGCGGTTCGAGGAGGGTCGCTTCGCCGAGGCCGCCGAGATCTTCCGAACGGTCGCCGTGTCCGAGGAGTTCGTCGAGTTCCTCACGCTGCCGGCCTACGCGTACCTGGAATGAGCCGGGACGGGCGGGCCCGCACGTTTCTGAGGAACCTCGACTTCGCGATCTCCGTGGACGCGGACGATCGCGTGATCCGCGACGCGACGCTCGTCGTGGAAGGAGACCACATCGCGGCGATCGGTCGGTCGAGCGACGTGGCGAGCACGCATCCTCCGGCGCCCACCGACGTGATCGTCGACGGTGCGGGGCTCGGCGCGACGCCCGGGTTCGTCGACACGCACGTGCACCTGTCCGAGACGCTCTCCCGCGCGAGCTTCCCCGACTGCCTGGCCACGAGGGCGTGGGTGTTCCACTGGATCATGCCGTTCTACGGTCGGCTCACGCCCGAGGACGAGCTCGTGTCCGTCCGGCTGGGCGCCGTGGAGATGCTCCGCTCGGGCACCACGTGCTTCCTCGACATGGGGGCCCTGAACGACCCGCGGCGAACCGTGCCGGTGCTGGACGAGGTCGGTATCCGCGGGATCACGGGCCGGCACGCCGCCGACGTCCGGCCGGACGAGGTGCCGGCCGGCTGGTCGGCGGCGATGATGGATCGCCACTTCTTCCCGGACGCCGCAACCGCGCTCGCGGAGCTCGAGTCCTGCGTCCGCGACCTCGAGGGCGCGAGCGCGCGCATCGGGTGCTGGGTCAACATCCAGGGCAAGGAACCGTGCAGCGCCGAGCTCCACGTGGGAGCCCGGCGGCTCGCCGAGCGGCTCGGCGTGGGCACCACGTACCACATCGCGTCGACGGTCGAGGAGGCCACGTCGATCGAGCGCCGCTACGGGCGCACGCCGGTCGCGCGGATCGCGGAGCTCGGCGGCCTGGGTTCGAACCTCGTCCTCGCCCACGCGACGGCGGTGAGCGACCCGGAGGTCGACCTGCTCGCCGAGCACGGCGCGAAGGTCGCCTTCTGCCCCGGCACGGCGCTCAAGCTCGCGAAGGGGGCAACCCGGATCGGGCGGTACCCGGAGATGATGCGCGCCGGCGTCACGGTGGGGCTCGGCACCGACGGCGTCTCGGCCTCGGGCAACCTCGATCTGAAGCGCCAGATGTACCTCGCGGCGGGACTGTTCAAGGACGCGCGCAAGGACCCGAACGAGATCGGCGCCGCGCGGGCGCTCCGCATGGCCACGATCGACGGTGCGAGGGCGCTGGGGATGGACCGAGAGATCGGCTCGCTCGAACCGGGCAAGAAGGCGGATTTCGTGCTGTTCGATCTGGGGCACGCGGAGTGGACCCCGTACGGGGATCCCGTGCAGGCGCTCGTGTGGTCGGCGACCTCCTCGAGCGTGCGCGAGACCTGGGTCGACGGACGAAGGGTGTACGCGAGCGGCGTCGTCACCACCGTGCCGGACGAGTCCGGCCTGCGCCGGGAAGCTCGCGAGCGCGCCGCCCGGCTCATCACCGAGGCCGGGCTCGACCACGCCGACGTGCCCACCACGACGTCGGTCTACGAGTAGCGACCGCTACCGAGCCGCCCGAGCGGCCTTTCGTCGCGTGAGCAGGTCCATGATGTCGCGACGGGTCGCCTCGACGTGCTCCTCCATCGCCCGTCGCGCCTCGGCGGCGTCGCGGGCGGCGATCGCCTCGACGACGCGCGCGTGTTGCCGCGTCGAGCGCCGGACGCGATCGCCGTCGTCCCCGAGGTAGGGAAGGATCGCGAGGATCTCGTGCAGGCGCATCTGCTCCTCGAGAACGAGATCGAGGATGAGGTCCGAGCTCGCCGCGTGCGCCATCGCGATGTGCAGGGTGGAATCCGTCTGGCGGATCTCCGTCAGCTTCGCGGACTTGGAGCGCTCGAGCAGCCACCGGAGCACCTCGATGTGCTCGTCGCTCGCGCGCTCCGCGGCAAGCTCCGCCGCGTACGGCTCCACGGCGCCGCGCAGATCGACGAGGTGCTGGAGGTTGGGACCGAGGTCTCGCGCGACCTTGACGACCTCCGACCGACTGAGCTGTCGGATCTGCCGGGACGCGACGAAGGTTCCCCCCGACCGCCCGCGGCTCGTGTTGAGGTAGCCCTGCTGCTGCAGCGCGCGGATGGCTTCGCGGAGCGTGGTGCGGCTGACGCCGAGGCGCTCCACGAGCTCGCGTTCCGGCGGGAGCTGCGCCCCGACCGAGAGAGCTCCGAGCTTGATCGCCTGGGCGAGACGCTGGACCCCGACCTCATAGGCGCTGTGCCAATGGGCTCGCCGGAAGAAGACGTCGTCGAGCACCGCCACCACGTGCGGAGGCAGGTCGTCGTGGACCGACGGCTCCGCTCGCTCAGCCATCGACGGTGGGGCTCACGTCCACGCCGCCGGCTGCTAGGCCACTCCGGAACCGACGCTCTGCGGCAGCAGGTCCGCCGCCCGCCACACGTCGAGGATCTCGGCCGAGGTGACGACGCGGCCGAACGCGCGGCGGATGTTGTCGAGGGTCGCGTCGTGCGGCGCCTGCGCGTAGCTCGCGGTGAGATCCGACACGACCACGACGTGGTAGTCGTGCATGTACGCGTCACGGGCGGTCGACTCGACGCACACGTTCGTGGTGATCCCTGTGAAGATGAGGTTCTCGACGCCCTGGGCCCGCAACAGGGGATCGAGCTCCGTCCCGATGAACGCGCTATAGCGGTGCTTGACGATGACGTCGTCCCCCTCCTCGGGGGAGACCTTGTAGAACTCGGCGCCCCACGTCCCGCTCTGACAGTGTTTCGTGTCGAAGCCGACGAGCTGATGGCGTTCGAGCATCGGTTGCGAGAGCCACTTCTCGTCGTAGATCGCCTGCACGAAGATCGGTCGGATTCCGGCCGCGCGCGCCACGGGAATGAACTCGACGAGGTCGTCGATCGCACGGCGCAGGAGCGTAAGGTCTTGACCCGATCGGTCGAACCAGCCGCCGTCGGCCGCGAAGTCGTTCTGCACGTCCACCACGACGAGACGCGTCGTCTCGGGCGCAACGCGCTCGAGGGGAAGCGGGATCGCGGCCTGTTCACCCATGCGTGCCTCCTCAGCCCCAGGGAACCTTGATGGTGCCGGGAATTCGTACGCAAGTCATACCAAACTTCCTTTAGGCTTGCCAGGCTCGAGGCACGAGGAGGCACGGGAATGAGTGACATCGTCGCGACCAACCGACTCACGCACGAAGGGGCGCTGAAGGTCCTCCGCGCCGCGATCGAGAAGGCGGAGGAGATGGCGGTTCCGCAATGCATCGCCGTCACGGATGCGTCGGGTCGGTTGCTCGCGTTCGTCCGGATGGACGGCGCGAAGTTCCTCAGCATCCGCACCTCCATCCGGAAGGCGATGACGGCCGCGTCCTCGCGCCAGACGACCGGAGCCCTCGATCAGGATCACGCCGTCAAGCTCGCGTTCACGACGGGGGGGCGGCTGACGAACCTGCTCGCCGGCGTGCCGATCGTGATCGGCGAGGAGGTCGTGGGGGCCGTGGGGGTCAGCTCGGGCACCGGCGAGGAAGACCTCGAGGTGGCGCTCGCGGGAATCGCTGCGCTCCCCGACGCGCGTCGTCCGTGAGGCGCTAGCTCCGGAGCGCCGCGGCCATCCAATCGCACATGAGCGGCACGAGCGCCGCGTTCTCGTTCGTGCACGTGTGGAACCCGTTCTCGAAGACCACGAGCTCACCGCGGGGACCTTCGGCCATCCGGGTCGCCTCCTCGGTGGAGACGAGCTCGTCACGAGCGCCGTGGATCACGAGGTACGGACATTCGATCCGTTCGGTGAGGCCCTCGAGAGAGCACCGCTCGGCGAGGTACGTGCGAACGTCCGCCAAGGACGGCAGCATGAGGTCCTCGAGCACGTTGAGCTGCGTCGAGACCGGCCAGAACCGATAGTCGCGGAAATCGTAGAACCCTCCCGAGGACACGGCCGCCCGGATCCTCGGCTCGAACGCCGCGGCCCGCAGGACCAGGAAGCCACCGAGGCTGCTGCCCCACAGGCCGATCCGATCCCCGTCCACCGTTCCGGAGGCCGCGAGCCTGTCGATCGCCGCGCCCATCGGCTCCTCCCAGGCGTCCGGCCGCATCGGGAGGCTGCCGACCAGCTCGCCCTGGCCGGGGCCGTCCATCGTGAGCACCGAAAGCCCTCGACGCACGAACTCGCGCGCCCAGTTGTGGTACTCCTCCTTCACGGAGTCCGCGCCGTTCACCATGACGACGCAGGCCCCGTCCCCGTTCGCGGCGCGATGCAGGTATGCGGGCAGCTCGGCGTTCTCGAACGGAATCGAGACGGGCTCGATGTCGTCGTCCATCAGCTCGACGGCGCGGCGGTAGCAGCGGACCCGCCCGAGCCGCCCCTCGGCCTTCTCGTCGCTGCCGACCCGCGCGAGGTACTGGCCCCAGTGGTAGCAGGCCGACGCGCGATGGAAGAGGTCGCCGGCCGACACGTCCTTGCCTTCGGCCGCGAGGCGTTCGCCCTCGGCCTCGGCGGCGATCGCCTCCGCGCGCCAGGCCGGGTACCACGTTCGATGGTCGACCACGGCACCGAGGATGCGGTGGAGGTCGCTGGAGTCCAGCGGCCCGGTCACCTCCATCCGCGCGAGCCGGACGACGACGTACGCACGGCCGAGGTGCTCCGCGCCGTGCAGCCGAATGAGCGTCGACAGGTTCTGGTAGTAGCGCTCGACCTCCAGGGCGTCGGCTTCGTTCACGAGAGACCTCCGGACGTCACGCCCTCGAAGATGCCGAGGGGCAGCAGGGCGGTCACGACGAAGTTCGGGGCGTCGACGAGCTCGCTCACCTTGAGGTCGGCCGCGACGCTGCAGATCGCGTAGGCCTCCCGCCGGTGGTAACCGCGCTCGGCGACCAGGTGGTCGATCATGTTCATCAGGGCGCTGCGGGCCGCGTGGTCGAGGTTCTCGGCGCGACCCTCCCCGGCGGCGTACACCGAGAGTCCCGTCGTGGCGACCCACGGACCGGCTGGGCTCGCCGGCGACCGGTCGCCGGAGAATCGCACGTCTCGCCTGTCGCCCGCGCCCCCCGCGACGAGATCGAGCCGAAGCCGGACGGTCGTGTCGGTCTCGATCGCCGTACCACAGACCTCGCCGTCGCCCTGCGCGTGGTGACCGTCCCCCACCGAGAGCAGGGCTCCCGAAACCCAGACGGGCAGCTCCACGCGGGTCCCGGCCACCGTCTGTTTCACGTCGAGGTTCCCCCCGTTCTCCCTGGGGGGCTTCGTCCTGAGACCCTCATTGCCGATCGACTCCGGCACGGCGCCGCGAGGCTCCGGTAGGGCCACGTCCTCACCGGCGTCCGCGAGCGCCCGCTCGCGTGCGTTGATCCGTTCGAGCAAGTCTCGCGAGGGAGCGAGGCCGATCGTCCCAAGGAACGGCGCGGCGGGGATCTGCACGCCGGGGAGGTCGGGCGAGACCGCCATCCCGTGATCGATCTCCCATCGCACGAGGAACGGGTCGGGGAACTCGTCGCGCAGGAAGCCGAATCGCGGGAACTGGGCCGTGTAGCCGAACGATCCCGTCGAGATCTCGAGCAACTCGACCACGAGGAGGTCGCCGGGCTCCGCGCCCTCGACGAAGATCGGGCCGGTGAGCGGGTGGACGATCGTCCGGTCGACACGGATGAGGTCCTCGTGACTCGAGTCCATCGAGAGCTGGCCGTCGACCGCGTCGCGAGTCTGGAGGCGCACCTCGTCGCCCGGTGCGCACCGGATCGCCGCGGGGATGTCGGGATGCCACCGTGTGTGGCACCGGTCGGCCTGTTCGCGGACCGGGACGGCTCGGTCGACCGTCAGCTCAAGACTCGCCATCACCGCGACGGAATCCTATCTGATGTCATATGTTTGGCTCAAAAGCGCGCCACCACGACACAAGGGGGAGACCGATGAGCATCGCGACCTCGGCCGACGGGGTTCGCCTCCACTACGAGGAGACCGGCGCGGGCGATCCGGTCCTGTTCATCCACGAGTTCGCGGGCGACCATCGGAGCTGGGAACCGCAGGTCCGAGCGTTCTCGCGACGGAACCGGTGCATCACGTACGCCGCGAGGGGCTACCCGCCCTCGGACGTGCCGAGCGATCCCGCCTCGTACTCACAGGATCTCGCCGTCGGCGACGCGATCGCGGTGCTCGACGCGGCGGGCGTCGCCCGCGCCCACATCGTCGGCATCTCCATGGGAGCCTTCTGCGCGCTGCATCTCGGCCTTCGACACCCGGACCGCGCGATCTCCCTCGTCGTCGCCGGTTGTGGCTACGGTGCGCACCCCGACGTCCGTGAGTCCTTTCGAGCGGAGTCCGAGGCCGTCGCTGCGGCGTTCGAGTCGCAGGGTGCCGCCGGCATCGCCCCGACGTATGCCGTCGGTCCGGCGAGGGTTCAGTTCCAGAACAAGGATCCACGCGGTTGGGAGGAGTTCGCCCGGACGCTCGCCGAGCACTCGACCGAGGGGTCGACGCTCACGATGCGAGGCGTTCAGCGCGAGCGGCCGTCGCTCTACGACCTCACCGACGAGCTGCGAGCGCTGGAGGTCCCGACGCTGCTCATCGTGGGCGACGAGGACGAGGGATGCCTGGAGACGAACCTCATGCTGAAGCGCACGATCTCGCCGGCGGGGCTCGTCGTCCTGCCTCGGACCGGTCACACCACGAACCTCGAGGAGCCCGAGCTGTTCAATCGGTTCGTCGGCGACTTCTGGGCGATGGTCGAGTCGGGACGGTGGGGGCCTCGAGACCCGAGATCGATCGCCGGCAGCCTCACGGGGATTGCGGCTCGCCCGGGATAGCGGCCCTCGCTCAGCCGAGCAAGTCGTCGAGCGAGCGCTTCGGCTTCTGAGGCTTCGAGAGGAGATCGTCGAGGGACGACGACGGAGCCGACTCGGAGCTCGCGATCGCGTCGTCGAGGCTCGGACCCCCAAGGTCGCCGGCGGCCGCCAACAGGTCCTCGAGACTCTTGCCCGCGTCGCCCTTCAGCCTGATCCGAAGCGCGGCGAGGACCGCCGTGTGCTGTTCCGAGAGGCCTTGCGTCACCCTGATCTCGGTGAGGGCTTCCTCCGCTTTCGCGAGGAGCTGCTCGTCCTCCGTGCCGCGCTTGCGCCGACCCACGCCATCAGCATGACACTGCCGAAGATCAGCGTCAGATCGTCATGGGGAGCGAACGAGGACGTCCCGCGCCGGTCGGTATCGTCGAGCCATGGCGTACGTCCTTGCCGCTGTCCTGGGACTCGCGTTCGGCGCGGGCGACCAGTACCTGGGGACCCTGATCTGGCTCGGGGACTGGCCGGCGACGGCCGCGCAGGTGTCCGCCCCGTGGCTCGTCCTGCCGTTCGCGGTCGGCATGACGCAGGACCGGCCGCGGCGAGCCGTAGCGCTGGGTCTGGTCGCGACGGCGTCGGCGTTGTTCGGCTACTACGCGATGACGTACAGCCCGATGGAGGTTCATCCCTGGACGTTCGCGCGCTTCGCGGACGGCCTCGTCGCGGTGACGACGAGCGGCTACAACCCGGCGTACATCGCGGTCGGGCTCGTGACCGGTCCCATCTTCGGGTTCCTCGGGCAGCAGTGGCGAACGCGCAGGTGGTGGGTGAGCGCGGCGCTCGTTGCGGGAGCTCTGAGCCTTGAGCCGCTGGCTCGATGGGCGACGGGAGAGCTTCCGCCTCCCGCTCCCGTCTGGACGACGGAGGTCGCGCTGGGGCTCGTCATCGCCTCGCTCTTCGCCGTCGCGATGCTCGCCTCGCGACGCGACGACGCGATCTCGACCGACCCTTCGTAGCTGGAGGTCCGGGGTCCTCTCGCACAACCTCGGCAGATTCTTGTCGCTTGAGCAACCGACAGGAACCTGTCGTCGCGCTGCGCGAGAAGTCCCGAGCGCTCCTCGGCCAGCCGGTGTCCCGGGGCTAGGCTGCTCGGATGGGCACACGTCTCCGGACCCAGCCCCTGACGTCGCTCGTGCTCCTTCTCGTGCTCGGGGCGTGTTCGTCGAACGGCAGCGAGCCCCTCGAAACGGGCACATCGTCCGCGAGCGAGAGCCCCTCGATCTCGCCTTCGGCGAGCCCGACGGAGGAGCCGCCGGACCTCACGTCGCTGCGCTTCGAAACGCCTTCCGGGAACATCCATTGCGAGTCGGCGGCCGTATCGCTCAC
>DATBLA010000128.1:0-5569 GCA_036555645.1 Actinomycetota bacterium
CCGGGGACGTACTGGGTCGGGTGCCGGGTCCCGAACGAGCAGGGTGTGGTCGAGGGCGGCCACGAGGAGGTCCCCGACGCCTACGGCGAGGTCGTCGTCCTGCCCGCGGAGGGCTGAGCGTGGCGAGTCGAGCGCGGGGGGTCGCGTCAGACCGCGAACCGGACGTTGATGACGTCGCCCTCGCGGACGACGTAGTCCTTGCCCTCGACCCGGAGCTTGCCCTGCTGCTTGGCCGCGTCCATCGATCCGGCGGCGACGAGGTCGTCGTAGGCGATGACCTCGGCGCGGATGAAGCCGCGCTCGAGATCGGTGTGGATGACGCCGGCGGCCTCCGGCGCGGCGGCGCCGCGACGGACCTCCCAGGCCCGTGACTCGTCCTCGCCGGTCGTGAGGAACGTGATGAGGTCCAGGGCGTCGTAGGAGGCGCGGATCACGCGGTCGAGACCCGGCTCGCGCACGCCGAACTCCTCCAGAAGCGCCCGCGCCTCCTCGGGATCCATCTCCGCGGTCTCGGCCTCAATCGACGCGTAGACGCCGACCGAGTCCTCGGGCAGATCCGGCGGGACGTCTGCTCCCTCCTCCAGGTTCGCGACCACCACGGACGGCTTGAGGGTGAGCGGGGCCATCGAGCGGAGCTCCTTGCGGTGCTCGTCCGTCAGTCCCGCCTCGGCCAGGGGCGTCTCCGCCTCCAGGGCGGCGTTCGCCAGGGTGAGCGCCTCGACCTCGGGAGTGGTCGTGCCGCGGGCGCGCTTCGTCGCGCCGGCGAGCGCCGATTCGACGACGGCCTGATCCGCGAGGAGCAGATGGGCCCGCACCTCGGAGAGCTCGGCGGAGGGGCTCGCGTCGTGGCCGAAGCAGCGCACGACGATCGCGAGCGCGTCGGCCTCGCGGAGCGTGGCGATCCCCTGGGCCGACGACGTGCCGCCGGGGACGTCGACGAAGGCGACCTGCGCGAACACGGTCTTGCGCGAGCGCTCCATCTCGGTGAGCACCGGCAGGCGAGGATCGGGGACGGGGACGACGGCGCGGTTCGCCTGGCCTGCGTGCGACCCGGCTCGGGTGAGGGCCGTGAACAACGTGGACGTACCGCTGAACGGCCGGCCGACGAGCCCGATCGCCTTCATGACCCGGCGAGATCGGACGGCGAAAGGGCGAGGCCCGTCGAGCCTCGCCCCGCCGTCACCACCGCGTCTGTGACTAGGACTTCGTCTCCCAGAAGATCTTGCCGATCTCGTCGATGGCGTCGAGCAGCTTCTGTCCCTGCTCGGGATCCTGGGACTTCTTCGACGCGCCGGCTTCCTTCGTCGCGTTCCAGAAGAGCTCGTGCAGCTGCGGATACTTTTCGACGTGCTCCGGCTTGAAGTAGTCGGTCCACAGGACCCACAGGTGCTCCTTGACCATGTCGGCGCGGAGCTCCTTGATCGCGAGGGCGCGCGTCCGGTAGTCCTCCGCGCTCTCGCCGGCGGTCTTGAACTTCTCGGCGTCCTGGTACCGCGTTTGGATCGCCTTCACGGACTCGGCTTCGACGCGCGCCTGCGCCGGGTCGTAGACACCGCAGGGCAGGTCGCAGTGCGCGTGGACGACTCGACGCGGCCTGAGCAAAGCTTCGAGCATGGGCGCTCCCCCTCCTCCGAACGAACGAGCCTCGAGATCGCCAACCTATCACCGCGTTCGGAGGTCGCGGAAGCCGGCGTTCCTCGCCCTCGGGGTCGCCCTCGGCGCGTGGGCGATCGCCAGGTGGCGGCCCTTCAGGTTCGAGGTGTCGGGCGGATCGATGGAGCCGGAGCTCCGAGACGGCGACTGGGCCATCGCGGTCACGCGAGGCAGACCGCGCCCCGGCTCCGTCGTGGTCGTCGAGCACCCGGAGCGCCCGGGGTTCGAGATGGCCAAGCGCGTCACGGCTCTCGAGGGGGGCCTGACGCCGGGGGGCCGGGCGCTCGGGCCGGGGGAGCTGTGGGTCGAGGGCGACAACGCCGGCGGATCGACTGACAGCCGAGACTTCGGGCCGGTTCGTTCGGAACAGGTTCGGGGGATCGTCGTCGCCGTGTGGTGGCCGCCCAAGCGCTGGCGCGTGCTCTGAGGCGCTCAGTCCAGGCGAATCTTCTCGCAGAACACGAACGCGTCCGGGTCGGGCCCGCCGCGGCAGAAGTCCGAGCCCTTGCCTCCGTCGAGCTGATCGCGGCCCGGTCCGCCGTTCTGGTCGTCCTTCCCCTTCTGGCCGAAGAGCTGGTCGTTGCCGTCCTTGCCGATGACCTCGTCGCGACCCCCGTGACCGTAGAGCTCGTCGCTGCCCCCGCCGCCGTCGAGCGTGTTCTTTGCCCCGTCGCCGTGGATCGTGTCGGCCTGCGAGGTCCCGAGCACACTCTCGAAGCTCGCGAGCGTGTCCGCGCCCGATCCGGAGGCGGTCCCGTCGCGCAGGTCGACGTCGACCCCGTCGTTCGCGAGCGCGAACTCGACCCGGTCGACCCCCGACCCGCCGTCGAGCGCATCGTCGCCGCCCCCACCGTCGACCCGGTCGTCGCCGCTCCCGCCGTTCAACGCGTTCGCGCCGGCGTCGCCGATCAGCCGGTCACCTGCCGGCGATCCGGTGACGTCCTCGATCTCGGACAGCGCGTCGGAGCCGTCGCCGGTCGCGGTTCGCTGGATGAGGTTCACGGTCACGGCGGTCGGTGAGCTCGCGTAGTCGAGCCGGTCGATGCCGGGACCGCCGTCGAGCGTGTCGTTGCCTCCGTGGCCGGCCAGGACGTCCGGGCCGGCGCCGCCGCGCAGCACGTTCGGGCCGTCGGATCCGACGATCGAGTCGGCGCCGGGAGAGCCGGTGAGGTTCTCCACGTTCGAGAGCTGATCGGGCTGCCCGCCGCCGTGCGTGACCGACCCGGTCGTCAGGTTGGCCGAGGTGAGCTGCTGGGAGGCCGAGTAGTCGGCGGTGTCGGGCCCCTCGCCTCCGTCGATCGTGCTGCCGCCGAGCGCGCCGAGGAGCAGGTCTCCGTCCGGCCCGCCGGAGAGCGTTCCCGAGGACGGTGCCCCCGTCCCCGATCCTCCCGCGACCGAGAGCACGTCGTTGCCGCCGTTGCCGTCGAGCACGATCACCGGGAGCCCGGCGATCGCCACGTCGACGTCACCGACCGGCTCGGTCGCGTCGAGGTTGATGCCGTCGGCGCCCAGCACGACGTTGTCGCTGTTCGGGCCGCCGATCACACGCACGGTGGGAGATCCGGCCGGCAGGACGATGCTGATCTCGATCTCGGCGTTGCCCCCGTCGTTCTCCGGCGTGCCGCCTGGCCCGAAGCCGCCGCCGGACAGGTCGAGGGCCACCTCCGTCGGGATGCCGGTCGTGGTCACGACGATCGCGTCCACGGTGGTGACCGTCGCCATGTCGCACGGCTGGCCGTCGAGCGTGATCGCGTCGCCGGAGCGGCCGATGACCGCCGTCTCCGACTGGCCGACCTCGACGGCGACCGTGGCGGTCATGGCGTCGAACGTGCAGGTCGAGGCCCAGGCCGGAACCGCGGTCATCCCGAGCACGACGAGCGCCAGGGCCGAGACCAGGCCGATCGAAAGCCAGACGAGGGCTGGCCGTGAGCGGCGAGCCGAGGGCGAACGTGCGGGCACGAGGGTCGGAGACATGGACATCAACGATAGCCCGCGTGTTCGGATCTGAGGCGCAAGCGCCTGCCTTGCCCTGGTTTCCATCGGCCGGGTAGGATTTGCACCTGCAATGATCCGGACACGCTGCCGCGGGCTCGTGGGGGCCATGATCCCCGACCGATGCTGCTGTCCCGGGGTGCCACGCGGGCGCCGATAGGCCCCGCACGCCGGCACCGGACCCGACCACCCGAATCGCCCACCAGGAGGTTCCGATCCATGGATGTCATCAGCGCAACCGTCGACGCTCGAGGCCAGTCGTGCCCCGGCCCGCTCGTGGCGCTCCACAAGGTCCTGAAGGACGCGCGCCGGGGCGATCTCCTCGAGCTGCTGGCCACCGATCCCGGGTCGAAGTCCGACGTGCCGTCGTGGGCGACCCTGTCGGGCAACGAGCTCGTCGAGGCGGGCGAGCACGCGGGCGTGTATCGCTACGTGATCCGGAAGGCGTGAGGTCGATGCCCGAGGCCACGACCACCGCGCCCGAGGCGACCGACGCCGAGGCCCTGCGCATCCTCATCGATGAGGCGCTCGACGAGCGCGAGCGCTCGACGGCGAACACGAAGAACAAGATCACGATCATCGCCTGGGACGGCCACCTCGATCGCATCTGGCCCACGCTCATCCTGTCGACGACGGCCGCCGCCTCCGGGATGGAGGTGAACGTCTTCTTCACGTTCTGGGGGCTGTTCCCGCTCGTCCGCCCCGATCGCCGGCGAAAGACCGGCAAGGACTGGATGACGAAGGCGCTCGGCGCCATGAACCCCGGCTCGACGCAGAAGGCGAAGCTGTCGCGCTACCAGTTCGCGGGGATGGGCCCGTGGATGCTCGGCAAGGTGGCCGAGAACTACAAGACGCCCCACCCGACCGAGCTGCTCGAGATGGCCCGAGACATGGGCGTTCGCCTCATCCCGTGCCAGATGACGATGGACCTCATGGGCATCGGGGCGGACGATCTCATCGAGGGGCTCGAGGAGCCGATCGGCGCCGCGACCGCGCTGCTCGAGATGAAGGAGAGCGCGATCCAGCTGTTCATCTGAGGACGGTCTCAGGTGCCTCGCGTTGCTCGGATGTTCAGTCGCACGTAGTCGAGCTCGGGTCCCGGCAACCGGGTCGCGACCTCATGCACGAACGCCGTCGCCTCGGCATCGGACATCCCCACGACGTGGTCGCCGAGCACGACGGTGCGCAGGAACGTCTCCAGGCGATCGAGGGTGCCGAACGGCGTGGGCTCCTCGTGCGCCCAGCACTCGATCCGATCGAAGCCGGCCGCGCGGAGGCGAGCCGACGTCTCCTCCGGCGACGCGAACGTCTTGCCCGCGAACCCCTCCGCGCCGATCGCGTCCAGGGCCTCGGCGACCGTGGCGAGGTTGCCGGCGCCGCCACACTGCGCCTCCAACGCGCCGCCGGGGCGGAGCACCGACGCGAGGCCGCGGAACAGCGCGTCGTGATCGCGGATCCAGTGGAAGGTGGCGGTCGACAGGATCGCGTCGACGGGGTCGGCGATCGGGATCGGTTCGTGCAGGTCCGCACGCAGGTACTCGACGCGACCGCCCGAGGGCTCGAGTCGCCGCCTGGCCCGCTCGAGCATCGAGGTCGAGCCGTCGAGGGCGATCACGCGCCCGTTCGGCAGGCGTTCGAGCAGGAGCTCGGTCACCCGGCCCGAGCCGCAGCCCGCATCCAGGACGGTCTCGGAGCCCTGCAGGTCCAGCCGGTCGACGACCGCGGCGCCCCACCGGAACTGCGGGTCGGCGATCCGGTCGTAGGTCGCGGCGTCCCAGTCGCGACTCACGCGTCGCCCTACGTGCCCCTGGCCGAGAAGTGCATGTAGTCCTTGCCGCCGCTCCACGCCCCGCCCCACGACCATCCGATCGTGGCGAACGACCGGACGACGACGTCGCCGGCGTGGATCATCCCGGCGAGGGTG
>DATBLA010000129.1:0-8643 GCA_036555645.1 Actinomycetota bacterium
CCCCGCGTATCGCGACACGATCTACGTCGAGGAGCTCGTCGGGCCAGACACCGTGAACACGATGCCGATGAGCACGGTCGACGCGGTTCGCGACCACGGCGTGATCCACGCGAATCGGATCGCCTCGGGAACCGACGTGGCGCTGGCGGACCTCGATGCGCTCGCGACGCGAGGGATCGATCTGTCCGAGGTGACCCGGACCCTGCTCGAGGAGGGCATCGTCTCCTTCGCCAAGGACTTCGACGCGCTCCTTGAGACGATCGACTCGAAGGTCGAACGGGTGCGAGCCGGGCGACAGCGTCAGCGCACGACGCTGTCTACGATCCTCGTCCCCGTCACAGAGCGACTGGCCGCGATGGACCGGGATCGGATCGTCGAGCGCATCTGGCGGAAGGACCACACGGTCTGGAAGGACGACCCGGCGGAGATCACGAACCGTCTCGGCTGGCTCACGGTCTCCGACCTCATGCACGAGCGGCTCCCCGAGCTGGAGCGGTTCGCGAAGCAGGCCGCGTCGGACGGGTTCGAGACCGCGGTGCTCCTGGGCATGGGGGGTTCGAGCCTGGCGCCCGAGGTGTTCATGCGGACGTTCGGAGCCGCGGACGGAGCGCTCGAGCTCATCGTGCTCGACACGACCCACCCGGCCACGATCGAGCGCGTGACCGGCCTGCTCGACCTTCCGGCGACCCTGTTCGTCGTCGCGAGCAAGTCCGGCACGACGACCGAGACGCTGAGTCACTTCGCGCACTTCTGGGAGGCGGCGCCGAACGGGGCGCAGTTCGTCGCGATCACCGATCCGGGGACGCCGCTCGAGGCCCTCGCGCGCGAGCACGGCTTCCGTGCGGTCTTCACGAACCCCGCGGACATCGGCGGGCGGTACTCGGCGCTGTCGTACTTCGGGCTCGTCCCGGCGGCGCTGATCGGCGCCCCGCTCCACGAGGTGCTCGATCGCGCCGAGGAGATGCAGACGGCGTCCGAACGCATCGTGCCGGCCGCCGAGAGCCCCGGCGCGACCCTCGGCGCCGTCATGGGCGAGTCGGCGAGGTCCGGCAGGGACAAGCTCACCCTGTTCCTGCCGGATGAGATCGCGAGCTTCGGGAACTGGGTCGAGCAGCTCATCGCCGAGTCGACGGGCAAGGAGGATCGAGGCGTGGTCCCGGTCGTCGGGGAGCCGATCGGCGCGCCGGAGGTGTACGGGCAGGACCGGCTGTTCGTCGCGATCGGCGTGCACGAGGGCGTGGACGCGCTCGAGAGCCTGGGACATCCGGTCGTGCGCCTCGACGGCGACGGCCCGGTCCAGATCGGCGGCGAGTTCTTTCGCTGGGAGATGGCGACGGCGGTCGCCGGATCCGTGCTCGGCATCAACGCGTTCGACCAGCCGAACGTGCAGGAGGCCAAGGACGCCACGAAGGAGATCCTGGCCGGCGGCGCTGTCGAGGACCCCGGGACGGACGACCTTGCCGCGCTCCTCGCCCAGGTGCAACCCGGGGATTACGTCGCGATCCTCGCGTACCTCGACCGCACCTCCGAGACGGAGGCCGAGCTCGAGCGCGCGCGGCTCGCGATCCGTGACCGGTACGCGGTCGCGACGACGACGGGGTTCGGGCCCAGGTTCCTGCACTCGACGGGCCAGCTTCACAAGGGAGGGCCGGACAGCGGGGTCTTCATCCAGATCACGGACGGAGACCGGTCCGCCGACGTGCCGATCCCCGGCCAGTCGTACTCGTTCGGAACGCTCATCGACGCGCAGGCGCTCGGCGACCTGCGCTCGCTCCGAAACCGGGGCCGCCGGGTGGCCCGCGTCCGGTTGGAGCAGCTCACGGAGGTGACTTGAGATGCAGCTCGGGATGGTCGGGCTCGGTCGGATGGGCGCGAACCTGTCGCGCCGGCTCATGCGCGCGGGGCACGAGGTCGTCGCGTACGACGTGAGCCCGGACTCGGTCCGCCTGCTCGAGGGCGAGGGCGCGGTGGGGACGGGGTCGCTCGAGGAGTTCGTCGGCGCGCTCTCGAAGCCGCGGGCGGCGTGGGTGATGGTGCCGGCCGCGTTCGCGGAGCAGACGACCGACGCGATCGCCGAGCTCATGGAGGACGGCGACATCGTCATCGACGGCGGGAACTCGTACTACCGCGACGACGTCGATCGCGCCGAGCGCTACGCGGCCAAGGGCGTCCATTTCGTCGACGTCGGGACGAGCGGCGGCGTGTTCGGCCTCGAACGAGGCTTCTGCCTCATGATCGGCGGCGAGGCCGAGATCGTCCGGCACCTCGACCCGATCTTCGCCACGATCGCTCCCGGGATCGGCGCCGCCTCTCGCACGCCGGGCCGGACCGACGCGAACGCGACGACCGCCGAGCAGGGATACCTCCACTGCGGTCCGGCCGGGGCCGGCCACTTCGTGAAGATGGTGCACAACGGGATCGAGTACGGGCTCATGGCCGCCTACGCCGAGGGCCTCAACGTCCTCAAGCACGCGAACGTCGGCAGCGGCGAGCGCGAGGCCGACGCGGAGACGACGCCGCTGCGGGACCCCCAGTACTACCGCTACGACCTCGACATCGGCGAGATCGCCGAGCTGTGGCGGCGCGGCAGCGTCGTCGCGTCGTGGCTGCTCGACCTCACGGCCGCGGCCACCGTCGACGACCCCGACCTGACGGCGTTCTCCGGGCGCGTGAGCGACTCGGGTGAGGGCCGGTGGACGGCGCTCGCGGCGATCGACGAGGGCGTGCCCACCCACGTGCTCAGCGCGGCGCTCTTCGACCGGTTCGAGTCCCGCAACGAGGCGGAGTTCGCCAACCGCATCCTGTCGGCGATGCGCCAGCAGTTCGGAGGCCACGCCGAGAAACCCGCGTAGGCACTGCTCAACCGCCCCGCCCCCCCGGGGCCGTTGGGCCCTGTCGTCCCGGGACCTTCGACCCGCGGGCTTCGCCGATGGCTGGGCCACCCTGATGGGAACGCTCACAGGAGGCGGAGATGCGACGGATCTTTGCGATCGGCGTGCTGATCCTGCTTGCCCAATTGGTCATCGGACTCACATGGATCAAGCCGCTCGCCGACCGGAACAACGACACCGAGCCGGACCAGGCCCAGGCCCAGTCGACGACCCCGGCCGCCGAGAACTTCCGCATCAGCGGCGACGGGAACGGCACCATCGTCGAGGTCGACCTCACCGCGACCGAGACCGCGCAGACGCTCGCCGACGGCGTCGACTACCAGGTGTGGACGTTCAACGGCACGGCGCCCGGACCCGTGATCCGCGTCCAGCTCGGCGACACGATCCGATTCACGCTCACGAACGACTCCGCGCTGGGCCTGTCGCACTCGATCGACTTCCACGCCGCCCAGACGCCCTGGGACCGCGACTACCAACCGGTGGCGCCGGGTGAGACCGCCACGTTCGACTGGGTCGCGCGGTTCCCCGGGGTCTTCATGTACCACTGCGGCGTCCCGCCGGTCCTGCATCACATCGCGAACGGGATGTACGGCGCGATCATCGTCGAGCCGGACGGGCTCGAGCAGGCCCGCGAGTACGTGATGGTCTCGAGCGAGTTCTACGCGTCGGACCGGGCCGAGGCGGACGGCATGTTCGTCGGTGATGTCGACGCGATGACGGCCGCCACGCCCTCGTACGTGGTCTTCGACGGCGGGTTCAATCGCTACCTCGACGCCCCACTGGTGGCCAGGCCGAACGAGCTCATTCGGCTGTGGGTCATGAACGCCGGGCCCACGCTCACGAACGCCTTCCACGTGATCGGCGCCCTGTTCGACCACGTCTATCCCGATGGCAATCCCACGAACCCGCTCAACGGCCTTCAGACGTACAACATCCCCCCCGGAGCGGGCGCGATGTTCGAGATGCGGATCCCCGACGAAGGGATGTACCCATTCGTCACCCACGCATTCGCGTACACGGGCCTGGGGTCCGTCGGGCTCCTCGCCGTCTCGGCCGACGCCGAGCCCGCCCCCGACGCGTACCCGACGTTCGGCGATCCGTTCACGGGCGGCGTCCTCGAGTTCGGATCGACACCGGCCGTCGTGCCCTCGCACGGTGAGGGCGAGGAACCCGCAAGCGGTCCCATCGAGATGGATGCCACGATCACGGGCTTCACCCCGAGCGAGATCGAGGCGGGCGAGGGCGAGATCCCGATCTCGATCGCGAACCTCGATGCCTTCGAGCACGACTTCACGATCGACGAGCTCGACGTGCAGGTGCTCCTCGGCGCGAACGAGAACGTGGAGGCCACCTTCGAAGCGGGGCCGGGCACGTACGTCTTCTACTGCTCCATCCCGGGTCACCGCGAGTCCGGCATGGAGGGCACGTTGACCGTCATGCCCGGCGCGGGCCATTGAGCGCGGGCTCGCGATCGATCAGGCGGGAGGCTCGACGACGAGGTCGGCGAAGTTCGCCGAGGACTTGCCGAACTCCCACCACCCGCGCACGCGCGGCTTGACGAACGCCATGCTCCGCCCGTAGACGAGCGGGATCACCGCGATGCGATCGGCGACGGCGAGCCGGTCGGCCTCGTGGAACAGCTCGAGGCGCTCCCGGTCGCTCCGCTCCTGGCGGGCGCGCTCGATGAGCTCGTCGAACGGGGGGTGCGAGAACCCGCCCTCGTTCGTCCGGCTGTCCGAGTGGAACAGCAACCGCAGGTAGTACTCGGGATCCGCGTAGCCGGGCAGCCAGCCGGTCACGTAGATCGACGCGAGGTCGGTCATCCTCTTGGCGGACATGGCCTGCTCGATCGTCCAGGGCTTGATCTCGCACTCGACCCCGAGGACGTCTCGCCACATCCCCCGCACGGTCTCGAGGAACGGGTGGTGCCAGGTGTAGTACCCCCCGATCTCGAGCCGGACGTCGCCCACACCCGAACGCTCCAGACAGGCCCGCGCCTCGTCGGGATCGAACGCGGGCACGATGTCGGGCGTGTGGCCCTGAAGCGCGGGTGGAACGATCCCGCCGCGGGCGACCACGAGGTTGTCCGGCACCTCCGCATCGAGGACGTCGCGATCGATCGCGTGCGCGAGCGCCCGCCGGAACTCGACGTTCGACAGGACCGGATCGGCGTGCGCGAACGCGATGTACGCCGACCACGCCGCCGGACCGAGCGCCGCGTCCGAGGCCACGTGCGGGACGAGGTCGGCGAGCTTGGGCGTGTAGCGGACCGCGATGAGGTCGAGCTCGTCGCGTCCGTACGGCTCGAGCGCGTCGTCGACCTGGGACTGGATGAACTCGAGCCTGGCGGTGTTGCCCGGGCGGAGGCTCTCCAGCCGGCGCTCGAGGACAACCCGGTGCTCGGTCTGCTCGGCGATCCGAAACGCGCCGCTCACGACCTGCGCATCGACCTCCATCCACGCGTCGCCGTCGCGTTCGATCGCGTGGCGCGGCTGCGGGCCGCCGTCGGGCCGGTTCATCACGCTCATGAAGTACGGCGCGGGCGCGGCGAGACGGAACTCGATCGTGCGGTCGTCGAGCGCGCGAACGCCGATCGCGTCCGAGTCGGTGTTGCGCCGCAGGTAATAGTCCTGACCGTTCTCGAGCACGAAGTAGATCGCGACCGAGGAGCCCGGCGCGTCCGGGTTCAGGACGCGCTTGATGCCGAACTCGACGTCGTGCGCGGTGAGCGGTTCGCCGTCGGACCATGTGAGCCCCTCCCGGAGGTGGAACACGTAGCGGAGCCCATCGTCGGAGATCTCCCATCGCTCGGCGAGAGACGGGACGATCGTGCGCTCGGGCCACGCCTCCACCAGCCGGTCGAACAGCTGCATGCAGAGCTGGATGTTCGGCCACGCGATCGCCGACCGCGGGTCGAAGTCGTTCGGCAGGAAGCTCGTCGCGATCCGCACGGTCGCGCTCGGCGCCGGGGCCGCAGGGGGCGGAGTCCAGAACGTGAACGCGCGCTGGTACGTGGCGTTCGCCTCGCCGAACCGCAACGACTGGTGCAGCGCGAGCGCGAGCTTGAACAGCACGACCGCGACCTCCTGGCGCTCGCCCCGGCGCTCGAGGATCGGCACGAGCTCGCGGTAGGACCCGATCGCCTCATCGAGCGCGTAGTCCTGCCGCGCGCGATCGCCGGCCCGGGTCAGGTACAGGACGGCCTTGTCCTCGTCCTCGGCCGCGAGCCAGTGGTGAGCGAGCAGGCCGGCCACCTCGTCCTCGCGCCCCGTGTACGAGGACTCGAGCCAGTCGGCCGCCTTGCGGTGCAGCCGTGTCCGCTCCTCCGCGACGAGCGTTCGGTACGCCGCCTCCTGGATCAGCGCGTGCTTGAACCGGAACTCGGGCTCGGGCCACCGGCGGCCCTCCCTGACGAGGTCGAGACGCTGGAGCTCCAGGAGCGAGCGCCCGACGTCGCCGTTCCCGCCCGCGATCGCCTCGAGGAGCGGGAGTCCGAACTGACGACCGAGGACCGACGCGGCCATGAGCGCGTGATGGGCATCGGCCTGGAGCCGGTCGATCCGCGCGAGGATCACCTTCTCGACCGTGGGTGGGACCTCGACCTCGATCGCATGGTCGAAGCGCCACCCCTCGCCCTCGGGGACGAGCGCGCCGAGGTCGACGAGCGATCGCACGAGCTCCTCCAGGAAGAACGGGTTGCCCTCGGCCGGCTCGAGGATCCGCTGCTCCATGTCGTGCGGCAAGGTGTCCGCCCCCACGAACGCGTGGAGCAGCTCGTGCTCGGCGTCGCCCGAGAGCGCCTCGAGCGCGACCTCACGCGTTCGGTGCGGGAGCTCCCGGGCCGCGCTCTCCTTGACCTTCCACGAGGGGTGGTCGCGCTCGAGCCGGGTCGAGAGCAGGAGCAGGAGCGCCGAGGTCTCGGTGTCGCCGAGCATGCGTTCCAGCAGCTGCAGCGAGGTGGCATCGGCCCAGTGCAGGTCTTCGAGGACCACGCAGACCGGGCCGTCGATCGCGAGCCGTCCGAACAGCTCGCGGACCACCGCGAACGTCCGGTACTGGAGGGCCTCGGGTGACAGCTCGGCGAGCCGCTCCGCCGCCTCGGGCTCCAGCGACAGGCCGAGCATCGCGCCGAGGTACGGGTATACCTCGAGCACCCGCGTCCCGAACAGCGCGTCCAGGTTCCGGCGGAGCGTGACGCGGACCCGGAGCTCCGGCTCGTCGGCCCCGACGCCCAGCCACGACCGCAACAGGTCGCGGAAGGGCCAGTACGGCATCGATTCCCCGTAGGAGACGCATCGGCCCTCGATCCAGAGCGCGCGCCGTCGAGGCGCGCCCTCGGGGGCATGCTCGACGTGCCGGCGGAGCTCCGCGATCAACCGGGTCTTGCCGATCCCCGGCTCGCCCGTGAGATACAGCACGCCCCCCGAGCCCGCGAGCACGGCGTCGACGACCTCGACCGCGGCGGCGAGCTCCCGTTCGCGGCCGACGAGCCTCACCTGGACGGCTTCGAGCTCTCGAGCGTGACCCGGCGCCGCGAGGACGCCGTCCACGCGGTACGCGGTGACGGGCTCGCGCTTGCCTTTCAGCTCGTACGCGCTCGCGTCGCTCCACGCGAACACCGGCTCGACCCGGCGCTGTGTCTCCTCGCCCACGAGGATCGTCCCCGGCTCGGCGAGCGCCTGGAGCCTGGCGGCCGTGTTCACGGCATCGCCGAGCGCCGCGTACTCGACCCGGCTCCCGGCTCCGATCGAGCCGACGACCACCGGGCCCGTGTCCACCCCGACCCGGACGCCGAATCCCTCGACACCGAAGGCCCGCTCGACCTCATCGGCGTAGTCGGTGATCTCATCGACCACACGAAGCGCGGCCCGGACCGCCCGCTCCGGGTCGTCCTCGTGGGCGGTCGGCGCGCCGAACAGCGACAGGACGCCGTCGCCCGCGAGATCCTTCACGGTGCCGCCGAACGCCTCGACCGCGCCGATCGCCCGCGCGACGGCGTCGCTCACGATGAGCTTGGCCTCCTCGGGATCCAGGCGTTCGGTGAGCGCGGTCGAGCCGACGAGGTCGGCGAACATCGCCGTGACGACGCGGCGTTCCTCTCGGATCTCGTCGCCCATGGGTGCATTCTCGCGCATCGCCGAGCGACCGCCCCGGCTTCGTGTCGAAGGTCACCCGACCACCGGGCCGCCCGTCACCCAGAACGCGTCGACGCCAGCCCCGCGAGCGCGCCCGCTTCCTGGCGGATCGCCGCAGAGTCGTCGAGGCGTTCGACCCAGGCCGCGGGCAGCCCGCCAATCCCGTCGCGGGCGCCGAGGAGCGCACCGGTGACGGCGGCGTTCGCGTCGGCGGCTCCACCGAGCGAGACCACGTGTCGAAGCTCGGATTCGGCATCGCCACCGCGCACGAGCGCCTGGAATGCTGTCCCGGCCGCGAACAGGACGAACCCCCGGTCGGGACCGTCGACGGGGCGCGATGCGCCCACCGACTCGACGAGGTACTCGAGCTCCTCCCCGCCCTCGTCCTCCTCGACCGCCTCGAGCGCCCCCTGCGCCGATGTCCGGGCATCCTCGCCGCGCACCAGCCCGGCCACACAGAGCGTCACGGCCAGGCACGCGGTCGCACAGCGCCCGTCGGCGTGGGTGAGCCTCGACAGCGCCGGCGCGAGCTCGGCGAGCCGCTCGGGCCGATGCGCGTACGCGACCCCCAGCGGCGCGCACGACATCACCGACCCGTTGCCCGCCGAGACCTCCGG
>DATBLA010000130.1:0-5046 GCA_036555645.1 Actinomycetota bacterium
CTTCGGCGCGCTCGAGGAGCTTGCGGGGCTCCTCGGCGGGGCGGTCGGGTGCTCCCGGGTCGTGACGAGCAACGGGTGGCGCCCGCACACGGATCAGATCGGCCAGACCGGGACGCGGATCGCGCCCGATGTCTACATCGCCTGCGGCATCAGTGGGGCGACGCAGCACATCGTGGGATGCCGCGCGGCGAAGTCGATCATCGTGATCAACACGGACGCCGAGGCGCCCATCCTGTCCCAGGCGGACTACGCCGTGATCGGCGACCTGCGCGAGATCGTTCCGGCGATCAGCGCCGAGCTGAGGAAGACCGGCGCGGCCGCCGCGCCGGTCGCGTGAACGGACGAGGAAGGAGAGCGAAGCGATGGCGATCATCGACAACCCGGGGATCCTGCTCTACACGCGGATCCGCAAGTCGCCCTACTACGACGCGTCGCGCCGGCACGGCGTCCATCGGTACAGCGTGTACAACCACACGTACCATCCGCGCCACTACGGCGACCCCGTGGCCGAGTACTGGCATCTCGTGAACGGCGTCACGCTATGGGACGTCGGGGTCGAGAAGCAGATCCAGATCAAGGGCCCCGACGCGTTCGATCTCACGAACCTCATCGTGCCGCGCGACCTGCACAAGTGCGCGGTCGATCAGGCCAAGTACGTCTTCATCACGGGGCCGGACGGCGGCATCCTCAACGACCCGGTCCTGCTGCGGGTCGAGGAGGACGAGTTCTGGCTCTCGCTCGCCGACTCGGACGTGAACCTGTACGCGCTCGGGATCGCCGCCGCCCGGGGGATGGACGTCACCGTGCAGGAGATCGACGTCGCGCCCGTGCAGATCCAGGGACCGAACGCGAAGAAGGTCCTCGTCGACCTGTTCGGCGACCGCGTCCTCGAGGTCCCGTACTACGGGCTCATGAAGGCCGAGGTCGAGGGGATGCAGGTCGTCATCTCGCGGACCGGGTACACGGGCGAGGTCGGCTACGAGATCTACCTGCGCGACGCCTCGAAGCACGGCGTCACGTTGTGGGACGCGGTCCTCGAGGCGGGCAAGCCCCACGGGCTCGAGGTGATCGGGCCCTGCCACATCCGGCGCATCGAGGGCGGCATCTTGGCCTTCGGCGCGGACATGTGGTACGAGAACAACCCCTTCGAGGTCGGGTACCACTACAGCTGGATGGTCGATCTCGAGCAGGAGGCCGACTTCATGGGCAAGGCGGCCCTCGCGAGGATCAAGGCCGAGGGCGTGAAGCGAAAGCTCGTCGGCGTCGATATCGAGGGCGAGTCGCTCGGCAGCTACATCGACAACGAGATGCCCGACGTCTTCCCCGTGACGGTCGGGGGCGAGGCCGTCGGCCGCGTGACGTCGGCCTGCCACTCGCCACGGCTCGAGCGGAACATCGGGTTCGCGATGCTGCCGATCGAGCACACCGAGCTCGGGACGTCGCTCGAGGTCGAGACGCCGGTGTCGGGCAAGGTCGCCGCCACGGTCGTGCAGATGCCGCACTGGGATCCGAACAAGGACATCCCGAAGCAGTAGGGACCGTTCGCGTTCGGTCGGCCTTCGAGCGGCGATCCGCTCAGTGACGCGTGCCCGGCGTTCGGTCGAGCAGGGATCCGGCCTCGGCGTTCGCCGGGGTCGCCGGCGTCAACGCCGGGATGGTGCCGTGCTCCTGCTGGAGGCGGATCGTCTCGGCCATCGCCCGGCCCTCCATCGCCTCGAGCTTGCCGGCGTCCCATCCGACGAAACCGGCCGGAGCAGCCTGCGGGACGTGGGAGGCGGGCGCCGTGGTCCGGATGAGGACGAAGACCGTCGCGAGCGCGACGAGGAGGACGACGAGGCTCCCGGCAGCGAGGCGATGCCGGGTTGGCGGTGACTCGACCCAGGTGCTCATGGCCCGCTCCTTCGTTCGTTCGTTCGTTCGTGAGGGAATCGTGGTCCGGTTCCGGCTGCGGCGCGGTTGTGGAGCGCACGGTTCGCCCGTGACGAGCGACACCGGGCAGGGATCGCGTGTCCGGCTCAGCCGGAGGCCGCGTCCGGCTTCGTGACGTCGGCCACGTCGGCCCCGAGTGTCTCGACGAGGTCGGTGCCCCGGATGTGCAGGTTGACCCCGTGCCCACCGCCGCCGATCGCGACGCGCTCGAGGCCTGGGATCGAGGGATCGGCCAGGACCGGCCACGGATGGGTCGAGCCGAACGGCGTGATCGTGCCGCGTTCGTAGCCGGTGACCGCCCTCGCCTCGTCCGCGTCCGGGAGCGAGAGCCGGCTCACGCCCAGGTGCGCCCGGAGCTTCGGCCAGTCGATCTGCCGGCCTCCCGGGACGAGGACGAACAGGTAGTCGTCCTGGCCGCGCCGAACCACGATCGTGCGGAGCAGCTCGCCGACCTCGATCCCCTGGAACGCCGCGCTCTCCTCCGCCGAGCGCGCGCGCTCCGTGCGGACGACCCGGACGGCGACGTCGGATCCCTCGAGGGCGCGGAGCGCGGGCGTGTCGGGTTCCATCGCGACGGGGAGCCTACCCGCCGGCGCGCTCGATCCAGCCGGCGAGCGACGCGAACCCCTCGTGCAGCTGCACCTGATGACCGCCCGATACGATCCGCCGTTCGGCGCTCGGGAGCAGGTCCGTCCACTTGGCGTGCGCGTCCACGCGAACCGTCTGGTCCTGCTCGGCGTGCTCGACCAGGATCGGCATCGCGCCGTCGATGCCGCGGATGCGTTCGAGGTCGTCGAGGACCGAGGGGTCGTACAGCGCCGACCACATCGTGCGTCCGCGGCTCCGGAAGGTCTGCCGCGCGTAGTCGGCCGCGACGGATGCCGGGTAGCCGCGCGCGATCCCCACCGGCACCGCGATCGCGCGGGCGAGCGTTCGCAGCGCGGGTCCGGCGACGCGCGCGGCGGCGGGCAGCATCGGCTCGCGAACCCACACCTGCGTTCCGTCGGCGGCGGGAAACGGAGCGCACAGGATCGCGAGCGCGGCGACGCGCCCCGGGTCGCGAGCCGCCCACAGCGCCGCGAACAGCCCTCCGAGCGAGTGCCCCACGACGACGATCGGCCCGTCGAGGCCGTTCACGGCCGCGTCGAGACTCTCGAGGTGATCGGACCGCTCGTAGGCGATGTCGGGCTTGTCCGACCAGCCGAACCCGGCGAGATCCGGTGCCACGACGCGGTGCCCCCGCACCCGCTCGGCGAAGCGTTCGAAGTAGCGCCCCGAGCCGCCGAGCCCGTGGATCGCCAGCACCGGCGCGCCATCGCCCGCCTCCCAGACGCGCTCCCTGCCCCACGGGCGCTCGAGCCACCGGCCCTCGAGCCGGGTCACCGGGGCAGTGGCACGGTCTCGTCGAACGCGGCCACGAGGCGCTTGGGCGCGGTCAGCCGCCAGGCCTCGGTGAGGAGCTCGCGCATCTCCTGCGCGTCGACCGATCGCACGCGGACCCCGACCCAGCCGCTCGGTCCGACGTAGGGCGGGAAGAAGAAGGTCGCCGGCACCATCGCGATCAACGCGTGCTGCTCGTCGCTCGTGGACTTCACCCAGGCCTCCCGCTCCCCGTCGGCGAACATCACGAAGATCTTGTTCCGGACGCGGAACGTCGCGGTTCCCCACGTCTCGCGCTCCTCCGCCTCGGGTAGCGCGAGCGCGATCCGGCGCACGGTCGAGGCTCGCATCGCCGGAGCGTCGCCGACCTCGCGGGAAACGGTCAACTCCCGGACCCCGCCTTGCGCCGACCTTGAACCGTCAGTCAAACTGCTCGCCTGAGCAGCCCGGTCATCCCCACCTGGGACGCGCACGCCCGAGCCCTCGGCTCGATGCTCGAGGCCGTGGGGCGGACGCCGCTCGTCCGGCTCTCCCGCGTCGCCCCGGCCGGCGTGGAGCTGCTCGCGAAGATCGAGTGGTACGGCCCGACCGGCTCGACGAAGGACCGGATCTACCGGCACATGATCGAGCGCGCCGAGGAGCGCGGCGACCTGCGTCCGGGCATGACGATCATCGAGTGCACGACCGGCAACGCGGGCATCGCGTGCTCGGCCGTCGCCGCGATCAAGGGGTACGACTGCGTCATCGTCATGCCGCGCGGGATGAGCCTGGAACGCAAGCGCATGATCGAGGCCTACGGGGCCGAGCTCATCCTCACCCCGGGCGCGGGCACCGACATCGACCTCGCGCTGGAGAAGATGCGCGAGATCGTCGCGACCGACCCGGACCGCTTCTTCTTCCCGGGCGAGTTCGACAACCCGGACAACCCGGCCGGCCAGGCCGCCTCCGGCGAGGAGATCTGGGAGCAGAGCGGCGGGCGGATCGACGCGGTGGTCGCGGCGCAGGGGACGGGCGGCTGGATCACGGGGGTCGCGCGCGCGCTCAAAGGTCACGACCCCTCGATCCGCGCGTACGCGGTGGAGCCCTCGGAGTGCCCGCTCATCTCCGAGCAGCGATGGGGGACCCACGGCGTCCCCGGGATCGGGGACGGGATCGTCCCGCACAACCTCGACCTGTCGCTCGTCGACGGGATCGTCACGGCCTCGACCGAGGAGGCGCTCGCGATGGCCCATCGCCTCGCCCGCGAGGAGGGCATCCTCGGAGGGCCGTCGTCGGGGATCAACGTCGCCGCCGCGGGCAAGGTGGCGGCCGCACACCCGGAGTACCGCACGATCGTCACCGTCGTGCCGGACACCGGTCAGCGGTACCTGTCCGGCGAGCTCCTCGGCGAGCGCTCGCAGGAGACCTCGCCCGAACGCGACCACTCGGTCGACCCGGACTCGCTTCGCCAGATCGAGGCCAACCGCGCCCGGCTCGAGTTCATCGCCTAGCCTCGGCATTGAACGGCCGTTCAGCCGGGTCGGGCGGCGGCGTATGCTTCGCGGCGTGACGGTTCCACCGGGTCCCCTGTCCGATCTCGATCGCGAGATCCAGGAGCGCGCGCGCCGGTTCGTCGACGAGGAGCTCATCCCGCACGAGGTCGAGGCCGAGATGAACGGCGGCCGGCTGCCGGAGGAGGTTCGCGCGCGCCACCATCGCCTGGCGATCGAGCTCGGCCTGTCCGCGATGAACATGCCG
>DATBLA010000131.1:0-2718 GCA_036555645.1 Actinomycetota bacterium
GGCTTGTCGCCGTGCCAGAACGGCATCTTGCCCGGCTCTCCGGGCGCCGGCGAGACGACGACGCGATCGAGCGTGATGTCCTCGATGCGCCACGACGTCGCGCCCAGGACGAAGACCTCGCCGCGGCGGCTCTCGTAGACCATCTCCTCGTCGAGCTCGCCGACCCGCCGCCCGTCGGCGGTGAACACGCCGAACAGCCCGCGGTCCGGGATCGTCCCGCCGGAGGAGATCGCGATGCGCCCGGCTCCCTCGCGGGCGCGAACGACGTCGGTCCGGCGATCCCACACGATCCGCGGGCGCAGCTCGGCGAACTCGTCCGACGGATACCGGCCGGACAGCAGGTCCAGCACGTTGGCGAGCAGCTCGTCGGACAGGTCGGCGAAGTTCGCGGCCCGACGCAGGACGCGACCCAGGTCGGCGACGGCCCACTCGTCCATCGCGCCCATCGCGACGATCTGTTGCGCGAGGACGTCGAGCGGCGTGCGCGGGTACCGGGTCTCCTCGATCTCGCCCTCGAGCATCCGTCGCACGACGACGGTCGTCTCCAGGAGATCGCCTCGGAACTTCGGGAAGATCTTGCCGCGACTCGGCTCGCCGACCTGATGACCGGCGCGTCCGATGCGCTGGAGCCCTCGCGAGACCGATCCCGGCGACTCGACCTGGACGACGAGATCGACGGCGCCCATGTCGATGCCGAGCTCGAGCGAGCTCGTGGCCACGATCGCCCGGAGCGATCCGCGTTTGAGCCGGTCCTCGATCTCGAGCCGCTGTTCGCGCGCGATCGAGCCGTGATGGGCTCGGGCGAGGTCCTCGCCGGCGAGCTCGTTCAGGTGGGCGGCCAGCCGCTCGGCGAGCCGGCGCGCGTTCACGAACACGATCGTGGAACGGTGGGCGCGGATGAGCTCGAGCAGGCGGGGATGGATCGCCGGCCAGATCGAGGCCCGGGGCGGCGCCAGCCCGGCCGAGGCCGGCCCGTCGGACTGCGGCATCGTGTGCGAGGGCCCGGCCACGTCGGACAGCTCGGCCATATCCTCCACGGGGACCACGACCTCGACGTCCATCGCCTTGCGATGCCCGGCGTCGACGATCGTCACCGGTCGGGGACCCGTCTCGGTCTGCCCGCCGAGGAACCGCGCGATCTCCTCGAGGGGGCGCTGCGTCGCCGACAGTCCGATCCGCTGCGGCGACGTCGTGGCGATCTCCTCGAGGCGCTCGAGCGAGATCGCGAGATGCGCGCCGCGCTTCGTGCCGGCGAGCGCGTGGATCTCGTCGAGGATCACCCAGCGGACGCTTCGAAGGATCTCCCGGGCGCCCGACGTGAGCATGAGGTAGAGCGACTCCGGGGTGGTGATGAGGATGTCCGGCGGGCGGGTCTGGATCCGGCGCCGTTCGGCCGCGGCGGTGTCGCCGGTCCGGATCGAGACGCGCGGCTCGTGGACGTGGTGGCCCAGGCGCTCCGCGGCCAGGCCGATCCCGGCCAGCGGGGCCCGCAGGTTCTTCTCGACGTCCACCGCGAGCGCGCGCAGCGGCGAGACGTACAGGACGCGACAGCGCTGCTCGGTCGGTGGGGGCTCCTCGGTCATGAGCCGGTCGAGCGCCCACAGGAACGCGGCGAGGGTCTTGCCCGAGCCGGTCGGCGCGAGGACGAGCGCGTGGCCGCCCCCGGCGATCGCCGGCCAGCCGCGCACCTGGGCGGGGGTCGGCTCGTCGAACGTCGATTCGAACCACGCCCGAACCGGCGGGGAGAACGCCTCCAGGCTCACCCGCCAACGGTATCGCGAACGACGGACACGGCCGGGGGCTCCGGTCGCGCCGGTAGGATTCGGTGGTGTCTCGCGTCTTCCCCGTCGCCGCGCTCGTGGTCTCGGCCGTGATCGCCACCGGCGGACCCGCGCTCGCGCAGATCGAGGAGGCCGAGCCCCCGCGCGATCAGATCGTCTTGTCGGGCGACGTCCTCGTTCGCCGGGGCGAGGAGGTCGGCGAGGTCGTCGTCCTGCGCGGGACCGTCGAGGTCGGCGGGATCGTCCGCGGTGACGTCGTCGTGATCGACGGCGAGGTCAGGGTCGGGGGACAGGTGAGCGGGTCGGTCGTGAACGCGCGAGGGCCGGTCACGCTCGGCGAGAGCGCGCAGGTGCTCGGCGACGTCGTGGCGGGCGGCAGCGTGCGCGCCGCGCCCGGCGCCCAGGTCGGCGGCGATGTCCGCGAGGACGCGACGTTCATGCTCCGGGGACCGATCGAGGCGTTCGGGCGCTTCGCGTCGTGGCTCGCCATCTGGGCCTCCACGCTGCTCCTCGGGCTGCTCCTCCTGCTGGTCGCGCCTCGCGGGGCCGAGGCGACCGCGCGGACGGCGCGAGCATCGCCCTGGACGTCCGCCGGGTGGGGGGTGGCCGGCTCGATCCTGCTTCCGATCCTCGGGATCCTCGGCGTCGTCTCGCTCATCTGGCTCCCGCTCGGCCTTGCCCTGCTCCTGTCGCTGTTCCTGCTCGCGAGCGTCGCCGTCGCCTCGAGCGCGTTCGTCCTCGGGCGCCTGCTGTGGCGCGAGCCCCGGGGGCGGACGCTCGCGCTCCTGTTCGGGTGGGCGATCCTGGCCGCGGTCGGGGCGATCCCGATCGTCGGCGGGATCGTATGGGCGCTCGCCGCCGTCTTCGGGCTCGGAGCGCTCCTGCTGGCGACGTGGCGGGCTCGTGGCGCGCGCGAGGTCCGTGCTTCGCGCGGCCG
>DATBLA010000132.1:0-3362 GCA_036555645.1 Actinomycetota bacterium
CGAACACGGCGGCCGCGCGAAGGCGCGGCCGCCGTACCATCTCCGTATGCCTGCCATCCATCAATGGGTGTGGTTCCCCTTCCGGGTCACGATCCGGTTCATCGGCCGGAACGGGAAGCGGATCGCGGTGAGCATCGTGGGGTTCGCGCTCGTCGTGATCGGGCTCCTCATGCTGGTGCTCCCGGGCCCGGGCATCCTCGTCATCATCGCGGGGCTTGCGATCCTGGCGACCGAGTACGTCTGGGCGCAGCGCGCCTTGAACTACGCGAAGCAGAAGGCCGAGCAGGCCAAGAACAAGGTGCTCAGGCGCAAGGAGCCGCCCTCCCAGCCGGCCGACGGAGACGCCTCGTAGGCTGGGCGTCATGACCCGCATCCTCGTCGGCACGGCCAGCTGGACGGATCCGACGCTGATCAAGGAAGGGAACTTCTACCCCCCCGAGGCCAAGAGTGCGGAAGCCCGCCTGCGCTTCTATGCCGAGCAGTTCCCGATCGTCGAGGTGGACTCGACCTACTACTTCCCGCCGAGCGAGCGGAACTCGGTGCTCTGGATCGAGCGCACACCGGCCGAGTTCACGTTCAACATCAAGGCTTACTCGCTGCTCACGAACCACCCCACGAAGCGTGAGTCGCTGTACAAGGAGCTGCTCGAGGACCTCCCCGATGACCTCTCGGACAAGAAGAACCTGTACCGGGAGCAGCTCCCCGATGCGGTCGTCGACGAGGTGTGGCACCGATTCCACGACGCGCTCATGCCCCTGCACTCGGCCGGGAAGCTCGGCGCCGTGCTGTTCCAGTTTCCCCAGTGGTTCGTCATCGGGCGCAAGAGCAAGGACTACATCCTCGAGGTGGCCGATCGCCTGAAGGACTTTCGAGTGGCGATCGAGTTCCGTCATCACCTCTGGCTCGACGAGCGCAACCGGGACGAGACGCTCTCCTTCCTGGAGGAGCACGATCTTCCGTTCGTTGCCGTCGACATGCCGCAGGGGTTCGACTCCTCCGTCCCCCCGGTCGCCGCCGCGACCGCCAAGGACCTCGCTCTCGTCCGATTCCACGGGCGCGACACCGGCGCATGGGCCAAGAAGAACGTGGGGGCATCGGAACGGTTCCGGTACGAGTACTCGACGGACGAGCTTCGAGAATGGGTCCCGAGGATCACGGGCATGGCGTCACAGGTGCGCGAGACCCACGTGCTCATGAACAACTGCTACCGGGACTGGGCGGTCAACAACGCGAGGCAACTGGCCGATCTGATCGAGGAGTGACACGGCTCGGCGTCGAGCGAGCCTCGCGGCGGCGCACACGGATGCGACGTGGCAGGCCTGGGACTCGGGCTCGAGACTAGGGTCCGGCCCGACCCCGCGGGCACGCCCGCGTGGAAGGGAGGGTAGGCCGGGCCGGACTCCACTCCGCCCGAACCACGCCCGGTTCAGGCTCCCTTTCACCTTAGCAGCGCTGTCGCGTTCGCCCGACCGAGCGCGACCGACGCGGTGTTCCGCAGGTGCTGGGGTACCCTCGGTTCGTGTTCGGCCGCTCCTTCCGCATCGCGATGATCCGGGGGATCCCCGTCAGCGTCGACGCGTCGTGGCTCTGGATCGCCGTCCTGCTCGTAGTCACGTTCTGGTCGAACCTCGACGGCACGTTCCCGAATCTGGGTTCGGCGGCCGCCTTCGGCTTCGCGATCTTCGGCGCGGTGGTGTTCTTCGGCTCGGTCTTCCTGCACGAGATGGCGCACGCCGTGACCGCTCGGATGGCCGGCATCGAGGTGCACGGCATCACGCTCGTCTTCTTCGGAGGGTTCACGTCTGCGCGGGCCGATGAGAGGGGACCGGGACCCGCGTTCCGCATCGCCGCCGGAGGCCCGGCGACGAGCCTCGCCCTCGCCGGCGCGTTCTGGCTCGTCGCTCGAGCCTTGGAGGGCTCCGGCGGAGCCGTCCCCTATCTGCTCGACTCGGTCGCGACCGTGAACCTGTTCATGGCGGGCTTCAACGCCCTTCCGGGCTTGCCGCTCGACGGTGGCCGGATGCTCCAGGCGGTCGTGTGGCGGATCACCGGACGGCCGGAGACCGGCACGCGGGTCGCGGCCCGCGCCGGGCTGGTGGTCGGCGCAGCATGCCTCGTGTTCGCCTTCGTCGCCCTCACACGCGACGACACGTTCCGAGCGATCTGGCTCGGGATCATCGGCCTGTTCATCTTCCAGGGCGCGCGGGCGTCGGAGCAGCGGATCGGCCTCGAGACCCGCCTGTCCCTCGGCACCGTCGCCGACGCGATGGACCCGCCGCCCCCGGCCGTCCCGGCCGAGCTCAGCCTGTCCCAGGTGCTCGACAGGTACCTGCGCGGACACGAAGGGGAGGCCTTCCCCGTGGTCGAGGACGGCCGGGTGATCGGGATGATCTCGTTCGGCTCGGCTCGCGACCTGGGGGCCCGCGATCCGCTCCGGCCGGCGCGGGAGGCGGTGATCCCGCTCGAGCACGTCCTGATCGCCGCACCGGGTGAGCGCCTCGACGACGTGTCGAACCGGCTAGGTGCCGAGCGAGCCGCCCTCGTCCTTCACGACGGCCGGCTCGTCGGCGCGATCACCGGCACCGGCGTGTACCGGTGGGCCGCCCGCGGGGGACGAACGGAGCGGTCGGCCCCGTAGCGGAGCCGAGGGCGAGGTCCGGCGAGGCCGATCCGGTGTCGGCACGCACCGGTAGCATCGCTCGGCGATGGCCCCCTTCACGGCCGACCCGCGGCAGCGGGCGGTGCTCGATCACACCGACGGACCCATGCTCGTCACGGGCGGATTCGGGACGGGGAAGACCCGCGTGCTCCGGGAGCGGTTCGCGCGGCTCGTCGAGGCGGGCGCGGATCCGGAGCGCGTGGCCCTCGTGCTGGGATCCCGGCGCGCACGTGACGAGGCTCGGCGTGCGCTCCTGGAACGGCTCGCGCTTCCCCTGCCGAACCTGACCATCGTCACGATCCACGGCCTCGCGCACCACGTCGTCGGCCAGCGATACGCACAGCTCGCGTACTCGGCCCCTCCCCAGCTGCTCGACGCGTCGAACCAGTCCAGGCTCGTCCGAGAGCTCCTCGAGGGCGAGGACCCGGCGCTCTGGCCCGCGTACGGGAAGCTGCTGCATCTGCGGGGGTTCGCCGACGAGGTTCGACAGTTCGTCATCCGGGCGCAGGAGGCGCTGCTCCCGCCCGACGAGATCGAGGAGCGGGCTCGGGCGACCGGGCTCCATGGGTGGATCGAGCTCGCCGCGTTCCTGCGCCGCTATCTCGCGGTCCTGGATACGGCCGGCCAGGTGGACTTCGCGGGCCTGGTCGAACAGGCGGCCGCCGCGGTCGGTTCCGGACCCGCGTTGTTCGACCACGTCCTG
>DATBLA010000133.1:0-4668 GCA_036555645.1 Actinomycetota bacterium
CGCGCCACGGCCCGGTCGCGCTCGTGCACTTCGACGCGCACCTCGACACGTGGGACACGTACTTCGGCGCCTCCTACACGCACGGCACGCCGTTTCGCAGGGCGTGGGAGGAGGGGCTCCTGCTCGAGGACCACTCGATCCACGTCGGGATCCGGGGTCCGCTGTTCTCGCCACAGGATCTCGTCGACGACCGCGGCTTCGGGTTCGCGATCGTGACGGCGCTCGAGGTCCTGTCCGAGGGGTTCGCCGGCGTGGCCGAGCGCGTTCGCGATCGCGTCGCCGACGCGCCCGTGTACGTCTCGATCGACATCGACGCGCTCGATCCGGCGTTCGCGCCGGGGACGGGGACCCCCGAGGCCGGAGGGATGACGAGCCGCGAGCTGCTCGGGACCCTGCGGGGGCTCGCCGGGCTGAACCTCGTCGGGGCCGACGTCGTCGAGGTGGCGCCCGCGTACGACCACGCCGAGATCACGGCGGTCGCCGCGTCGCACGTCGCCTACGAGCTCATCGCGCTGTTCGCGGCCGGTGGGAAGCCCGCCTGAGCCAGACCCGCCTTGCGCCGACGGGCGCGAGACGACGATGCTAGCGGGGGACCGTTCGACGACAGGGGGGCATCGTGAACGGAGACGGCAGGCTCACCCGCAGGGAGCTGCTTCGGCGGGCGCCGGCGGCGGGCATGGTCGGGCTCTCGCTGCCGGCGATCCTGGCCGCGTGCGGCCGGACGCCAGAGGACGAGGGCGGCGCCGGGACCGGAGGGGGGACCGGTCAGACCGGAGCCTCGCCGACCCCGATCTCGACCGGGGACATCGAGGGGACGAGCCTGAAGGTCAGCACGTACGGGGGGTTCTTCGAGGAGAACTTCCGGGCGATGTACCCCGCCTTCACCGAGGAGACGGGCGTCCAGGTCGAGTCGATCGCCGAGCCGACCTCCGAGGTCTGGGTCGTCCAGCTCCAGCAGTCGGTCGAGGCGGGGACCCCGCCGCCGGCGGACGTCTCGATGCTCTCGGGCGTCGGGATCCAGCGGGCGATCAACGGCGACATCCTCGCGACGTACGGGGTCTCGGACATCCCGAACGCCGAGAACCTCGCGGAGGGATTCGTTCGCACCGACGACGCGGGCAACGTCACCGGCGTCGGCGCGGTGTCCTGGTACATCACGATCGTCTCGAACACCGACCGGGTCCCGGAGAGCCCCGACACGTGGACGACGTTCTGGGACCCGCAGTGGGAGAACGAGCTCGCGCTGCTCAGGAACGCGGCGAACGCCTACCTCATCGAGATCACGGCGGCGAGCTTCTTCGGCGGCTACGAGATCCTCGAGACGCAGGACGGCGTGATCGAGGTGCTCACGAAGCTCCAGGAGGTCAAGCCGAACGTGAAGCTGTGGTTCCGGGACGAGGCGCAGGCGCAGCAGGCGTACAACACCGGCGAGGTCTCGCTGGGGCAGTTCTACCACGACATCACGACCTTCGCGGCGTCGCAGGGCGAGCCGCTGCAGAGCGTGTTCCCGACCGAGGGCGCGATCCTGGACTCGGGGTTCTGGGCCGTGACGAAGACGACCGAGAACCTGCCGGGCGCGATCGCGTTCATCGACTACTTCAGCCGTCCGGAGATCCAGGCGGAGCTCGCGCGGACGCTCGGCACGACGCCGACGGCTCGCCAGGACACGATGGATCTCACGGCCGAGGAGTTCGAGGCCGTGGGCGGGCCCGGGCCCGAGGCTGCGCTTCGGCCGAAGTACGAGATGTACGACGAGTGGGAGGACTTCATCGACCAGCAGTGGACGGAGATGATCCTGTCCTGACGAGCGCCGACCCGACGACGTGGACGCGCGTGGAGGCCTGAGGCTCGAGGGGCTCGTCAAGCGATTCGGCGAGGTCGAGGCGGTGGCCGGCGTCGACCTCGAGCTCCCGCCCGGTCAGCTGGTCTCGTTCCTCGGCCCGTCGGGCTGCGGCAAGACCACGATGCTCCGGATGATCGCCGGTCTCGAGCAGCCCACGCAGGGCCGGGTGTTCCTCGACGGCGAGGACGTGACCGGCCGGCCCCCGCACCTGCGGGACATCGGGATGGTCTTCCAGTCGCTCGCGCTGTTCCCGCACCTGTCGGTGGCGGGCAACATCGGCTACGGGATGCGGATCCGCGGCCGCTCCGCCGCCGAGACCCGGGCGCGCGTCGACGAGCTCCTGCGGCTGGTCTCGCTCGACGGGATGGGGGACCGGCGCATCTCCCAGCTCTCGGGCGGTCAGCGCCAGCGCGTCGCGACGGCGCGCGCCCTGGCGCTCGAGCCGCGGGTGTTCCTGCTCGACGAGCCGCTGTCCGCGCTCGACGCGAACCTGCGGGAGCAGCTCCAGGTGGAGCTCCGCCTGCTCCAGCAGCAGCTCGGGATCTCCACGATCATGGTCACGCACGACCAGCGCGAGGCGATGACGATGTCCGACCTCGTCGTCGTCATGCAGGACGGCCGCGTCGAGCAGGTTGGGCCGCCGCTCGACGTCTACCGCCGCCCGGCGACGGCGTTCGTCGCTCGGTTCATCGGCAACACGAACCTGCTCGAGGGGCAGGTCCTGTCCGACGGGCGCGTGCGGATCCGCGACGTGGAGTTCGAGTTCGACGCCGATGCGGCGCCCTCCGGGTTCGACGGGGACCGCGCGCTCGTCTCGGTCCGACCCGAGGAGGCGCACCTTGCGCCCGGCGAGCCCGAGGGCCCGAACGCGCTCGGCGGCACCGTCGTGTTCGTCCGCGACCTCGGCGAGCTGTTCGAGTGCTACGTGGACTGCGGCCTGGACGAGCACGTCGTCGTCGCCGGGAGCCCTCGGGACCGGATCGCGGTGGCGCAGGGCGATCGGGTCACGGTCCGGTTCCCGCGCGAGGCGTGCGTCGTCGTCCGGGCGTGAGGCGATGAGCGAGCGGCGCCGACCCGGCCGGGGGACCTACGGGGTCCTCGCGATCCCGGTGGCGGTCCTCGCGGTGTTCTTCCTCGTCCCGTTCGGGATGATGGTCGCCGCCTCCTTCTACCACCGGATCGAGGGGGGCTTCTACGAGCCGGCGTTCGAGCTCGACAGCTGGTCGCGGCTGTTCTCCCAGGTCTTCCTCGAGCGCGCCGCGTTCTCGATCGGCATCGCGCTGCTCGCCGGGGCGCTCTGCACCGCGATCGCCTTCCCGTTCACGTACTTCCTGACCCGGATGGGCCGACGGTGGCACGTGGCGCTGCTCATCCTCGTCCTGTCGGCGCTGTCGCTGTCCGAGGTGATCGTCGGGTTCACGTGGAGCGTCCTGCTCGGGCGGGCGGCCGGCATCTCGAACATCCTCGTGTGGCTGGGGCTCATGGACGAGCCGGTCGCCTACCAGCCGGGCTTCGTCGCGGTGCTCCTCGGCCTGTCGTACATCGCGTTCCCGTTCTGCGTGCTCACGCTGTACCCCTCGCTCACGCGGCTCGATCGCGAGGTGACCGAGGCGGCGCAGACGCTCGGCGCCTCGCCGTGGCGGACCTTCTGGACGGTCGTCGTGCCGATCTCGCGCCCGATCATCATGGCCGGGTTCCTGCTCGTGTTCGTGTTCACGCTCGGCAGCTACCTCATCGCGGCGATCCTCGGACGGCCGCAGCACTGGACGCTGTCGGTGTTCATCTCGGACCAGGCGTCGTTCAACGCGAACGTGCCGTTCGCGGCGGCGATGGCGATCTTCCTCACCGTGCTGTCGCTCGCCGTCGTGGGCGTCGTCATCCTCATCGAGTCGCGCACCCGGAGGCTCGCCTGATGCGTGCGATGCGGGCGTTCGTCGTCGCGGTCACGATCGTGTTCCTCGTCGCGCCGCTCGTCATCGTCGCGATCGTCTCGATCAACGAGAACCGGTTCATGGACTTCCCGCCCGAGGGCTTCTCGCTCTCGTGGTACACGGCGCTGTGGACCGACGTCGCGTGGCGGAACGCGATCGTTCGCAGCGTCGTGATCGCGGCCTCGAGCGCGGCCGTCGCCGTCGCGGTCGCGACCCCGCTCGCCTACGTATTGCGGGCGTATCGCATCCGGATCTCGCCGCTGCTGTGGGCGCTCGGCATCCTGCCGTTCATGTTGCCGCCCGTGATCAGCGCGCTCGGCATGCAGGTGTTCTGGAACTCGACCGGCAACGTCGGGCGGATCGAGAACGTCATCATCGCCCACGGGATCTTCTTCTCGACGTTGCCGCTCATCGCGATCTCGCTGGCGATGGAGACGATGGATCCCGCGATCCGCGAGGCGGCGCAGACGCTGGGCGCGAGCCCGCGCACGACGTTCCGGACGATCACGTTCCCGCTGCTGCTGCCGTCGATGATCACCGGGTACGCGGCCGCGTTCGTGCTCAGCCTCAACGAGTACATCATCGCGTTCCTCGTGGCGGGGTTCTCGGTGGAGACCCTGCCGATCAAGATCTTCAACAGCCTGCGGTACGGCTTCACGCCGACGATCGGGGCCGTCACGGTCGTGTTCATCGCCGTGGCCGCGACGGTGTTCACCCTGGCGGCGATCTTCGGCAGCCTGCTGCGGTTCCTCGGCGCGGACACCGAGATGCTCGAGCGGAACGCGGCGTGACGGCCCGCGCGGTTGGCGGGAGCCGCGGCGGCTGACATACGATCGAGTCGAGTCCGCGATCGACGAGGGGAGTTCGCCATGGACGAGACCACGACGAAGCGAC
>DATBLA010000134.1:0-8916 GCA_036555645.1 Actinomycetota bacterium
CTGCTCACCGCGCGGGTGGACATGCTGGCCGAGGGCGAGCGTGCCGTGATCGAGCGAGCGTCGGTCGTCGGGCGCGTCTTCTGGTGGGGTGCCGTCGCCGAGCTCTCACCGGAGGAGCACCGAGCGCAGGTGGGCGGGTGGTTGCAGTCGCTCGTGCGCAAGGAGCTGATCCGGCCCGAGCCCTCCGACCCGATGGAGGAAGATGCGTACCGGTTCACCCACATCCTCGTTCGGGACGCCGCGTACGGAGGGGTCCCGAAGGCTCGCCGCGCCGAGCTGCACGAGCGCTTCGCGCGGTGGCTCGAGGACAAGAGCCGCGGGCGGACCGGCGAGGTCGAGGAGGTCGTCGGCTACCACCTCGAGCAGGCGTACCGAACGCTCCACGAGCTCGGCGCGGTGGACGCGGGCACCCGCGCGATGGGGCTTCGGGCCGCCACGCCACTCACCTCGGCCGGCCGGCGCGCGCTCGCGCGCGGGGACATGCCGGCGGCGGTGAACCTCCTGTCACGAGCGGACGCGCTCACGCCCACCGACGCCCCCGGCCGGACCGAGCTGCTTCCCGACCTGGCCTTCGCGCTGTTGCAGACGGGCGACTTCGGTCGCATGCGCGAGGTCCTGACCGAGCTCGAGGAGGCGGCGAGCGACTCGGGAGACCCGATCCTGCGGGCCCACGCGGCCCTGCTCGACCTGTGGATGCGGCTGTTCACCGACCCGGAGGGGTGGGCCGGCGAAGCCTCGCGCGAAGCCACGCGGGCGATCGTGACGTTCGAGGAGCACGGGGACGACCGAGGCGTCGCGCAGGGCTGGGCCATGCTCGGGCTGTTCCACATGATCAAGGGCGACTTCGGCATGGCCGTGGACGCCTGGGAGGCCGCCGCCGGACACGCCTCGACGGCCGGTGCCGAGCGGGAGGCGCTCGAGCACCTGGCCTGGGTTCCGGTCGGGGTCTGGTCCGGACCGATGCCGGTGGACGAGGCGATCCTCAGGTGCGGGCAGATCCTCGAGCGCGCCCAGGGCGACCGCAAGGCGATGGCCGTCGCGCTCGCGGTGAGCGGGAACCTCGAGGCGATGCGGGGGCAGTTCGACCGGGCCCGGGAGCTCGGAGCCCGCGCGCGTTCGGTGCTCCAGGAGATCGCGCTGCCCGGCTGGGAGGGCGCCCTCACGCAGATGTCGGGATGGGCGGAGATCCTCGCCGACGATCCCGGCGCCGCCGAGCGCGACCTCCGGTGGGGCGTCGAGACGCTCCGGGGCATCGGCGAGCTGTCGTGGCTGTCGACCACGGCGGCGTTCCTGGCCGAGGCCCTGTACTCGCAGGGTCGGCTCGACGAGGCCGACGAGTACGTGGGGGTGAGCCAGGAGACCGCCGGCAGCGAGGACATCTTCTCGCAGGTCCTGCTGCGAACCGTCAGGGCCAAGATCGAGGCTCATCGGGGACGGCCGGAGGACGCGGAGAGCTCGGCGCGCGAGGCCGTCTCGATCGCCGGCGCGAGCGACTCCCTGCTGCTCCAGGGCGAGGCGCTCACGAGCCTGGCGTACGTCCTCGGGTTCGCCGGCCGCCTCGAGGAGGGTGAGGCCGCCCTCACCGACGCCGTGCGCGTGTGCGAGCACAAGGGGAACACCGCGGGCGCGGCTCGCGCGCGGAGCCTGTGGGAGGCCTCACTGGAGCGCGCGGCCGGGGCCTAGGCCGAGGTCGAAGGCCGGGCCCGTCCGGCCCGGCCTTCGTGGAGGTTCGCGTGGTGCGGGCCGCTACATCGCCTCGACGACCTCGTAGACCGTCACGGTCCCGCCCCCCTCGAGGACCGGGGAGCCCTTCGCGATGTCGGTCGCGGCGTCCAGCGAGGACGACGACACGATCGTGTACCCGGTGTGCGGCGCGCCCGCCGACCCGTCCCTGATCGACCCGTCGCCCGAGACGGTCTTCGAGGGACCGAACGGGTTCCCGCCGTCCTTCAGACCGGCGCCGATCGTCCCGTACCAGTCGGTCCAGGCCTTCATGACCCTGGCCTGCTCCTCCTCGGTCTCCGGCATGCTGCCGCCGCTGTAGAGCAGCACGAAATCCCCCATGACCTCCTCCTCTCCGGCCTTCGGCCGTGGTCGTCCGACACCCAGACGACGAACGAGGGCACGGGTTCTCGACACGCGGTCCGGAGCGATCTCGCTACGCTCGCAGGTCAAGGACGTGGAGGAGCGATGGGTCGGGTCCTCGTCGGGTCGGTCGTGATCGACTGCAACGACTTCGAGCGGATGTTCGCGTTCTGGCGAGATGCCCTCGGCTACGTGCCGAGGGAGGACCCGGACGAGGACTGGGGGGTGCTCCGGGACCCGAAGCACTCGAACGTGAACGTCTCGCTCCAGAAGGTTCCCGAGCCTCGGCACGGAAAGAACCGGCTCCACCTCGACCTCTACACGGATGACCGGGATGGCGAGGTCGCGCGGATCGTTGGCCTCGGGGCGACGATCCACCCAAGGACGCCGGAGCCCGGCGAGGACTTCGTCGTGCTCGCCGATCCCGAGGGCAACCTCTTCTGCGTCATTCAGAAGGACGACTGATCCCGACGGGGGAGCGGTGGAACCGGACGAGGCGCTCGACCGTCTTCGCTCGGCCCGGGTGGGACGGATGGCCACCGTCCGGCCCGACGGGCGGCCGCACGTCGTGCCGTTCGTGTTCGCGCTCGTGCAGGACGGGGCCGCCGTGCGGGCGTACTGGCTCGTCGACGACAAGCCGAAGCGCACGCGTTCGATCCAGCGCCTGCGGAACCTCGAGGCGAACGTGGCGGTGGAGATCGTCGTCGACGAGTTCGACGAGGACTGGGGCCGCCTGTGGTGGGTTCGCGCCTCCGGGACCGGACGGGTCGTGACCGAACCGCGGGAGCGCGCTCGAGCGATCGAGGCGCTGGGTTCGAAGTACCCGGCCTATCGACGCGAGGAGCTCGACGGACCGGTCGTTGCGATCGACATCGAGACGATCGCCGGCTGGGAGGCCTCGGGCGGTTAGCTCTCCGTGTCGGGGGCCGGCGCGGCGCCCGCGAAGATCTCGGCGCCGAGCTGTTCCATCAATCCGAGGTCGTCGCGATGGTTCCACAGCTCGACGACCTTCCCGTCGGCGAACCGGAAGATGTTCACGCCCGAGAACCTCGCACGCCGCCCGGTGGCGGGGCGGCCCGCCCACGCGCCGGTGTTCGTGCCCTCGGTGGTCCAGCGCGCGGCGACGAGGTCGCCTTCGCCGAGGACGAGGTCGAGCTCCATCCGGAGGTCGGGGAATGCCGCTCGGAAGTCCTCGGCGATCCTCGCCTGGCCGGCGGGCCCGGCCTCCGCACGGCCCGGGCGGAGGTCGTGACGCACGTAGTCCTCGGCGAACACCTCGGCCGTCACGTCGACGTTGCCTCGGTTCCAGACCTCCTCGTAGAACCGCCGCACGAGGGCCACGTTCTCCTCGACGCCCACGGAACCTCCTCGCGGCCGGCCGCCGTCACGGCCAGGATAGGGTGAGCCTGCGATGCCGACCCCGACGCCGGGCCGCGTCCCGCTCGTCCTGCTCCCTGGGATCCTGCTCCCGGCGGCGACCCGATACGGACGGCTGTTGGAGGCGCTCGGCCCGGACGTGCTCGCGGTGCCGAAGGACCTCGAGATCTACGGCGGTGCGGAGGTGCCGCCGCCCGGATACGGGATCGCGGCCGAGGTCGAGGGCATCGTTCGCGCGGCGGACGCGGCGGGCCTCGACCGCTTCCATCTGTTCGGTCACTCCGCCGGCGGCGCGTGCGCGCTCGCGTTCGCCGCGGCGTACCCGGATCGAGTGCTCACGCTCGCGATCGACGAGCCGGCGACCGACTTCAGCCCCGAGTCCCTCGAGGACACCCGTTCGAGCTTCCTCCCGTTCCTGGACCTGCCACCCGACGAGCTGCTCCGCACGTTCGCGCGCCGGCAGGTCGGTCGCGGCGTGGAGCTTCCACCGCCGCCCGAGCCACCGCTCGACTGGATGGCGGTTCGGCCTGCCGGCATCGCGGCGTTCGTCCGCGCCGAGCTCGAGGCCGAGGTGGATCTGGATCGTCTCCGCGACTTCGATCGCCCCGTCCTGTACAGCTGGGGGACGCTCAGCCATCCGTCCTGGGAGCAGATGGCGGATCGGCTCGCGGGGTGGTTCCCGAAGATCACGGTCGAACGCTTCGACGGCTTCCACCATCTGAACGCCGCGCACGTGGCCGAGCCCGAGCGCGTGGCGGCCTCGCTTCGCGCGTTGTGGGCATCGGCATGAGCGGGCTGCGCGGGCTCGTCCTCGCGGTCCGCTTCGTGTGCGAGCTCGCGATGCTGGCCGCGCTCGCGTGGTGGGGCGCGGCGACGTTCGAGGGCGCGATGGCGTTCGTCGCCGGCATCGCGGCGCCGCTCGCGGCGATCGTCGTGTGGGGGATGTTCGTCGCGCCGAAGGCCCGGCGTCCGGTGCCCGTCGTCACGCGGCTGCTCATCGAGGACGTGCTGTTCGCGCTGACGACCCTCGCGCTGTTCGCCGTGGGCCCGCCGCTGCTCGCGATCGCGTTCGCGCTCGCAGCCTTCACGACGTCGGCGTTGAACGCCCTGCCCGAGCTCGCGGCCCAGCGCCGCGGCGATGCCCCGCCTCCTCGCATGTGAGCGAGGTCCGATGAGCGCAGGATAGGCCCGTGGCGCCGGTCCAGCCGTATACGGCCCGATGGGTGGCGTGGTCGGTGGGGCTCGTCTCGATCGCGCTCATGATCGGCGCCCTCGCGCTGTACGTCGTCGATCGCAACACCGTGGAGCTGCCGGCCGCCGTCGGGACCTGGAACCTGTTCACGTTCGATCTGCTCGCCAACCTCGGCGTGCCGGTCATCGGGATCCTCATCACCACCCGCCGCCCGGACAACACGATCGGGTGGCTGTTCCTCGTCGCCGGCCTGTTCCTCGGGATCGCGGCGTTCGGCCACCTGTACGCGGTCCACGCGCTCCTGGCGACGCCGGGCGAGCTCCCGGGTGGCGAGCTCGCCGCGTGGATCGGACGGGTCGTCCTGCCGATCCCACTGTGCCTGCTGCCGCTGCTGTTCCTGCTGTTCCCGACCGGTCACCTGCCGTCTCCGCGCTGGCGGGGGGTCGTGTGGTTGGTGGGTGCGGTGCTCGCCGGGCTCCTCGTCACGAACGCGATCCTGGCGGCGCGGATCTGGTCGAACCCGTTCGTCGAGGTCGGTGTGGCGGCCGCCGACTTCCCGGTCATCGGGACGATCGCGTTCGCGCTCGTCGCGGCGGCGTTCCCGATCGCGATGGTGCTGTCGTTCGCCTCGGTCGTGGTCAGGTTCCGGCGATCGACCGGCGACGAGCGCCTCCAGCTGAAATGGTTCGTGACCGCGAGCGCCTTCGTCGTGGTGGCGTTCAGCGTCGGGTTCTTCGTCAACTCGACCGCGACGTCGGTGGCCGGCAACATCAGCCTCGTCCTCCTCGAGGTCTCGATCGCGATCGCGATCCTCAAGCACCGCCTCTACGACATCGACGTCATCATCGGCAAGGCGATCGTGTACGGGGCGCTCGCCGTGTTCATCACCGTCGTCTACATCCTCGTCGTCGTCGTGATCGGAGCCGGGATCGGCGTGACGGAGGGACTGTCGCTCGTGGCCACCGCGATCGTCGCGGTCGCGTTCCAGCCGATGCGGGAGCGGGCGCAGCGTCTTGCCAACCGGCTCGTGTACGGGAAGCGGGCGACGCCGTACGAGGTCCTGTCCTCGTTCTCCGAGAACGTGGGCGAGACCTACGGCGGGGAGGACATCCTGCCCCGGATGGCGCGGCTCCTCGCGGAGGGGACCGGGGCGACTGCCGCCGTCGTGTGGCTCCGGATCGACTCGGAGCTGCGGCCCGCCGCCGCCTGGCCGCCGGACGCCTCGCCCCCCGCGGTCCGGTCGCTCGCCGACGGGCAGCTCCCGCAGTTCGAGGACGTGAACGCGGCCGTTCCCGTCCGCCATCAGGGCGAGCTCCTCGGGGCGCTCACGCTGACGAAACCGCCGAGGGAGCGGCTCTCGCCGACGGAGGACAAGCTCGTGGCGGACCTGGCGTCGCAGGCGGGGCTCGTGCTGCGCAACGTCCGCCTCATCGAGGACCTGCGGTCCTCCCGTCAGCGCCTCGTCACCGCCCAGGACCAGGAGCGGCGCCGGATCGAACGCAACCTGCACGACGGCGCGCAACAGCAGCTCGTCGCGCTCGGCGTGCGGTTGAAGCTCGCGCGAACGCTCGCCGAGCGTGAGCCGGCGAAGGTGGAGGAGGCCCTGGCCGAGCTCCAGGACGAGGTCGGCGAGGCGCTCGACACCCTCCGCGACCTCGCGCGCGGCATCTACCCACCGCTCCTGTCGGACCAGGGCCTCGGTCCGGCGCTCGAGTCCCAGGCGCGACGCAGCCCGGTCCCGGCTTCGATCGAGGCCGAGGGCATCGGACGCCATCCGCCCGAGGTCGAGGCGGCGGTCTACTTCTGCGTGCTCGAGGCGCTCCAGAACGCGTCGAAGTACGCGAACGCCTCACGGGTGAGCGTGCGGCTGTCGGAGCGAGAGGGCCGCCTCGCGTTCTCGGTGATCGACGACGGGGCCGGGTTCGACCGAGCCGTCACGCCGCTCGGCTCGGGGCTCCAGAACATGAGCGATCGCGTGGCCGCGCTCGACGGCTCGCTCGAGATCGGGTCTCGCCCCGGCGAGGGAACGACGGTCTCGGGGTGGATCCCGGTCTAGGCTCCCCACGGCTCGACGTCGCCGCAGGCGATCTCGGCGAGCGGATCGTCGAGCACGAGCTGCCAGTCCGTGTACAGGCCGAACGTCGTCGCCCCCACGATCCACTCGCCGCGCTGCTGGACGAGCTCGTAGGTGCCGAGGAAGCGATCGCCGGGAAACGTGCTGTCCGGGTCGCCGAGCCCCACCGTGTACACGACGTGGTACGAGCGATCGGGACCGTCCGGACCGCACGTCGAGATGCCGAGGATCTGCATCTCGGGTCCGCCCAGCTCGTCCGAGTACTCGTCGTCGATCGCCTCGACGAAGAACCCGAGCGCGTCACGCTGCTGGCCCGCGCGGGCGACGAAGTACTCGCCCCGGTGGTTCCCGACGAGGTACCCGTCCAGCGTGTTCCGTCGATCGCACTGCGCGTACAGGTCGGGGTCGAGGTCCGCGCACTCCAGGTGCACCGGCGCGCTGAGATCGAACACGGCGTCGCCGCTGCCCAGGACGAGGGCGTTGGCGAGGAACGTCGCCTGCTCGCAGGCCGCGGGGTCCTCGATCGGACATCCCTCCTGCGTGAACGACGGATCCGTGGGCGCTCCGGGCGCCGACGCCCCGGTGGGGCCTGCCCCGGTCTGCGTGGCGCCGGTGATCGGAGGTCCCGACGGCCCGGTGAACTCCGGCCGGCCCGATCCCGCGCTGTAGGCGCAGCCGGCGAGGACCAGGAGAAGGGCGCAGCATGAGAGCCGGAGGGCGAGACGGCGCATCGTCCGAAGATACGGGCTCCGAGCGCCCCGTGGTTCGAGAACGCGTCGCGCTTCGGATAGCCTCGTGGTGTGGACCTGACAACCGCGATGGGCGCGCTCGAGGCTGCCGGGACCGAGCAGAACCGCACGGTCTATCCGCGCCACGGCGTGCGACCGCCGATGTTCGGCGTCTCCTACGCCGAGCTGTCGAAGCTCCAGAAGCGGATCGGCGTCGATCACGAGCTCGCGCGGGAGCTGTGGGAGACGGGCAACCACGACGCCCGGATCCTCGCGACGAAGATCGCCGATCCGGGCGCCGTCACGGTCCGGCTCGCCGACGCCTGGATCCGCGACTGCGACAACTACGTCCTCATGGAGGCGGTGGGCGCGCTCGTGGCGCGCTCGCCCGTCGCCGGATCGCGGGCGGCCGCGTGGCGGGACCGCTCGGGAGAATGGGCGGCGAGCGCGGGGTGGGTCGTGACCGCTCGCCTGGCGCTCGAGCCGGGCGCGATGACGGACGCCGAGGCCGTCCGGCTCGTCGGACGGATCCAGCGCGAGATCCACGCCGCGCCGAACCGCGTTCGCCACGAGATGAACGGCGCGTTGATCGCGTTCGGGTTGCGGGGAGGGCGGGTGCGCGACCGGGCGATGGCCGCGGCCGAGCGGATCGGCACCGTGAGGGTCGACCACGGGCAGACGAGCTGCGTGACGCCCGATGCCGTCGCCTACATCCGCAAGACCGAGGCTCGCGCGCGAGCCAAGCAGACGGCCGCTCGTTAGGCTTCGTCGCCCCCCACGATCGTGCGCAGCGTCGACCACGCGTTCATCGCGGGCGGGAACCCGGCGATCGTGGCCGTCTGGATGATCACCTCCTGCACCTGTTCGGGCGACAGCCCGGCGCTGAGCGCCGAGCGCAGGTGGACCGGCAGCTGCGACGATCGGCCCGTGGCGACGAGCGCGGCGACCGAGGCGATCTGGCGCTCGCGGACGGTGAGCGCGGCTCTCGTGTACACGTCGCCGTAGGCGAACTCGACGATGAGCCGGCCGAGGTCGCCGAGCGACTCGACCATCGCCAACGATCGTTCCCCGTGCACCTCGAGCAGCCGCTCGCGTCCCCGTTCGTACCGCTCGTCGTCCGCCATCCGGTTCCTCCCGTCGGTCGAGGCGGCGAGGCTACTCGGTCCGCCTGTGAGCTGCTGGGATACTGACTCGCCGTGGACGAGCCCACGCTGACCGAGGAGACCGAGGCCCTCGAGGCGTCGCCGAGGTCGGGAGACGCGGGGCGCGACCAGCGGATCATCCTCGGCAACACCGGGCAGAACGTGCTCGGCCTCGCGATCGGTGCGATCGCCACGTTCGCCGCGCAGGTCCTCATGACGAACCGCCTGGGAGACCAGGGGTTCGGGATCGTCACGCTGACGACCCAGTTCGCGTTCATCGCTGCCGCGGCCACCCGGTTCGGGATGGACGTCGCGAAC
>DATBLA010000135.1:0-2589 GCA_036555645.1 Actinomycetota bacterium
GGAGAGGAGCTCGTCGAGCCAGACCTGCTCCTCGAGCAGCGTCATCGGGCCGGTCGTCGGATCACCCCGGGCGAGGCGCGTCTCGCCGCCCGGGAGCCGAACGCGGAACAGGCCCCCGGGCCTCGAGCTCACGAGGTCTCCGGAGCTGCCGGGGCAGCGTCGGCCTCGGCCGCCTCCGCTTCGTGAGGTGGTGATGCGTCCCCGTCGGGACCGATGGCGAGCCCGGTCTCGGGGTCGAAGACGTGGAACCCGCGCGGGTCGACGGTCAGCCGGATCGGATCGCCTCGGCGCGCCTGCGTTCGGGCGTCGACGATCGCGCGGAGCGTGCCCTGGCCGCCGGCGGCGATCGCCGGCGTCGTCGACAGCTCGCCGCGAGAGCTGAACCGAAGGATGCCGACCTCGTCCGAGCCCGTCCGAGCGGGATCGAGCCGGACGTCGAGGTGCACCTCGGGCCCGAGCTCCTCCACGAGATCGACGATCGTCTCGAGCGCCGGCCCGTCGCCGGAGACCATCGCGGCGTCCTCGAAGTCGTTCGGCCGGATCCCGAGGATCACGGTCCGTCCCTCGTACCGCCGCAGGTCCACCCCCGCCGGCAGCGGAAGGTCGACGTCGCCGACGGAGAGCCCTCCGGAGCCCACCGAGGCCTCGACGAGGTTCATCGACGGCGAGCCGATGAACGCCGCCACGAACACGTTCGCCGGCCGGCGGTAGATCTCGAGCGGGGTCGCGATCTGCTGGAGCTCGCCACCCCGGAGGACCGCGACCCGGTCCCCGAGCGTCATCGCCTCGACCTGGTCGTGCGTCACGTAGACCGAGGTCGTCCCGATCGTGTAGTGGATCCGCTTCAGCTCGGTCCGCATCTCCACGCGCAGGGCCGCGTCGAGGTTCGACAGCGGTTCGTCGAGCAAGAGCACCTGCGGGTCGCGCACCATCGCCCGCCCCATCGCGACGCGCTGACGTTGCCCGCCCGAGAGCGCCGCGGGCTTGCGTTTCAGAAGCGCGTCGAGGCCGAGGGTTCGCGCGACCTCCTCCACCCGACGGCCGACCTCCTCCTTCGACACCCGCCGGATCTCGAGGCTGAACGCGAGGTTCTGCCGGACCGTCATGTGGGGGTAGAGCGCGTAGTTCTGGAAGACCATCGCGATGTCTCGGCTCTTCGGGCGAAGCGACGTCACGACGCGATCGCCGATGAGGATGTCGCCCGCGGTCGGGCGCTCGAGCCCGGCGATGAGCCGGAGCAGCGTGGACTTGCCCGAACCCGACGGGCCGACGAGCACGATGAACTCGCCGTCGCGGATCTCGAGCGAGACGTCGCGGACCGCTTCCACCTCGCCCGCGAAGGCCTTGCTCACGCCTCGAAGGGTCACGCTGGCCACGGGGCCCTCCGAACGAGGTCGCGCGCCCGCCGGCTCACTTGCCGATCCCCGCCATGATCCCCTGCTTCAGGTAGCGCTGGCCGATCATGAACACGACGAGCATCGGGACGAGCGCGATGAGGACGCCGGCCGCCTGGGCGGGCACGTCGGTGAGGTAGCGGTCGGCAAGGAGCGCGGTCGCCGGGACGAGCGTGCGGCGGCTCGTGTCCTGGATCAGCACGACCGCAAGCAGCAGATCGCTCCACGTCCACACGAACACGAGCGCCGACAGCGTCGCGAGCGCCGGCCGGGACAGCGGGAGCACGAGGCGCCAGAACTGGCGGAGCGCCGAGGCGCCGTCGACCTCGGCCGCCTCGAGGACCTCCGGGGGGATCGCCCCCCGGTAGTACGAGTACATGAGGTACAGGCCGAAGCCGCAGTTCCACGCCGCGTAGACGAGCCCGAGGACCACGAGGTTGTTCGTCGCTCGCAGGTCGGCGAGCAGGACGAACAGCGGGATGACGAAGATCGGCGGCGGCAGGGCCATCGTCCCGATGATCGCGATCCGCATCACCTTCGCGAGGCGACCCTGATGGCGCAGGAACCAGAACGCCGCGGCCGAGGAGATCACCGCGCAGGCGACCACGCCGACCGAGACCGCGATCACGGAGTTGACGAACGCGCGGCCGAGCTCGGCCTCCCTCCACGCGGAGGTCAGGTTGTCGAGCGTCGGCTGGTCGGGCCAGGAGATCGGGCTCGCCTGGAACTCGCGAAGGGGCTTCAGCGCGGTGGTGATGAGGATCCAGAACGGATACAGGAACGGGATCGAGGCGAGCACGAGGATCGCGATCCGGAGCGGGCTCCAGCGCCACCGGCCGGTCACGACGCCGCCCCCCGCGAGCGGAACGCGCGCGCGCCCACGCCGACGATCACGCCGACGATGATGAGCAGGTACACGACCTCGGCGGCGGCCAACCCGAAGAACCCGAACCGGAGCGAGTTGCGGAAGATGTCGAAGTCGAGCGTCGTGCTCGCGAACCCCGGTCCGCCGCGCGTGGTCGTGAAGATCCACGGGAACATCGCGACAAAGGTGCTGATGAGCAGGATGACGATCCACAGGACGACGAGGTGGCTGAGCGCCGGCAGGATCACCCGGAAGAACCGCTGCCACCAGCTCGGCCCGTCGAGCTCGGCGAGCTCGAGCAGCTCGGGCGGGATCGCGGACAGGCCGGCG
>DATBLA010000136.1:0-9383 GCA_036555645.1 Actinomycetota bacterium
GAGGCGATGCGCGGCGACCACTCGCTGTTCATCCGTCAGGACGGCGTCGAACGCGCGTGGGAGATCCTCCAGCCGATCCTGGACGACCCGCCACCGATCTGCTTCTACGAGCGTGGAAGCTGGGGGCCACCTGAGACGGACGATCTCGTCGCGCCGCGCAAGTGGCACGTGTCGGGCGCCCCCGATCCGCACGACTACCGCAGCCGGGCCTATCCGGTCGTCAAGCAAGGCTGATCTCTCAGGTGGCAGGCGTCGCGGCATCCGGGTAGGCTGCGCCATCCTTCCTCGATCACGGAGGCGCGCCATGGCCGAGCCCACCCGTTTCGATCTCGCTCCCGACGACATCCCGACGGCGTGGCAGAACCTCCTGCCGGTCATGGCCCAGTCGGGGATCCAACCGCTGCCGCCGCTGCACCCCGGAACGCGCGAGCCCGTCACGCCCGACCTGCTCGCGCCGCTGTTCCCGGAGGCGCTCATCCTCCAGGAGGTCTCGACCGACGAGTGGATCGACATCCCCGGCGAGATCATCGACGTCCTCCGGCTGTGGAGGCCGACCCCGCTGCACCGGGCCGTGCGGCTCGAACGCGCGCTCGACACGCCGGCTCGGATCTACTTCAAGTACGAGGGCGCCTCTCCCGCCGGGTCGCACAAGCCGAACACGGCGGTGGCGCAGGCCTACTACAACAAGCAGGCGGGGACGAAACGGATCTCCACCGAAACCGGTGCGGGCCAGTGGGGGTCCTCGCTCGCGATGGCGTGCGCGTTCTTCGACATCGACTGCCTCGTGTTCATGGTGAAGGCGTCCTACGAGCAGAAGCCCTACCGGCGGATCTTCATCGAGACGTTCGGCGCGGAGGTCCGTCCGTCTCCGACCTCGACCACCGAGGCGGGGAAGAAGGTCCTCGAGGGTGACCCCGAGTCGACGGGCTCACTCGGGATCGCGATCAGCGAGGCGATCGAGGTCGCGGCCACGAACGAGGACACGAAGTACTCGATCGGCTCGTGCCTCAACCATGTGCTCCTCCATCAGACCGTCGTCGGTCTGGAAGCGCAGAAGCAGATGGAGATGGCCGGCGACGTCCCCGACGTCGTCGTCGGCTGTGTCGGCGGGGGCTCGAACTACGGCGGCCTCGCGTACCCGTTCATGGCCGGGCGCCTCCGGGGCCAGACGCCGGACATGCGGTTCCTCGCGACCGAGCCCGCGGCCTGCCCCACGCTCACGAAGGGGACGTTCGCCTACGACTTCGGCGACACCGTGGGGATGACGCCGCTGCTGCCGATGTACACGCTCGGTCACGCGTTCGTCCCGGCGCCCGTGCACGCGGGCGGCCTTCGCTACCACGGCGACGCGCCGTCGCTGTCCCTACTCGTCAAGCATGGGCACATGGAAGCGGCCGCGTACACGCAGAACGAGGTGTTCGAGGCCGCGGTCATGTTCGCCAAGGCCCAGGGGATCATTCCGGCCCCCGAGTCCGCCCACGCGATCCGCGGCGGCATCAACGAGGCGATCGCGGCGCGCGAGGAGGGCGAGGAGCGGGTCATCCTCATCGGCCTGTCGGGTCACGGGCATTTCGACATGCAGGCGTACGACGACTACCTGAACGGACGGCTGCCCGAGGTCGAGTTCGATCCGGCGGCCGAGGAGGCGGCGCTCGCCGAGGTCCCGGACATCCCGATCGGCTGACCGTGCTCGTCCGACGCCTCGAGGCCCCCGACCTCGAGGTCCTGAACCGCCGGCTCGGCCTGTGGAACGAGCGCGAGTACGCGAACCGGCTCGTCGCGCAGCAGCGCGGGCAGCTCGTCCAGGCCGTGGCGTGGCTCGGGGAGGTCCCCGTCGGCCGTGGCATGGTGCTGTTCCCCGAGCACGACGAGTTCTCGACCTCCGCGATCCGGGAGGGGTGCGCTGAGGTGCGCGACGTGTTCGTCGCCCGGCCGCGCCGGCGGCTCGGCGCGGCGACCGACATCATGGCCACGCTGGAGGACGCCGTCCGCGAGCAGGGGATGCGCCGCGTCGGTCTGTCCGTCGCACTCGGCGAGGATGCCGAGCCCGCGAGGGCGCTGTACGAGCGGCTGGGCTACGCGCACGCGCACGGGCCGTTCGTGTCGACGTCGAACCTCGAGGGCGACGACGGACCCATCCCGGTCGGCGCGGTGATGACCTATCTGGTCAAGGACCTGTGACCTCGGCGATGCGGCGCTCGAGGAAGGTGCGCTCGCTCGGGTTGCGGGCGAGCGCGAGCGCGCGGTCGTAGGCGTCGGCGGCCTCGGCGTCGCGACCGAGCCGACGGAGCAGGTCCGCTCTGGCCGAGTGGAACAGGTGGTACTCGCCGAGGTCCTCTGTCAGCGGCTCGAGCAGACGAAGGCCCCGGTCCGGTCCATCCGCCATGGCGACGGCCACGGCCCGGTTCAGCTCGACGACCGGCGACGGGGTGAGCTCGGCGAGCCGCCCGTACAGGGCCGCGATTTGCGGCCAGTCGGTGTCCTCGGGACGAGGCGCCCGGGCATGGAGGGCGGCGATCGCGGCCTGGAGCTGGTACGGCCCGGGACGGCGCGCCAGGAGCGCTCCGTCGAGGCCGGCGAGGCCCTCGTCGATCATGTCCTGGTCCCATCGAGCGCGGTCCTGCTCCTCGAGCAGCACGAGCTCGCCACCCTCGCTCGTCCGTGCCGCTCGCCTCGAGTGGTGCAGGAGCATGAGCGCCAGCAGCCCCGCGATCTCGGGATCGTCGGGAACGAGGGCGCCGAGCAGGCGTGCGAGCCGGATGGCCTCGTCGCACAGCTCGGTCCGGACGAGCTGACCTTCCGTGGCGGCGTACCCCTCGTTGAACACGAGATACAGGACCGCCAGGACGCCCGGCACGCGCTCGGGCAGCAGCTCCGGCGGGGGCACGCGGTAGGGGATCGCCGCGGCGCGGATCTTCCGCTTGGCGCGCACCAACCGCTGGGCCATCGTCGGCTCGGCGACGAGGAAGGCACGGGCGATCTCGCCGGTCGTGAGGCCTCCGATCGTCCTCAGCGTCAGGGCGACCCGCGCCTCCATCGCCAGGGCCGGGTGGCAGCACGTGAAGATGAGACGGAGCCGGTCGTCGGGGATCGCGCTCACGTCGGTCTCGTCGCCGCCCATCCGTTCGAGCTCGGCGAGCTGGGTCAGCGCCTCGGTCTTCGTTCGCAGCGCCCGCTCGCGTCGGATCCGATCGATCGCCCGGTTGCGGGCCGTCGTGGTGATCCACGCGCCGGGGTTGGCCGGCACGCCGCGTTCGGGCCAGACCCGGAGCGCCTCGACGAACGCCTCCTGGACGGCGTCCTCGGCAAGGTCGAAGTCGCCGAGCACGCGGATCAACGTCGCGACGACCCTCCCGCGCTCCTGGCGGAAGAGGCGATCGACGACGTCGCTCGACAGGCCGGCTACGACGTCGGGCGCCCCTCGTCGTCGAAGTGCATGACCGGGCGGATCTCGATCGATCCGGCGCGGATCGGGGTCCTGGATCCCGCCTCGATCGCCTCGTCCAGGTTCGCGCAGTCGAGCAGGTAGTACCCGCCCAGCTGTTCCTTCGTCTCGGCGAAGGGCCCGTCCGTCGTCATCGTGGATCCGTCCGCGTGACGCACGGTCGTCGCCTCGCTCGTCGGATGGAGCGCGTCCCCCGCGATGAGCCAGCCCTTGTCCTTCAGCCACGCGGTGTAGTCCCCCCACTCCTGCATGGACTTCGCCTGCTCCTCGGGGCTCGTGTCCATCGCCCCGCCCTCGGGTCCGTAGATCAGGAGCATGTAGTGCATGCCGCCTCCTTCCGGTGCCGGCCTTCCCGGGCCGACCCGTCCGTGCCGACGCGCCGACCGGTCGGCTCCACCCTACCGACGAACGGCGGGCCCGGCGTTCGACAGGGGACGGTCAGAGGCGGAACGTGACCGCGCGTTGCGACAGGCCGAACGCGTCGGCGGCGGCCCGGATCGCCAGGCGGCCGAGGTACCCGTAGCCGGTGGGCGTGAAGTGGATCCCGTCGGGGGCGCGCATCTCCTGGAGGACGCCCCGCTCGTTGCGGACGTAGGCGGAGTAGCCCCCGTCCCGCGCCTCGAACGCCGACCACGTGTCGACGAACGTACCGAAGGGGTCGGCGCGCGCCGTGTCCCGGTAGATGTCGTTCACGCGCCGGTAGAAGTCCCACCGCTGGTGCGGGCGAACGACGGGGATGCCGACCCACACGACCCTCGTGCCCGCGCGCGTCGCCTCCTGGAGGAGGTCGGCGGCGCGCTCCCGGTAGCCCTCGACCCACTCGACGCTGCCCACCGGGATCGCGCCGCCGTCTCGCGAGATCTGCGCCTGGCCGTCGTTGCTCCCCAGCATCACGAAGACGAGATCGGGGCGGAACTCGTCGACGATCTGGCGCATGCCGGCCTGCCAGTTGAAGTAGTCCTGGCGGGACAGGCCCGTCGACTGCCGCCCCAGCGAGAGCACCCGCGCGACGTCGGTGTCCATCCAGTGCTGGATCTGCGGCCCCAGCCCCTGCGAGAGGGAGTCCCCGATCACGGCGACGCGGAGCTTGTTCCCCGGGGTCGGGACGCGCATGCGGACCGGGTCCTCCGGCCCGCCCTGCGAACCGCCGCCCCCGCCGGTGGACGGGTTCGGGTCCACCGAGCCGCTCGGACGATCGTCGGGTCCGGGCGAGATCGTCCGCGGGTCCTCGGCGGGCAGGTCGAGCTCGGGCAGGTCGAGGTCGGGCAGGACGAGCACCCCGCCCGGCGGAGCGTCGGGGTCGCGCCCGAGCGCCCGCTCGACCGATTCGGACACCACCGTGATCGCCAGCGCGTCGGAGACGGCGACCACGGGGCGGAGCACGGCGAGCGCCGCCGTCCGGCGCGCGCCGAGCGGACCGGCGGAGGCGTTGCGCTCGAGGATCGGTGCCGCGAGCGCCGTCCACAGCGCGAGGCACACGACGAGGGCGACGAGCGCCTGCCACGCGGACGCGAGCCGGGGAGCGGAGGGGCTTTCGTCCACGGGAGCCTCCGGCTCCAGGTGCACGCGTCGTTCGAGTGTCTGCACGCCGCTCCCCTCAGAACCGGAAGTAGATGAACGGAGCCACGCCGTTGGGCCCCAGCGTCGTGATGAGGAACAGGACGACCGCGAGCGCCGCTCCCTGCAGGACCGGCGCCAGGCGCGAGAACGCGTCGCGGAGCCGCAGGGTGGGCTCCCGCGGCAGGTACTGGGCCGCGAGCGTGCCGGCGATCACGAGCAGGACGAGCGGCGTGACGAGCTCGACCGGGCTCGGGACGACGAGCCGGCCCAGGAGCTCCACGGCGCTCTCGATCGACCCGGCCCGGAAGATCACCCAGCCGAAGCACACGAGGTGGAACGTCACGATGCGCTTGCGCGCGAGCACCCAGCCCGTCGCGGCGGCCACACGCCCGCGGGCCTCGGCCCGCCGAAGCCGCCACCGGCCGATCACCTGCCCGATCCCGTAGAACGCGCCCCAGGCGACGAACGTCCATCCGGCTCCGTGCCACAACCCGCCGAGCAGCATCGTGATCATGATGTTCACGGCGGTGCGCACCTCGCCGTGCCGGCTCCCCCCGAGCGGGATGTAGAGGTAATCGCGCAGCCAGCGCGACAGGGTCATGTGCCAGCGGTGCCAGAAGTCCCGGAGCGAGGTCGCGGTGTACGGGCGGTCGAAGTTCTCGGGGAACTCGAACCCGAGCAGGAGCGCGACGCCGATCGCGATGTCGCTGTACGCGCTGAAGTCCGCGTAGATCACGATCGCGTACGCGTAGATCGCGAACAGCACGTCGAGGCCGCCGTGGGCGCCCGGCGCGTCGAACACCGGGTCGACGAGCTGGGTGGCAAGGAAGCTCGAGATCACGACCTTCTTGAACAGCCCGCCGAAGATGAGGAACGCCGCGCGGGACAGGTCGATCGCGTGGGAGTCGCGCGTTCGCCGGATCTGGGGGATGAGCTCCTCGCTCCGCACGATCGGCCCTGCCACGAGGTGGGGGAAGAACGCGAGGTACACCGACACGTCGAGCCAGCGGGAGACCTGGATCTCGTATCGCGACACGTCGACGACGTAGCTGATCGCCATGAACGTGTAGAACGAGATGCCGATCGGCAACAGGACCTGGAGCAACGGCAGCGGCGGCCGAAGCCCCATCGACTCGAACGCGTTCGCGACGTTGAGCGCGAAGAAGCCGTAGTACTTGAACCAGGCCAACGGCGCCAGGAGCGCGGCCACGACGAGGAGCGTTCGGCGCCGTCGCCGGCGCTCGTCGGACTGCCGCTCGACCCATAGGGCCCCGGCCCACGCGAGCGTGGCCACGAGCGCGAGGAGCCAGGCGAGGCTCGGGTCCCACCAGGCGTAGAAGACGAAGCTCGCGGCGAGCATGAACCACTTCCAGAGCGTCCGGTAGGGGTTCAGCAGCCAGTGCAGCACGAACACGACTGCGAAGAAAACGGCGAAGTCGGTCGTCGGAAACAGCATGTTCGGTTCCGGCCGGCGGCACAGTGCCCCCCGCCGGTGATTCAGACCGTCGCTCGGGCCATGGGGTTTCGGTCCAGCCGCTAGGCTAGCGGAACCCCATGGCCGAATCGATAGATCCGCTCGACTACCTCGATCTGGAGCGGCTGCTCTCGGACGAGGAGCGGGCCGTGCGGGACGCCGTTCGAGGCTGGGTCGACGACCGTGTGCTCCCGGGGATCGAGGGGTGGTTCGAGGCCGGCGAGTTCCCGATCGAGGTCGCGAAGGAGCTCGGGGGCATGGGGCTCCTGGGGATGCACCTCACCGGCTACGAGTGCGCCGGCGCGAACGCGGTGAGCTACGGGTTGGCGTGCCTCGAGCTCGAGGCCGGCGACAGCGGGTTCCGCTCGTTCGTGAGCGTGCAGGGATCGCTGTGCATGTTCCCGATCTGGCGATTCGGCTCCGAGGAGCAGAAGCAGCGGTGGCTGCCCCCGATGGCGCGAGGCGAGGTGATCGGCTGCTTCGGCCTCACCGAGCCCGACGCGGGCTCCGATCCGGCGCGCATGCGGACGAGCGCGCGACGCGACGGGGACGACTGGGTGCTCACCGGCACGAAGATGTGGATCACGAACGGGAGCGTGGCCGACCTCGCGATCGTGTGGGCGGTCACCGACGAGGGCGTTCGCGGGTTCCTCGTCCCGACCGACAGCCCCGGGTTCACCGCCACGGACGTCCATCGGAAGCTGTCGCTGCGGGCGTCGGTCACCTCCGAGCTCGTCCTGGACGAGGTGCGACTGCCCGCCGACGCCCTCCTTCCCGGAGTGACCGGCTTGAGGGGGCCGCTGACCTGTCTCACGGAGGCGAGGTTCGGCATCGTGTGGGGGGCGATGGGGGCGGCGCGGGCCTGTTTCCGGACCGCGCTCGAGTACGCGACGACGCGCGTGCAGTGGGGCAAGCCGATCGGCGGGTTCCAGCTCACCCAGCGCAAGCTCGCCGACATGGCGGTCGAGCTCACCAAGGGGATGCTCCTCGCGTTGCACCTGGGGCGGATGAAGGACGAGGAGCGACTCCTTCCGCAGCACGTCAGCCTCGGCAAGCTCAACAACGTGCGGGAGGCGCTTGCCATCGCGCGCGAGTCGCGTTCGGTCCTGGGGGCGAGCGGTGTCACGCTCGAGTACCCGGTGATCCGACACATGAACAACCTCGAGTCGGTCCTGACCTACGAGGGGACGAACGAGATCCACACGCTCGTCGTCGGCGAGGCGCTCACCGGTCTTCGCGCCTACGAGTGACCGGCCGTCCGGTAGCCTTGGCGAACCCGACGATCCGGAGGTCGAATCCCCGATGGCACGAGAGCTCGACTGGTCGCTGTTCGAGAAGGCGGTGGAGATCACTGCCTCTGCGGTGCGAGGCACGATGGGAGGGGAGAACAGCCAGCCGGCCGGCTATGCGGGAGAGGTCTTTCGCGAGGTGTGGAAGGCGCTGAAGGAGTCGGCGGACGACCTGCCCGAGCGCGGCCGGCCCGGCTTCTGACCGCCGGGCTCCTCACTCGGCCAGGCTCAGTCCTCGACGCGGGTGATGTCGCGGATCGAGATGACACCGACGAGCGTGTCACCGTCGGTGACCGGCAGGTGGCGGAAGCCGCCCTCGAGCATGAGGTCCCTGGCCGCCCGGACGTCGGCGCCCGCCTGGACGGTCGTCGGATCGTGTGTCATCCAGTCGGCCACCGGGTGATGGGCCGCGTCGAAGTCGCTCGCGAGGGCGCGCAGGATGTCGCGTTCGGTGAAGATGCCCGTCGGCCGTCCGCCCTCGATGACGAGCGCCGATCCCACGTGACGCTCGCCCATCACCGTCGCCGCCTCGGCCACGGTCGAGGTGGGTTCGACCGCCACGAGGTCCACGCTCATGATGTCGCGCACGGTGGGCATGGCGTCGAGCAAGCCTAGCCGCGGCCACCCGAGCGGGGAACCCCTGCTCGCCTGGTACCGAACGCGACGCGACGCCTATCCCTGGCGCGAGACGACGGACCCGTATGCCGTCCTCGTCTCCGAGGTCATGCTCCAGCAGACGCAGGCGGCGAGGGTCGTCCCCGCGTACGTCGCCTTCCTTCGACGGTTCCCGACCGTGCACGCGCTCGCCCGAGCACCCCGCCGGTCGGTGCTCCGGGCATGGGCGGGCCTCGGCTACAACCGGCGCGCGGTCGCGCTGTCCGAGGCGGCCCGGATCGTCGTCTCCGACCACGGCGGTTCGATCCCCCGAGAGCCCGATACGCTCCTGCGGCTTCCCGGCGTGGGCCCGTACACCGCGGCGGCGGTGGCCTCGATCGCGTTCGGGCGGGCGGAGGCCGCGGTCGACACGAACGTCCGCCGGGTCGTCGCTCGGGCACGTCTCGGCGTCGAGGGTCACGAGGCGGCGCCGGCGCAGATCCGGGCGCGGGCGCAGGCGTGGCTCGACCCTCGCGCGCCCGGCGACTGGAATCAGGCCGTCATGGATCTCGGGCACGAGGTGTGTCGTCCGCGCGCTCCCCGCTGCGATCGATGTCCGATCGCGCGCGGGTGCCGGTTCCGCGCGAGCGGCCGCGTCCCGGTATCCGGCGCTCGGCGGCAGGGGGCCTTCGAGGGTTCCGGACGTCAGGTCCGCGGCGCGGTCGTCCGGGTCCTTCGGTCCAGGCGATCGCTCTCGCTCGGCGGTCTCGCGGCGAGGACTGGGTTCCCGCTCGATCGGATCGGCGCCGCCGTGTCCGGGCTGGCCGCCGACGGCATCGTCGCCGCCGGGCCCGCGGCCCTGGCCGGGCGAGCGCGCGGGCGAGTGCGACTGCCGGACTGAGGCCGGCCGATCACCCGATCGAGCGGAGCTCCGGCATGACCTCGCCGGCGAACAGCTCCAGCGCTCGGGCGGCCGTCTCGAGGTCCATCCCGGGGTAGTGCAGCCGTACGACGAGATGCA
>DATBLA010000137.1:0-1854 GCA_036555645.1 Actinomycetota bacterium
GATCCCACGTCGACCGAACGCGGCGAGCAGACCCACGCCCGCCACGACGGGAGGCATGACGAGCGGGAGGACGACGACCGCCCGCACGAGCGTCTTCCCGCGGAACGACGCGCGCGCGAGCATCCACGCGAGCGGGAATCCGGTCAGGAGCGAGATCGCCGCCGCCGCCGTGGCGACGACGAGCGAGAGCCGAAGCGCGGTGAGGGCCGTCTCGCTCCCCAGGACCTCGAGGATCCGGGTCCAGGGCGTGCGGATGATGAGCCCGACGAACGGCAGCGCGACGAGCAGGACGCCGGCCGCCGCGAGGGCGGCGAACCCGGCGGGCGCTCCGCGCCTACGTGGCGGGGAGGAACCCGTAGTCGGCGAGCGTCTGCTGTCCGGGACCGAGGACATACTCGACGAATGCCTGGGCGGTATCGCCCTGCTCTGATCCCGTGACGACGGCGATCGGGTACGTCGCGATCACGTTGACCTCGTCGGGGATCTCGATGAGTGTGACTTGATCGGCCACGTCATCCGTGACGTCGGTGACATAGACGATCCCGGCGTCCGCCTCGCCCGAGGCGACCGCGGTGACGACCGCGCGGACGTCTTCGGCGTTCGAGACGACGTTCGCCATGGCTTCGTCCGTGATCCCCGCGTTGTCGAAGATCTGACGGGCGTAGTCGCCGGCCGGGACTCCTTCGGCGGCGATGACGATCTGGACGTCGTCCTCGGCGAGGTCGTTGATGTCCTCGATCTCCCCCGGGTTGTCGGCGGGGACGATGATCGCGAGCCGGTTCTTCGCGAAGTCGGCCCGATCGGACACGCCGGGACCTTCGTCCTGGACCGAGTCCATCCATGTCGGGCTGGCCGACGCGAACACGTCGACCGGAGCCCCGTCGTTGATCTGCGTCGCGAGCCCGTCGGAGGGCCCGAAGTTGAATGTCACGGTGACGCCCTCGTTCTCGGATTCGAAGGCCGCGCCGATGTCGCCGAACGCGTCGGTGAGCGACGCCGCTGCGGAGACGATGAGCTCGGCCCCATCCGGGCCCGTCGCCGACGCTCCGCCCGTCCCGGTCTCTCCTGCCTCGCCCGAGTCACCGCACGCCGCCAGGATCAGGGTGGCGGCCATCACCAGCGCGAGCAGTGACCTCCTCATGCGTCCACCTCCACCATCACGTTCGTCGCCTTCATGGTCGCGACCGCCTGCATCCCCGGCTCCAGGCCCATCTCGTCGACCGCCTCGCGCGTGATGAACGCAAGGATCCGGTGGGGTCCGCTGAGGATCTCGACCGTCGCCGCGAGCCCGTCGCGCTTGATCTCGGTCACGACGCCGGGAAAGCGGTTGCGAACGCTCCCGGCCGTGACGCGTGGGTGCTCGCGCCGCTCGCCGAGGAGCCGGGCGACCTCGGAGGCGGGGACGAGCCGCTGCTTGCCGGTCGTCCGGGTCGTCTTCAGCTTGCCGTCTCGCTCCCAACGGCGAAGCGTCTCGACCCGAACGCCGAGCATCTCGGCGGCCTCGCCGATCCGGTAGGTCTCGGACATGGAGGCCGAGTGTACCCGTTTCAACGTCCTCGGTGTTGTGGGAAACCTGGCGTCACCTGCCGTGGAACCTGGTGGTTCAGACGACCCCGCGTCGGGCTGACCGGTCGAAGCTGATCCGTCGTGTAAACGTTCGAGTGGCCCGCGCCCTCTACCCCTCGTGAGCGCGGCGGTGAAGGAGCGGATGACGAGCCCGGAGCCGGCAGACCGGCACGACTTCGACCGCTTGTTCCGGGACGAGCGGGCGGCCGTCTACCGGGTCCTGTTCGCCTTCACCGCCGGACGACGCGACGTGGCCGAGGAGGCCACGGCCGAGGCGTTCGCCCGCGC
>DATBLA010000138.1:0-4694 GCA_036555645.1 Actinomycetota bacterium
GCGGACGATCCCGAGGTGCAGCTCGATCCCGGCCGGCACCATGGCCGCAACGGCGGCGCGCGGGCCGAGTCGGCCGGCGTGGTCCGCGTACGCGGCCTCGACCGCGGCGCCGTCCGCCAGCCCGAGCTTGACGCCGTCGACGTCGGACTTGTGCTGAATCCCCGGCATCGCCGTCTTGACCGCCACCGGGAAGCCGATCCGCTCCGCCGCGGCGAGCGCCTCCAAGGTCGTCTCCACGCGCTCGGCCGGGACGACCGGCACGCCGTAGTCGGCGAGGAGCGACAGCCCGTCGAGCTCGTCCAGATCCTCGCCGCTCGACAGCCGATCCGCCCAGCGAGCACGCGCCTCCTGCGCGACCGGCGACGAGCCGGACACCGGAGGTCTCGCGCGCTGGTCCCGGTACGCGAACAGATGCCGGAACGCCGCGAGACCGGTCATCGTCCCCTCGAGCACGGGGATGCCGGCCTCGACCAGGAGCGCCGCGTCCGAACGATCGATCCCGCCGGCGAAGTTCGACAGCATCGCGTACGGCTTGTCGGACCCGGCGAACGTCTCCTTCGCCATCCCGATGTAGCCCATGTCCGGCGAGTCCTCGGTCGTGAGGTCGACCGCGAACGCGAGCGCGGCGGTCTCGGGATCGTCCAGGAGCGCGTCGACGCACCCGACGACGACCTCGTGCGCGTCCCGCCCGGTCCCCCAGAAGTCGAGGGGGTTCACGGCCGGCAGGCCCGGATCGAGCAGCGCCGCCAACCGCTCCGTCGTCGCCTTCGAGATCCGCGCGAACGGGACCCCGACGGTCTCGGCCGCGTCGACGAGCATCGCCCGCTCGCCGCCCGAGTCGTGCACGCTGGCGAGCCCTCCCGGTCCCGCCCGCCGGCCCGCCGCGAACAGCGCGAGCGTGTCGGCCAGCTCGTCGAGGCTCTCGACGCGCGCGACGCCGTGGGCGTCGAACAGCGCCTCGTACGCGCCGTCCTCCCCCGCCAGCGCCCCCGAGTGCGCGGCCACGAGCTCGCGCGTTCGCGCCTCGCGACCGACCTTGAGGACGACGACCGGGACGTCGCGCTCCTCGGCCGCTCGCAGGCCCTCACGGAAGCCGTCGGGATCGCGGATCGTCTCGACGAACAGCCCGACGGCGCGGGTGCTCTCGAGGGTCAGCGCGTACCGCAGGTAGTCGGCAACCGTGGTCACGAACTCCTGACCCGCCGAGACGGCGAGGTTGATCCCCAGCCCGCGGTCGTTGTGGAGCAGCGCGCTGAACGCCGACCCCGAATGCGACAGGAACGTGATGCCACCGGCTCTCACGTCCTTCGGCTCGTAGAACCCGAGCGCCCGCACCCGTCGCTCGAGGTTCGCGAAGCCCATGCAGTTGCCGCCGCACACCGCCATCCCGCCCTCGCGCGCGATCGCCGCGAGCCGATCCGTGAGCGGCGGCGTGCCCTCGCGCGGCTCCTCGTACCCGCTCGCGAAGATCACCGCGCTCGCCGCCCCGACCTCGACGGCCAGGCGAAGCTGCTCCTCGAGCCGCGCGTTCGCGACCGCGAGGATCACGAGGTCGACCGGCCCGGGCAGATCGGACAGCGAGCCGTGCGCCGGCAGGCCCTCGATCGCGTCGTACTTCGGGTTCACCGGGTAGATCCGGCCCTCGAACCCACCCTCGACGAGCTCGACGAGGCTCTGGTGGCCGACCGAGCCCTCGCGAACGCTCGCGCCGACGACCGCCACCGAGCGGGCCTCGAGCATGCGCTCGAGGGCCGAGCGCTCGGGTTCGCCGGAGCTCACCGCGGCTTCTTGATCGCGCGATCCCGTTTGGCCGCCCGGTAGGCCTGCCATCCCGGGATCCCGTTCACGCCGCCTCCCGCGTGGGTGGCCGACGAGCCGTGGTACAGCCCTCGGATCGGGGTTCGATAGTCCGCGTAGCCCGGCGCCGGGCGCATGTGGAACAGCTGATCCACCGACAGCTCGCCGTGGAAGATGTTCCCGCCGATGAGCCCGAGCTCCTGCTCCATGTCGTAGGGCCCGAGCACCTGCCGGTCGATGACGGCGCCCTTGAAGTTCGGCGCGAGCTCCGTGTACAGGTCGATGATCCGATCCGCGTACGCCTCGAGCTCCTCGCGGTGCGGTTCGAGGTTCCAGTCGTCGGGCACCCACTGGCTGAACATCGAGAACACGTGGACGCCCTCGGGGGCGAGCTCGTGGTCGAGCGTCGTCGGGATCACGCCGTCGACGAACGGCCGCTCGGCCGCCTTGCGCGCCATGTGGGCGTCCTGGAACGCCTCCTCCGCGTACCGCGTCGAGAAGCACAGCTCGACCGAACCGGTGTGGTGCTCCTGCATCTCCTTGCCCGGGTCCGCGATGAAGTCCGGCAGCTCGGACATCGCGACGTTGATCTTCACGACGCCCGATCGCGACCGCCAGCGCTCGATGTCCCAGACGAAGTCGGCCGGGAGCTCCTCGCGCCCGACGAGGTCGAGGAACGCGATCTGGGGGTGGACGCAGGTCACGCCGATCGGCGCGCGGATCTCCTCGCCGCTCTCGAGCGCGACGCCGACGAACCGGCCTCCTCGCACGAGGATCCGCTTCACGCGGGCATCGGTGCGGACCTCGCAGCCGAACGACTCGGCGGACCGGCGGATCGAGTCCGACACGCCACCCATCCCGCCCTGCTGGTACCCCCACGAGCCAAGATGGCCGTCGCCGACGTCGCCGATCGAGTGGTGGAGCATGACGTAGGCGGTCCCCGGCTCGTCGGGGCCGGCCCAGGTCCCGATGACCCCGTTGACGGCGAGCATGCCCTTGATCGCGTCGGACTCGAACCAGTCGTCCACGAGGTCGGTGACGCTCATCGTGAACAGGCGCGTGACGTCGCCGACGCCGCGGACGCCGAGCCGGCGCATCTTCCACGCGGCGCGGGCGCTCTCGATGAGGTCGCCGAGCGCCATCGAGCCGACCTTCGGCGGCTTCTGGAGCAGGAGCGGCCCGAGGACGTCGGCGACGTCTTTCATCCAGGCCTCCCATCTCGGGAGGGCCTCGGCGTCCTTCTTCGAGAACTTCGCGATCGAGTCGTAGCTGCGGGCCGCCTCGTCCGCGTACACGGTGACCGAGCGCCCGTCGGGGAACGCCTGGTAGTACGGACCGAACGGCGTGACGTCGTAGCCGTGCCGCTTCAGCCGCAGCTCCTTGATGATGGTCGGCGGCATGAGCGACATCACGTAGGAGTAGGTCGTGACCTTGATCTCGGGATGGTCGGGAAACGGGGCGCTCGTGTCGGCCGCGCCGCCGGTCTTGCTCCGGCCCTCCAGGACGACGGTGCGGGCGCCGGCGCGGGCGAAGTACGCCCCGGCGGTGAGCCCGTTGTGTCCGCCACCGATCACGATCGCGTCGTAGACGTTGGCCATGGCGCAGAGGTCTCCTGCTGATCGGGGAACGCGGTCATCCTGTCAGCGATTGAACGGCCAGTCAAGCCGAGGGCCGCCGCGTGCCGGCTTGACAGCGCTGGTCAGATGCGTAAAGTGCCCTGAACAGCCGTTCAATCAACGGCGGCGCCGACCGACGGACTGGCCGGCGTTCAGCGCCTCGGGCGAGGAGAACCCGTGAGCACCGCCTCGAGCAAGCAGCCCGCCAAGGACCGTCACCAGGAGATCCTGGACGCCGCCGCGCGCGTCATCACCGAGCGCGGCCTGGCGGAGACGCGGATCTCGGACATCGCGGAACAGGCCGGCGTCTCGCCGGGGCTGATCCTGTACTACTTCGATTCGAAGGACCGGCTGCTCTCCGAGGCGCTGACGTACGCGAACGACCAGTTCTACCTGCGCACGTCGCGCGAGATCCGGCGGATCCCCTCGGCACGAGATCAGCTTCGACGCCTCATCGACCTGTCGGTCCCGGGCTACCTCGCCGAGTTCGGCCGCCTGGACGAGTGGGCCCTGTGGATCGAGGTGTGGGTGCGGGCCCTGCGCGATCCGGAGATGGCGAAGGACCGGGAGGTGCTCGACCAGCGCTGGCGCGCGCAGATCGCCGACATCGTCCGCGGCGGTCAGGCCTCGGGCGAGTTCGGCTCGTCCGCCGACCCCGAGGAGCTCGCGCTCCGCATCGCCTCGCTGATCGACGGCCTGGCGATCCAGGTCATCATGGACGACGCCGAGGTGACGACCGAGCGGATGCACCGAACGTGCATGGAGGTCGCCTCGCAGCTGCTCGCGTTCGAGCCCGAGCCGGCGGCGCGCTAGCCGGACGCCGCGGTCGCCGCGAACCGCTCGATCTCGGCCGTGTGCTCCTCGTAGTGCTCGAACGTCTCCTCGACGAACTCCGACTCGCCCTCGGATGCCGTCTCGGAGAGCGACGCGAACGCCTCGCGAACGCGCTCCCTCGCCGCCTCCGAACGCGAGACGATCTCCTCCCACGTCATCGTCTTCGAGGCCTCGGCCGCGTCGTCGTTCATCTTTCGCCAGGCGGCATCGGGCCAATCGGGCTCGGGATCGCCACCGGTGGAGATGAGCTCGATCCGTCGGGCCGCGTCGTCGGCCCAGACTCCGCAGTGCCACACGAGGTCGGCCACCGACCACCCCGGGACCACGCCCGGCTCGGTGCGTCGTTCGGGTGGCACGCGATCGACCGCGGCCAACAGCGCCCTCCACGAGGCCGCCTCGCGCTCGAGCAGCTCGTGACGTTCCATCAGCCGGCCAGCATCCGCGCGC
>DATBLA010000139.1:0-2636 GCA_036555645.1 Actinomycetota bacterium
GTAGATGACCTTCTCGAGGTCCTTCGGGGCCAGGTCGAGGAGGTACCCGAGGCGCGACGGGACGCCCTTGAAGTACCAGATGTGGGTGACGGGGGCGGCGAGCTCGATGTGGCCCATCCGCTCGCGACGCACCTTGGCGCGGGTGACCTCGACGCCACAGCGCTCACAGATGATGCCCTTGAAGCGGACCCGCTTGTACTTGCCGCAGTGGCACTCCCAGTCCCGCGTCGGCCCGAAGATCCGCTCGCAGAACAGGCCGTCCTTCTCCGGCTTCAGCGTGCGGTAGTTGATCGTCTCGGGCTTCTTGACCTCGCCGTTGGACCACGCGCGGATCTGATCCGCGGTGGCCAGGCCGATCCTGATCTCGTCGAAGTAGTTCACATCCAGCACTCGAAGGCCTCCTCGCAGACCTCGCCCTGCATCCTGTTCAACGCTTCCCTGTTCCCGCCGTTCCCGGGCCGCTAGTCGTAGTCGGCTCCGGCCGGCTCGCGCCGGGACAGATCGATCCCGAGCTCCTCGGCCGCGCGGAACACGTCCTCGTCGGTCTCCTTGAGCTCGATCTCCTCACCCTCGGCCGAGCGCACCTCGACGTTCAGGCAGAGTGACTGCATCTCCTTGATGAGCACCTTGAACGACTCGGGGATCCCGGGCTCCGGGATGTTCTCCCCCTTCACGATGGCCTCGTAGACCTTCACGCGGCCCAGCACGTCGTCCGACTTGATCGTCAGCAACTCCTGGAGCGCGTACGCGGCCCCGTAGGCCTCGAGCGCCCACACCTCCATCTCGCCGAACCGCTGCCCGCCGAACTGCGCCTTTCCGCCGAGCGGCTGCTGCGTGATCATCGAGTACGGGCCCGTCGACCGGGCGTGGATCTTGTCGTCCACCAGGTGGAGCAGCTTCAGGATGTACGCGACCCCGACCGTGACGGGCTCCTCGTAGGGCTCGCCCGTCCGCCCGTCGAACAGCACGGCCTTGCCGACCTCGTCGACGAGGCGCACGCCGTCCTTGTTGGGATGGGCGCTTCGGATCGCCTCGAGGATCTCGTGCTCGCGCGCCCCGTCGAAGACCGGGGTCGACACGTACACGGGCCCCTCGTGATCCACGCCGTCCTTGCGGAACCCGACGAGGCCCGCCCAGCCGAGATGCGCCTCGAGCACCTGCCCGAGGTTCATCCGCGACGGCACGCCGAGCGGGTTCAGGATGATGTCGACCGGGCTCCCGTCGGCGAGGAACGGCATGTCCTCCTCCGGCAGGATCGTCGAGATCACGCCCTTGTTCCCGTGGCGGCCGGCGAGCTTGTCGCCGTCGGAGATCTTCCGCTTCTGGGCGACGTAGACCCGGACGAGCTGGTTCACGCCCGGCTGGAGCTCGTCGCCCGCCTCGCGGGTGAAGACCCGGACCCCGATCACCTTGCCCGACTCGCCGTGAGGGACCTTCAGCGAGGTGTCGCGCACCTCGCGGGCCTTCTCACCGAAGATCGCGCGGAGCAGCCGCTCCTCGGGCGTGAGCTCCGTCTCCCCCTTCGGGGTGACCTTGCCAACCAGGTAGTCGCCGGGGTTCACCTCGGCGCCGATGCGCACGATCCCGCGCTCGTCGAGGTCCTTGAGGATCTCCTCGGACACGTTCGGGATGTCGCGCGTGATCTCCTCGGCGCCGAGCTTCGTGTCGCGGGCGTCGACCTCGTGCTCCTCGATGTGGATCGAGGTGAGGACGTCGTCCTTGACGAGGCGCTCCGAGATGATGATGGCGTCCTCGTAGTTGTGGCCCTCCCAGGGCATGTAGGCCACGATGAGGTTGCGGCCGAGCGCGAGCTCGCCGGCCTCGGTCGAGGGCCCGTCGGCGATGACCTGGTTCCGCACGACCCGATCGCCCTCGGTGACGAGCGGCTTCTGGTTCAGCGACGTCCCCTGGTTCGAGCGGCGGAACTTCTGGAGCGTGTAGGTCTTCAGCCCACCGGTGCGCTCCCGGACCACGACGTCGTCGGCGGACACCTCCTCGACGACCCCGGCCTCCTCGGCCAGGACGACGTCGCCGGCGTCGACGGCGGCCCGGAACTCCACCCCGGTCCCCACGAGCGGGGCCTCGGCTCGGAGCAGGGGCACGGCCTGACGCTGCATGTTCGCCCCCATGAGGGCCCGGTTCGCGTCGTCGTGCTCGAGGAACGGGATGAGCGCCGCCGCCACCGAGATGATCTGCTTCGGCGAGACATCCATGTAGTCGACCTCGTCCGGCGCCACCGAGTCGACCTCGCTGCCCTTGCGGCGCACGAGGACCGACGAGTTCGCGAAGGATCCGTCGGTCGCGATCGGCTCGTTCGCCTGCGCGATGACGTGGCGATCCTCCTCGTCGGCGGACAGGTAGTCGATCTTGTCGGTGACCTTGCCGCCGCTCACGCGGCGGTACGGGGTCTCGATGAACCCGAACTGGTTGATCCGCCCGTACGTCGAGAGCGACCCGATGAGGCCGATGTTCGGTCCCTCCGGCGTCTCGATCGGACACATCCGCCCGTAGTGGGAGGGGTGCACGTCGCGGACCTCGAACCCGGCGCGCTCGCGCGACAGGCCGCCCGGGCCGAGGGCCGATAGCCGCCGCTTGTGCGTGAGCCCGGCGAGCGGGTTCGTCTGGTCCATGAACTG
>DATBLA010000140.1:0-11299 GCA_036555645.1 Actinomycetota bacterium
TCGCGACCCATGTGGCGAAGAACCCTCCTTCCACGCCGGGCAACTCGATCGGTCGAAGAAGCGCGTCGGTGGCCGGATTGATCCGCTGCAGCGAATCGCCCGCACCGACCCAGACGGTCCGAAACCCGACGGCCACGACCGTGTAGCCGCCGCCCACGCGGATGGTCGCCCGAACCGTTTCGGTCAGGGGGTCGACGTGGAGGACGTCGGGCGGATTCCCGACCCATACCCCACCCTCTCCCGCGGCGAGGTCCACTCCCGCGAATCCGATGATCGGGTTCGCGATCTCCGGGATCAACGCCGTCAACTCACCGGTCACCGGGTCGAGCCGAGCCATCGACATCACCACGTCGCCCGCCGGCGTCGGACGGTCCGGTCCGCCCGCCTCGTCCGCGTCGACCGCCACGACGACGGCCACCGCGGCCACCGCGAGCACGGCGACGAGCCCCGCCACGGCCGCCGCGAGGCGACGGCGCGACCGTCGAGGCGGCAGGTTCTTCTCGCCGCTGGACAGGCCCGAGGCGCGACGAGCGGCCTGGGCGAGCTCTCCGGCGGTCGCGAACCGGTCGGAGGGGCGCTTGGCCATCGCACGTTGGAGGACCCGGTCGAGGTCCCGCGCGTTGTCGACCGAGCCCGGGAGCGGCGGCGCGTCCTCCTCCAGGTGCGCGTAGAGCGTCGCGACCTCGGTATCGCGCCGGAACGGCGGCCGGCCGGCGAGGGACTCGTACAGCACGCACCCGAGCGAGTACACGTCGGCCCGGCCGTCCACCTCCTCCCCACGCACCTGCTCGGGGGCGCAGTACTCGATCGACCCCATGAACTGCCCGGTCTTCGTGAGGCCGCTGTCGACCTCGCTGCGCTTGATGAGCCCGAAGTCACACAGGTACGCGTTCCCGTTCGAGTCGAGCAGGACGTTGCCGGGCTTCACGTCGCGGTGTACGAGCCCACGCCGATGAGCGGCGTCGAGGGCCGACGCGACCTGGGACACGATGCCGACCGCGCTCTCGGGAGCGAGCGGACCCTCGGTGTCGATCAGCTCTCGCAGGTCCGTGCCCTCCACGTATCGCATCGCGATGTAGAGCGCCCCGTCGGCCTCCCCCGCCGAGTAGATCGGGATGATGTTCGGGTGCTCGGTCGCGGCGACGGCCTCGGACTCGTGCTCGAACCTGCGACGGAACGCGTCGTCGCGAATGAGCTCGGGTCGCAGGAGCTTGAGCGCGACCTTGCGCCGGGGCGATGACTGCTCGGCCACGTACACCGTGCCCATCCCGCCCTGCCCGAGCACGGACGCGATCCGGTAGCCGGCGACCTCGGTCCCGATCCTCGGGTCATCCATCGCGCGTGTTTGTACACCGCCCGAGCGCGCGGGGCACAAACATCGGGGGTTTGTCGGGCTCGGGAGACCGCGCATAGCATGGGCCCCTCGCGATCGAGGAGGCCGGCGTGGTCCAGGCGTACATCCTGATCCAGACCGAGGTGGGGAAGGCAGCGCAGGTGGCCAAGGAGGTGCGCGACCTCGACGGCGTGGCCGAGGCCGAGGACGTCACGGGCCCCTACGACGTGATCGTGCGCGCCGAGGCGAAGAACGTGGACGAGCTCGGCAAGCTCGTCGTCGCGCGGATCCAGGGCGTCGAGGGCATCACGCGCACGCTGACCTGCCCGGTCGTCCACCTGTAGGAACGATCGACGCGAGGCGCGAGCGCGCCTCGTCGATCAGGCGCCGGCGCCCTTCTTGCGTTCGGCCTCGTGGCGTTCGAGCGCGAGCTCGATGAGACGGTCGACGAGCTGCGGAAAGGACACGCCCGAGGCCTCCCACAGGTTCGGATACATCGAGATCTGCGTGAACCCGGGGATCGTGTTGATCTCGTTCAGGAGCAGCCTGCCGTCGGGCAGCAGGAAGAAGTCGACGCGGGCCATCCCCGAGGCGTCGATCGCACCGAAGGCCGCCACCGCCAGGCGCTGCACCTCCTCCAGGACGTCGGCCGGGATGTCGGCCGGGATCACGAGCTCGGCGCCGTGCTCGTCCAGGTACTTGGCGTCGAAGTCGTAGAACGCGTGGCCGCGGGGGATCACCTCGCCCGCCACCGAGGCGACCGGCTCGTCGTTGCCGAGCACCGAGCACTCGAGCTCGCGGGCGCCCTCCACGGATCGCTCGAGCACCGCCTTGCGTCCGTAGCGGTAGGCCTCCTCGAGCGCGCCGCGGAGCTCGTCGGGCCCCTCGATCCTTCGGATGCCGATCGACGATCCGAGCGCGGCCGGCTTGACGAACAGCGGGTATCCGAGATGCAGGGCGCGAGCCTCGACGGCGTCGGGGTCCTCCTCCCAGGAACGCTCGTGAACGACCTCGTGGGCGACGATCGGGATGCCGGCCGCCTCGAACAGGACCTTCTGAACCGCCTTGTCCATCCCGACCGCCGACGCGAGCACCCCGGACCCCACGTACGGAACCCCCGCCATCTCGAGAAACCCCTGGACCGAGCCGTCCTCTCCGTAGGGCCCGTGCATGACCGGGAAGACGACGTCGATCGAGGTTCGCGTGCCGTCGCGGGCGACGAGCTCGTGCGGGCCGGGGGCCTGGTCGAGGGCCACCTCGTCGTCGAGCGCGGCGCCGACCGCCGGCAACCCCCCCGCGTCCTCGGGACCCGGGAGCGCCGGTGGCCCCTGGGCCATCAGCTGCCAGCGCCCGTCCCGCGTCACGCCGATCGCGATCGCCTCGTATCGCGCCGGATCCAGCGCATCGAAGACCGATCGCGCGGACATCACGCTGATCTCGTGCTCGGCGGAGCGGCCGCCGAACAGGATCGCGACCCGCCTCCTCACACCTTCTCCAACGCGCGGTCGAAGTCGGCCACGAGATCGTCGACGTCCTCGAGACCGACGCTCAGCCGGATGAGCCCGTCGGCGATCCCCGCTGCGCGCCTGGCGTCCGGGTCGAGCTGCCGGTGCGTCGAGGAGGCCGGGTGGCATACCAGCGTGTGGACCCCGCCCAGGCTCGCCGCCACCCATCCGATCTCGAGCGCGTCGCAGAACCGCTGGCCGGCCTCGACCCCTCCGGTCACCTCGAACGCGGCCATCCCCCCAGTCCCGCGGGGCAGGAGCCTGGCCGCCACCGCGTGCTGGGGATGGGACGCGAGCTCCGGGTAGTGCACCCGCTCGACCTTCGGATGCCCCTCGAGCCAGGACGCGAGGGTCCGCGCGCTCGAGGTGTGGCGCTCCATCCGCAGCTCGAGCGTCATGAGTCCGCGCAACGACAGCCACGCCTCGAGGGGCGCCATCGTCCCGCCGGTCTCGATGACGGTCGTCCGCAGGCGGGCCATCCCCTCCTCGGACGTGCACACGACGCCGCCGATGAGGTCGTTGTGTCCGCCGATGTACTTCGTCGCCGAATGGATCACGTAGTCGAACCCGTACCGGGCGGGCGTGCACAGATACGGTGAGGCGAACGTGTTGTCGACCACGCTCGGGACCCCCGCCCGCCGGGCGATCGATCCGAGCGCCTCGAGATCGGCGACGGTCACGTTCGGGTTCGCGATCGTCTCGACGTAGAACATGGAGGCGCCGGGCAACGCAGCCGCGACGGCATCCTCGTCGTGAGCGTCGACGAACCGCACCTCCACGCCGTACCTCGGGAGCACGGTGGTCAACTGCGCGTACGTCCCGCCGTACAGCTCGGTGCTCGCGACGACGGTGTCACCGCTTCGAGCGAGCGTGGTGAGGACCGTGTGGATCGCCGCCGTCCCCGAGGCGAACGACAGGGCCGACTCGGTGCCCTCGAGCTCGGCCATGACGCGCTCGAACGCCAGGAGGGTGGGGTTGCCGTACCCGCGCGTGTACGTGTAGCCGGGGCGCCGGAAGCTGATCGTCTCCGCGAGGTCCTGCGACGTCTCGAACCGGAACGTCGACGTCTGGAAGATCGGAACGCTCGGCGTGTCCTGCTCGATCGGCGGGAGCGACTGGCCGTGGACGGCCCGCGTCGTGAACCCGAGCTCGCGGTCCTCCATCGACCCAGCCTACCCCCGACTCCAGCGAGCCGGATAGCGCTCGCGCATGCGCGCCACGAGCGCACCGAGCGCCTGCATGAGCTCGTCCGTCGCCCGCCGGAACGTGGCGCCCTCGGACTCGCCGGGGGTCGCGGTCGCGGGCTCGATGGCCTCGCCGGCGAGGAGCCAGATCGGGCGACCGAACGCCAGGCTCTGCCGGCCGTCCCGGCGCCACACATACTGGCCTCCCCACGTCGCCACCGGCAGGATCGGGACACCGGTCGCGATCGACAGGCGCACCGCGCCGGTCTTGCCGGGGCCGGGTGAGGAGTCGGCGTTCGTCGTCGTGCTCGTCCCCTCCGGGTAGACGACGACCACCTCTCCGGCCTCGATGGCCCGGGTCGCATCGAGCAGCGGCGACTGGTCCCCCGTGCCGCGCCGAACGGCGATCTGTCCCGCTCCGCGCAGCGCCGTGCCGACGAGCGGCACCTCGAACAGCTCCTGCTTGGCGAGGAAGCGAGGCCGCCGCCCGGCCTTGACGACGAAGTACCCGTGGGCGAACGGATCGAGATAGGACACGTGGTTGCCGGCCACGATGAGCGGGCCGTCGGGGGGCACGGCGTCCAGTCCCTCGAACCGCCAGTTGAACCAGAGCTGGAACGGCGGGCGCAGGGCGAGCTCCATCGTTCGGTACCAGGGCTCCAGCGTGGCCTCCCCTTCATCCGCCGGGCGGGCGATGCTACCGCGTCGGCGAGGCCGGCCCCGAACGCGACGAGGGCGCTAGCCTGTGCGGATGCGGGTCCTCGCGATCCCGGTCAAATCCCTCACTCGGGCGAAGACCCGGCTGTCGCCGGCGCTCAGCGGGCTCGAGCGCGGTGCGCTCACGCTGGCGATGCTCGAGGACGTCCTCGACGCGGCGCTGTTGCTTCCGGGCTGGCAGACGTGGGTCGTCTCGCCCGACGAGGTCGCGCTCGAGGTCGCGGCCGCCCGCGGCGCCAGGGCCCTCGCCGAGGAGAAGCCGCCGCTCGCGAACGCGATCCGGCAGGTCGAGATCCTGGCCAAGGACGAGGGTGCATCCGCGCTCGCGGTCCTGCCGGCCGACGTCCCGCTCGTCACGCCCGAGACGCTGCACGCGGCGCTTCGCACGCTCGGCGCCGTCGTCCTCGTGCGCTCGGCCGACGGCTTGGGAACGAGCCTGCTCCTGCGGCGGCCGCCCAGGGCCATCCCTGCACGTTTCGGGCCCGACTCGTTCCGGCGCCACCAGGAGCTCGCTGCCGCCCGCGGGCTTCCCGTGTCCGAGGTCGAGCTGCGAGAGCTCTCCTTCGACGTCGACCACCCCGGCGATATCCTCACCCTGCTCGCCGAGGGCCGTCGCGGGCGGACTCGAGACGTCTGCCTCGAGATGGACCTCGGGGCGCGACTGCAGGCCTAGGCGGAGGGACGATGCAGGGGACGGTCAAGCACTTCGACGAGGGCGAGCGGACCGGCTCGCTGCTGCTCGACGACGGGGCCGAGGTCGCGATCGACGCCACCTCGCTCGAGGGTTCCGGGGTGCGCCTGCTGCGGCTTGGTCAGCGCGTGCGGTTCGATCTCGTCGAGGAGAGCGGACACAAGCTCGCGCGAACGCTGCGACTCGTCACGTTCTGAGCCCGGGGCGCCGCGGGATCAGCGCTTCGTGGACCGCCGCCGCTTGGCGGCCACCATCTCGCGGAACTCCTTGCCGGCGATGAACCACGGGAGATCTCGCGCCGGAACCACGATCGGCGTCTCGGGCTTGCGCGGGTTGCGCGCGATCCGCTTGTTCCGGCGCTTGCGCTCGAAGGTGCCGAACCCGACGAGGGAGACCCGGTCTCCGCGCGAGACCGTCTCCCGGATCACGTCCATGGACGCGTCGATCGCCCTGCCCACGTCGGCCTTGCTCGAGCCCGTCCGCTTCGAGACCTCGGCGATCAGCCCGTTCTTGTTCATCCGCACACCCCCAGGTCGGTCCGACGCACGCTCCGGCCCTGGTCAAGGGCGTCCCGGCGTGCCACCATCTTCCATCATGAGGAGGCTTCCCCACTGCGCCGGTCTGCTACTCCTCCTTTTGCTCGCCGGTTGCTCGCAAGACCAGGGACGGGACTTCGCGCGGTACTACGACGAGCAGGGTCTGTTCACGCTGAATCTCCCGGCGGCCAACGACATCGTAGTCACCCCACCCCAGGTCGGCGACGGCGGCCCGGGCCTGCTGACGGGCGTGGTCTCGAGCCCCCCGGCCCCGAGTCCGTCCCCGGCAGCCGGGGCGACCGCGTTCGATCTCGGCGCGACGACGGAACCCGATCAGACCGTGTATCAGGCGCTCGCGGTCACCTCCGAGGAGTTCGAGGACCTGGACGAGATGGCCCTGTTCTTCCTCGAGGCGGACCCCGTCGTCGACGTCGTCTTCAACGATCGCGCGGACATGGGCGGAACCGACGGGAGGCTGATCGTCGCGGACATCCGCAACGGCGAGGAGGTCACGGCGAGCCTGGCGGTCGCGATGACGCTCGGCGACGGCGAGACGGGATACCTCATCGTCGCGATCTTCCCTCCGGGTGGCTGGGAGGACGAGCAGGGTGACTTCGAGCGCATCGTCTCGTCGTTCCGATCGGACGTCCCGCCCGGGCTCACGACGTTTCCCGTGTCCGGGCAGGCCTCCTGATAGCATCGGAATCCCACTGGCCCGTGGGGTAACGGTAGCCCGACTGACTCTGGATCAGTTAGTCCTGGTTCGAATCCAGGCGGGCCAGCCAATGCGCTCCACCCCGCCTCACACGCTGTTGCGATCACGCTCGTTCGGCACCGGGTCCAGGATCACGGGTGCCAACGGCTCCTGCGTGAAGTCGAAGTCCCTGAGCAGGTTCCCGAGGATGCCGACCTCCTCGCGGACCGTCGGGCGGGAGTCGGGACGGCTGAGCGTCCGCGGATCGAGCCGCTCCCGCTGGAGGAACAGGTCCTCGATGAGCTTGAGGTACGCGTCGAACGACAGCGTCTGCGAGTCGATCGTGCCGGCGCGCGCCCACGGGCTGATCAGGAGGCCGGGGACCCGGATGCCGTAGCCGTTCGCGTCCACCCTCGGCGGCGCGACGTGGTCGTAGAACCCGCCCCAGTCGTCCCACGTGAGGAAGATCGCCGTCTCCTCCCACTCTGGCCCGCGCATGATCGCGTTGATGATCTTCGTGACGTGGCGCTGACCCTTCCAGATCGGCTCTCCCGCCCCCGGGTGCTCGCCCACGCCCGAGTACGGCATGACCCACGACACCGACGGGAGCGTTCCCCCGCGCGCGGCCTCGAAGAGCTCGGCGTGCCCCTGGATCCGGTCGATCTGGCCCGTCTCACGGATCGTCGTGAACCACGGCAGCGGGTTCTGCTGCGAGACGGTGTGGCGCCTCCCCTGCCCGCCCGGACAGGGATCGAACCAGCACGTGTCGTCGCCGACGTAATACGCCCACGGCACGCCGTTCTCGTGCAGGAGGTACGTGATGTCGGTCCACGCCCAGAGCGGCACGTCGGTGTGCGAGCGCTGGATCTGCGCCTCGGCGCGGAGCTCGAGATCCGAGACGCAGGACATCGGGTTCCGGGGGTTGCGACAGGTCGCGGCCCACGCCGACACGAGGAACAGGTGCGCCGGGAGCGTCCACGAGTCCGCGGGCGCGAACATGTGGTCCTGCAGGACGAACTCGCGCGCGTAGCGCCAGTAGTTCGGGATCGTCCGCGCCGTGTGATAGCTCATGACGTCCGGCTGGCCCTGCGGCCCGAGGACCGAGCGGCACCTCGGATCGGTTCGATGGTCCGCGCAGTGGATGGGGCTGTCGACCACGGCGCGGATGAACCCGTTCATCCGCCCACCGTTGACGTCCATGTCCGAATGGCGCTGCCCGTGCGGGCCGCCGTCCTGGAGCTGCGACGTCGTCCGGTACGGCCGCACGCACCGGCCGAGGATCGGATCCGGAACGCAGACGCTCGGCCGGCCGCCTCGCATCGGGATGCCTTCCGCGCCGGGGAACGTCCCGAAGTAGTGATCGAACGACCGGTTCTCCTGGACGATGAACACGAGGTGCTTCAACGTCTGGCGCGCGCGCTCGAGCCGCGTCAGCCCCTGTCCCTGAAGATCTCCCTCGCCCTGCTCCTGCGGCGTGGGGCCGATCGTGCTGCACGCGGCCGCGATCAGCGTGACGAGGACGATCCCGAGCAGCGGTCGAATCGAGCGGAGGCGGGCTGGCTCCATCGGTCGCCGAGCCTATCAACGCCTCCTCCGGAACCGGCGATGCCGGCGCGGGCGACCACTAGGATGTGCGCCGTCCACGACCCCGAAGGAGCCCGCACGTGAGCACCTCCGTCGCCGAGACCCCCATCCCCGTCACGCTCATCCCCGGTGACGGCATCGGCCCCGAATGCGTCACGGCCGCCCGCAGGATCATCGAGGCCGCGGGCGTGCCGATCGCGTGGGAGGAGCACGCGGCCGGCGCCGAGGTCTTCCGCCGCGGACTGCCCTCAGGCGTCCCGACCGAGACGATGGACTCGATCTCGCGGACCCGCGTGGCGCTGAAGGGACCGCTCGAGACGCCGGTCGGGTTCGGCGAGAAGTCGGCGAACGTGACGCTTCGAAAGCTCTTCGAGACCTACGCCAACGTGCGTCCGGTCCGCGAGATGCCGGGCGTCCGGACCCCGTACAGCGGGCGGGGCATCGACCTCGTCATCGTGCGGGAGAACGTCGAGGACCTGTACGCCGGGATCGAGTACATGCAGACCCCGGGCGTGGCCGAGGCCCTCAAGCTCATCAGCGTGAAGGGCTCGGAGAAGATCGCGCGGTTCGCGTTCGAGTACGCCCGCAGCGAGGGCCGCACGAAGGTCGCCTGCGCGACGAAGGCGAACATCATGAAGCTGTCCGAGGGCACGCTGAAGCGCGTGTTCGAACGGGTGGCGCCCGACTACCCGGAGATCGAGCCCTGGCACGTCATCGTCGACAACTGCGCCCACCAGCTCGTGAAACGGCCGGAGCAGTTCGAGGTCATCGTCACGACGAACATGAACGGCGACATCCTGTCCGACCTCACGAGCGCGCTCATCGGCGGGCTCGGCTTCGCGCCGTCGGCGAACATCGGCAACGAGGTCGCGATCTTCGAGGCCGTCCACGGCTCGGCGCCGAAGTACGCGGGCAAGAACGTCATCAACCCGACGGCCGTCATCCTGTCGGCCGTCCTCATGCTCCGCTACCTCGGCTTCTTCGAGCAGGCCGCGGCGATCGAGCACGCGATCTTCGTCACGCTCGAGTCGGGGGTGCTGACCGGCGACGTGGTCGGCTACGACGTCGGCACGCCGACGACCGACTACACGGACGCCATCATCGGCAACCTCGGGCGACGCACCGAGACCTGGACCGTCCGCGACGTCCAGCCGCTCCAGCTGCCGAAGGTCGATCCGGCCCCGGACTACGTGCGACCGGCCAGCCGCGCGGTGGTGGGACTCGACGTGTTCGTCGAGTCACCGCTGTCCGCGGACGAGCTGGGAGCCTCCCTCGGCGAGCTCACGCGCGATATGCCGCTCTCGCTGGCGATGATCTCGAGCCGGGGCACGAAGGTGTTCCCGGCCACGGGCGCGATGACCGAGACCGGCGATCACTTCCGGTGCCGGTTCATCATCGAGGAGAACCCGGGCGACCTGTCCGACGACGACGTCCACGACCTCCTCGCCCGGATCTCGAGCCGTCACCGCTGGATGCACATCGAGAAGCTCCAGGAGTTCGACGGCGAGCTCGGGTTCACGCGCGACCAGGGCGAGAACTGACGGGGGTCTAGCCGGCCGCCTCTTCGAACTCCTCCTCGCAGCACTCGCACGCGGGTTCGGCCGCCGTCCGCTCGATGAGCAGGCGGATCTCCGCGTCCATGGCATCGGGGTCGTCTCGATCCCGCTCCGCGCGCACCTTGCGCTCGTCCTCCGCCCGGCGGCGGAGCGTCTCCTCGCGATCGTTGAGGAGGTGCTGGCTGTGTGGGGTGAACATCATCGTGTCCTCCTCATCTCCGGCTCGTCTTTGGGCTTGCGCGAACGATAGACGCCGGCGTAGAATCCGTGAAGTCATTCAGGAATCGCTAAATCCTCTCTTGGAGCGCGAATGATCCGGATCCACCTCAGCGCGGAAGACCTCACCGAGACCCGCCTCGCGTTCAGCCCGGTCTGGGAGGCCGTGCAGAGCCTCGACGCCGTCTGGGATCCGGGGAAGTACGTCTTCCACCTCCCGTGGATCGGAGAGGCGAAACAGCGGATGGCCGGCCTGGACCTCGAGCCGCTCCGTGCCCTGCTTCCCCCCAGCCCCTGCTACCGAGCCGACTTCATCACCCCTCCCCCGGACGGGCCCTACCCCGACCTCGCGGAGGAGCTGGAGCGGATCCGTGCCACGCCCCACGACATCGTTCGGCGCGAGGTCGGACGCACGTACCCGGACGGCGCGATGCCGAAGGCCGCACGGGCGTACATCGACGACCCGGACGCGGCTCTGCGAGGGCTCACCGACGCGCTCGAGGCCTACTGGCAGGCGACGCTCGCGGAGCACTGGCCGCGCCTGCGATCGGTGCTGGAGGGCGACGTGCTGTACCGGGCGAAGCGGCTCGCGCTCGAGGGCGCCGAGGGTCTGTTCGACGACCTTCACCCCGCCGTCTCGTGGAGCGACGGCGTGCTGTCGGTCGACAAGCGGTGGGAGCAGGACCTGTCCCCCGAGGGCCGCGGCGTCCTCCTCGTCCCCGTCGCGTTCTCGTGCCCGAAGTGCACGGTCATCACCGACCCGCCGTGGCAGCCGACGCTCACCTACACACCCCGAGGAATCGCGACGCTCTGGGAGCGCGACCGCATCCCCACCGACGACGCGCTCGACGAGCTCGTCGGCGGCACGCGCGCTGCGATCCTGCGAGCGCTCGAGATCCCGATGACGACGACCGAGATGGCTTCCCGACTCGGCGTGACGCCCGGGGCCGTCTCCCAGCAGCTCTCGGTGCTCCGGCGCGCCGGCGTCGTGGACGCCCATCGCAGTGGGCGAGGCGTCTACAGCGAGCTCACCCCGCTCGGCGAGTCGCTCCTGTCCCTGCTCGGAACCTAGCCGTTGCTATGCTCTGGAGTCGCCTCGATCGAGGCTCCCGGTCCCATCGTCTAGTGGCCTAGGGCACCACCCTCTCAAGGTGGAGACACGGGTTCGAACCCCGTTGGGACTACCAGGAAAGCGCAGGTCAGGACGCCTGTCGGGCGGCGGGCATGCCAGCCCTTCGATCATCGCTCGGTACTCCGCCACGTTGTGGCCGGCGCGATCGCCT
>DATBLA010000141.1:0-45981 GCA_036555645.1 Actinomycetota bacterium
CAGGAATCCGTACGCGCCGAGCTTCAGCAAAATGGCCGCCAGGACCACGCTGCCTGCTGTCGGCGCCTCGGTGTGCGCGTCGGGAAGCCACGTGTGCAGCGGGAAGATCGGGACCTTCACCGCGAACCCGACGAAGAACGCGACGAAGAGCCACCGCTGCACACCGACGCCGAGGGAGAGCTGCTCGATCTGCCGGATGTCGAAGCTCCCGCGGCCGAACTGCTCGGAGGTCTGGAACCAGAGGTAGAGGATGGCGACGAGCACGAACGCCGACCCCAGCATCGTGTACAGGAAGAACTTCACGCTCGCGTACACGCGACGCGTCGAACCCCACACCCCGATGACGAAGAACATCGGGACCAGGAGCGCCTCGAAGAACACGAAGAACAGCAGGAGGTCCAGGGCCAGGAACGAGCCGAGGATCGCGGTCTCCAGGAGCAGGATCATCGACATGAGGAACCGCACCCGGTGCGCGGTCCCCCAGCACGAGATGACGGCGACCGGTGTGATGAACGCCGTCAGGACGACGAGCCAGATGCTGAACCCGTCCACCCCGACGAGATAGGACAGTCCCGCCGACGGAACCCAGACGACCCGCTCCACGAGCTGGTAGCCCGCGTGCGAGGCATCGAACGCGCCGAGCGTGCCGAGCGCCACGAGCAGGTCGACGACCGCGACCGACAGGGCCACCACCCACGCCTGCGCCGGAGTGGCCCGGCGCCACAGACCGAGCGCGGCCACACCCACGAGCGGCACGAAGATGAGGACCGTGAGCCAGGGCACGCTCAGCCCCTCCACCCGAGGAACAGGAGCAGCGCCACCGCTCCGAGCAGGAACCCGAGCGCGTACGTCCGGACGAACCCGCGCTGGATCCGCGGCGCGATCCGCGATGCCTTTCCGACGTCCTCGGCCACCTCGTTCACGGCCCCGTCGATGACGCGGTCGTCCACCGAGGTCAGGACGTGGGCGAACCCCTTGCCGGGATGTTGGACGAGCCAGGCGTAGAGGGTGTTCACGTAGAACGCGTTCGAGAGCCATCCGGCGAGCTCGGGCTGACGGCTCGGGAACGCCTGCCAGTCGACGCGCCCGGACGCCCAGATCCAGTACGCGATCGCCACCGCCGCCACGGCGAGCACGACCGAGATCGCGATGAGTCCCGCATCGGACAGGAACGCCTCGCCGTGCTCCGCGGCCCCGACGACCGGTTCGAGGAACGTGGCCAGCCGGCCACCCTCGGCCTGGAGTCCGAGGACGATCCCACCGCCAACGGTGAGCAGCGCGAGCAGCGCCAGCGGCGCCTGCATGAGCCAGGGTGCCTCGTGTGCCGTGCGTTCGGTCCGTCGCCGGCCGAAGAACGCGAGGAACAGCGGTCGCGAGATGTACAGGGCGGACATGAACGCCCCGACGGTGGCGAGCAGCCACGCGATCTCGCGGCCGCTCGTCGCGGCGAACCCGACGATCTCATCCTTGGCAAAGAAGCCGGCGAGCGGCGGGATGCCCGCGAGCGAGAGCGCGCCGATGCCGAACCAGACCGCCGAGATCGGCATGTCCGCTCGGAGCCCGCCCATCCGGCGCATGTCGGTCTCGTCGTCGAGTCCGTGCAGGACGTTGCCCGCGGTCAGGAACAGCAGCGCCTTGTAGAAGGCATGGCAGACGAGGAGCAGCATCGCGCCCTCGTAGAAGCGCATGCCGACCGCGAAGAACATGAAGCCGATCTGGCTCATCGTCGAGTACGCGAGCGCCCGCTTGATGTCGAACTGACCGATCGAGGCGAGCGCCGCGTAGATCGCGCCCAGCAGCCCCACGACGAGGACGACGGTGAGCGCGGTCCCGGACAGCTCGAACAGGACGTGCGAGCGGATGACGAGGTACACGCCCGCCGTGACCATCGTCGCGGCGTGGATGAGAGCGGAGACGGGCGTCGGACCCTCCATCGCGTCGGGGAGCCAGACGTGCAGCGGCAGCTGCGCCGACTTTCCGACCGCACCGGCGAGCAGCAGCAGCGAGATGACGGTGAAGGTTCCCGACGACGGGGTCGCTCCATCCGCCGCGCCGAGCGGTGCAAGGACCTCCCCGAAGTCGAGTGATCCGAAGGTGATGAAGATGAGCGCGATGCCGAGCAGCATCGCGGCGTCCCCGATCCGCGTCGTGACGAACGCCTTCTTCGCGGCGCTCGCCGCCGACGGTCGATCGAACCAGAACCCGATGAGCAGGTACGAGCAGAGCCCCACGCCCTCCCAGCCCAGGTAGAGCAGGAGGTAGTTGTCGGCCAGGACGAGCACGAGCATGAAGAACACGAACAGGTTCATGTACGCGAAGAAGCGCCCGACCCGCGGGTCGTGCTCCATGTAGCCGATCGCGTACAGGTGGATGAGCGCCCCCACGCCCGTCACCACGAGCGTCATCGTGATCGAGAGCGGGTCGGCCCGGAACGCGACGTCGACCGAGAACGCGCCCGCGGCCATCCACTCGTAGACGTCGTCGACGAGCACGCGGGCCTCGGCCGGCATCGACAGCAGGTCGAGCAGGATCGCGACGGCCAGGGCGAAGGCGGCCGCGACGAGCGCCGTGGCGATCCACCCCGCGGCCCTGCCGAGCCGGCCTCCCCCGAACAGCATCACGGTGGCGCCGGCGAGCGGCAGGGCGGGGACGAGCCACAGGAGGTCGCCCACGCTAGCCCCGCAGCACCGTGAGATCGTCCACGCTCGCGCTCTGGCGCCGGCGGTAGACCGTGACGATGATCGCGAGGCCGACGACGACCTCGGCCGCCGCGACGACCATCGAGAAGAACGCGAGGACCTGCCCGTTCAGATTCCCGTGCAGGCGGCTGAACGCCACCAGCGCGAGGTTCACGGCGTTCAGCTGGAGCTCCACCGACATGAAGATGACGAGCGCGTTCCGGCGAACGAGGACGCCGACGGTCCCGATCGCGAACAGCATCGCCGAGACCACGAGGAAGTACGAGACGGGCGTGCTCACGCGGCGTCACCCCGCAACCGCTCGGCCTCGGCACGGGTGATCGAGCGGCGCTGCCTCGAGGCCAGCACGACGACGGCGATCGCCGCGACGATGAGCAGGACCGACGTCACCTCGAACGGGAAGAAGTACTGGCGGAACAGGACCGCGGACAGCGCCTCGGCGTTCCCGCTCCCGTTCACCGCCTCGTCGAAGTTCGCCGGGCCGGTCGTCGCGAACCCGATCCCCGCGCGGATCGCGACGACGAGCTCGAGCGCGATCCCGACGCCGAGGGTGATGCCGATGACCCGCTGTCCCTTCAGCCGCTCGAGCAGCGGCTCGTCGCGATCGACCCCGAGCAGCATGATGACGAACAGGAACAGCACCATGATCGCGCCCGCGTACACGATGACCTGGACCGCGAACAGGAACGGGGCGCCGAGCACGAGGTAGAAGACGGCGATCGTGAAGAAGTTCACCACGAGGAACAGCGCGGCGTGCACCGCGTTGCGCTGGATCACCATCGCGATCGCGCTCCCGACCGAGATCGGCGCGAAGACCCAGAAGACGAGCGTGTCGACGGCCACTACCGCCCTTCCTCGGTGGCCGGTGCGGTCCCGAGTGGCAACGGCGGCTCGAGCAGCCGTTCCTTCGTCCAGATCGCGTCCTCGCGCGAGGTGAACGACATCTCGTAGCCGCTCGTGAGCGTGAGGGCCCGCGTCGGGCATGCCTCGACGCACAGGCCGCACATGATGCAGCGCAGGTAGTTGATCTGATAGTCCTTCGCGTGACGCTCGCCCGGGCTCACGGGATGGTCGGGGTCGTTGTCCTCGCCCTCGACCCAGATCGCGTCCGCCGGGCAGGCGAACGCGCACAGCTCGCACCCGATGCACTTCTCGAGCCCGTCCTCGTACCGGTTCAGCAGGTGGCGGCCGATATGGCTCCGGGGCGGCGGCGGCTCGATCTCCTTCGGATATTCCTCGGTCACGTCCCGCCGGAAGATCTGCTTGAACACCGTCCCCATGCCGCGGGCGATCGCGGCCGTGGCCGAGCCCATCTCGGGGCCCGAACGTTCGGGGCGCCGCTCGCTCACGGGGCCGGAACCTCCTGCGCGGGCTTTCGGACGAGCAGCGGCCAGACGAGCGAGATCACGACGAGGGCGCCGAAGCCGATCGCGAACGCCGTCACGACCGCGTCGCGGCCGTAGACCTCGGGGAGCACGATGATCGAGCCGGTCAGGAGCACCCACACGAGCCCGAACGGGATGAGGAGCTTCCACCCGAAGGCCATGAGCCGGTCGTAGCGGATGCGTGGAAGCGTCGCGCGGATCCAGATGTAGGCGTAGATGACGAGCAGCACCTTCGCGAGGAACCACAGGAGCGGCCACAGCCACGGGAGCACGTCCGGCGCGGGGCCGCGCCAGCCTCCGAGCCACAGCGTGGTCGCCACGGCGGCGACGGTCACGGTGTTCAGGTACTCGCCGAGGTAGAACATCGCGAACTTGATGCCGGAGTATTCGGTGTGGTACCCGGCGACGAGCTCGGACTCGGCCTCGGGCAGGTCGAACGGTGGACGGTTCGTCTCGGCGAGGCCCGCGATGAGGTAGACGACGAACGCCGGGAACTGCGGGATCACGTTCCAGATCCGGTCCTGGCTCGCCACGATCTCGGTCATCCGCAGCGAGTCCGAGTACATGACCACCGCGACGATCGCGAGGCTCATCCCGACCTCGTAGCTGATCATCTGCGCGGAGGCGCGAACGCCGCCGAGGAGCGGGTAGTTGGACCCGCTCGACCAGCCCGCGAGCACCACGCTGTAGACCATGAGCGAGCTCATCGCGAGGATCCACAGGATCCCGATCGACAGGTCGGCGATCTGGAACGGGATCTCGCGGCCGAACAGCTCGATCTCGGTCCCGAACGGGATCACCGCGAACGCCAGGAACGCGGGGAGCATCGCGACCACGGGCGCGATGAGGTACACAGGCCGATCGGCGAGGGTGGGCGTGATGCCCTCCTTGAAGAAGAGCTTGATGCCATCGGCGAGCGTGATGAGGATCCCGCGCGGGCCGGCCCGGGTCGGGCCCACGCGCGTCTGCATGTCGGCGATGACCTTTCGCTCCATCCAGATGAGCAGCATCACGAGGACGAGGAGCCCGAAGAACACCACGGCGACCCGGGCGACGAGCAGGACCCAGTCGAGCCAGTCCATCAGGCCGCCCCCTCCGCCGGAGCCGCGTCCGAGGCGACCGCCTCGACCTCGACGGCGGCCGTGAACGAGCCCGACAGCAGCCCGTTCGCCGCAAGGCCGGGTTGGTTGAAGGGGACGAACACCGCCCCCGGCGCCACGCGGTCGGTCACCCTTGCCGGCACGAGCTCCTCGCCCGCCGAGGTCCGCACCGCCACGGTCGCGCCGTCGACGATCCCGCGCTTGTCCGCGTCGACGGGGTGCACCTCCACGAACGCCTCCTCCCCGAGCGCCGCCTTCAGCTCGGTGGCGCCCTCGGACATCCGCCCCTCGTCGACGAGCAGCGGGTAGGAGACGAGCGTGAGCTCGCCCAGCCGTTTCGGCGGGCCGGTTCCGGTCCAGGCGGTGACTCGAGCCGGGACGGTTCGCGGGGCGAGCAGCGGAGCCGCCTCCTCGTGGAGCGCCTCGATGGTCTCGAACCCGAGGGGACGATCCATCGCACGAGCGAGCCCCGCGAGGATCTCCCAGTCGGGCCGGGCCAGGCCCTCGGGCGGCCGGACGGGATGCAGCGGCTGGGAGCGCCCCTCCCAGTCGGTCCGGCTGCCGCTGCGCTCGATCGGGGCCGCCGCCGGCAAGAAGGCGTCCGCGTACGCCTCGAGCGAGCCGAGCTCGAGCGACTGGACGACCACGTGCGCGGTGTTCTCGAGCGCTCGCCGGGCCAGCGAGGCGTCGGGGACGTCCCGGAGCGGATCGACCCCGAGCAGGTAGAGCACGCCGATCTCACGGCGCGCGCAGGCCGCGAGGATCTCGGCCGCCGATCGACCGGGCTCGGCGGGGACCGCGCCCCACACGGCCTCGACCTCGGCGCGCTCCGGCTCGACGTCGACCCGGCGGCCGCCCGGCAGGAGCGAGGGGTGCAGGCCGGCGCGCAGGGCGCCGCGATCGCCGGCCCGGCGGGGAACGAGCGCGAATCGCGCCCCGTACCGCTGCGCGACCCGAAGGGCGACGTCGGCCGCGAGGGGATGCTCGGCGAGCCGGTCGCCGGCGAGCACGACGGCGCGGTCACCCGCCTCACGCAGGGCGGCGGCCACCTCCGCGGCGAACGAGCCCTCGGCGTCGTCGCCGTCGAGGATCCGCTCGAGCACGTAGGACTGGTGCTCCGGCAGGCAGAGCTCGTGGCGGGCGAGATCCTCGAGCCGGGTCCGCCTCGGGTGGACGACGAAGACCTGGGCTCCCCGACGGTTGGCCTTTCGGATCCGCAGGTGCAGGATCGGGACCTCCTGCTCGGCATCCAGGCCGACGACCACGATGACGGCGGCCCGCTCGACGTCCCGGTACGTCGTGGCGAGCGGCGTCGCGGCGGCGAGCACTTCGGCGTGACCCCCGTGGAACGTTCGGCGGTGATCGACGTCGTTCGTCCCGAACGTCCGGCGGGCGAGCTTGGCGAGCGCGTAGGCGTCCTCGTCGAGCAGCCGTCCCCCCGCCAGGAACGCGACGTCGCCCTCGCCGGCCCACGCCCCCACGCTCGCGAACACCTCCTCGAACGAGGCGGGCTCCAACCCGTGGTCGCGGAGCAGCGGCATCGTGATCCGTTCCGGCCGGTCGGGGGCGGCGAACGCGAACCGTCCCTTGTCGCACGTCCACGCGTCGTTCACGTCGGCGTTGTCCCGCGCCAGCACGCGGACGACGCTCCCCCGCCGAACGTCCACGCGGACGTTGCACCCCGCGCTGCAGTGATCGCAGATCGAATCGCCGCGGCTGAGGTCGAACGGCCGGGCGACGAATCGGTACGGCTCGGCCGTGAGCGCCCCCACGGGGCAGATCTGCACGGTGTTGCCGGAGAAGGGCGAGCGGAAGTCCTCGCCCGCGGCGATCGAGACGCGTTCGCCCGCGCCGCGGGCGAACAGCTCGATGAACCGGTCACCGCTGATCTCGTCGCAGAACCGGGTGCAGCGCGCGCAGAGCACACATCGCTCGCGGTCGAGCATGACGAGCGGCGACAGCGGGATCGGCTTCTCGTAGACGCGCTTCGGCTCCGTGTACCGGCTCTCGCCCGGGCCGAACGCGAGCGCCTGGTCCTGGAGGGGGCACTCGCCGCCCCGATCGCAGATCGGGCAGTCGAGCGGATGGTTCAGCAGGAGGAACTCGAGGTTCGCGACCTGCGCCTGGCGGGCCTCCTCGGAGGTGTTCTGTGTCCTCACGGCCATGCCGTCCGCGACCTCGGTCGTGCACGAGGTGAAGAGCTTGCGCTGCCCCTCGATCTCGACGTAGCACTGCCGGCAGGCGCCGACCGGCTCCAGGAATGGGTGATCGCAGAAGCGCGGAACCTCGATCCCGACCCGCTCGGCGGCCCGGATGATCAGCGTGCCGCGCGGCACGACGACCTCGATCCCGTCGACGGTCAGCGCGACCGAGTCCGGACTCACGAGAGCACCCCGCTCAGATCCGGAGCGGGCTCGACCGCCTCGAGGCCGGGGCCCCGGCCCGTGAACGGGCACCGCCGCTCGGCGATGTGCTGCTCGTACTCGTCCCGGAAGTGCAGCAGGCTCGACTGGATCGGGCTCACCGCGCCGTCGGCGAGCGCGCAGAAGGCCTTGAACAGGATGTTGCGCCCCAGCTCGTCCAGCAGCGGGAGATCCTCGGGCCGTCCGTACCCCTGCTCGATCCGTCCGAGGACGCGGCTCACCCACCAGGTCCCCTCGCGGCACGGGGTGCACTTGCCGCACGATTCGTGGGCGTAGAACTGGACGAGCCTGCGGGCGGCCTCGACGATGCAGTCGGTCTCGTCCATGACGATGATCGCCCCCGTGCCGAGCAGCGAGCCCGCCGCCGCGACCGACTCGAAGTCCAGCGCGACGTCGAGGTGCGCGTCGGTGAGCATCGGCGTGGAGGAGCCGCCGGGCGTCCACGCCTTCAGCCGCCGACCGCCGAGCACGCCGCCCGCGTGGTCCTCGAGCAGCGTTCGGAGCGGCGTCCCCATCGGCAGCTCGTAGTTCCCGGGCCGTTCGACCTTGCCCGAGACGCTGAACAGCTTCGTCCCCGGCGACTTCTCGGGGCCGATGGCGGCGAACCACTCCGCTCCGTTCGCGACGATCGACGGGACGTTGGCCAGGGTCTCGACGTTGTTGATCACGGTCGGGCTCGCGTACAGGCCCTCGACCGCCGGGAACGGAGGACGGAGCCGCGGCTGGCCGCGATGGCCCTCGAGCGAGGACAGGAGCGCCGTCTCCTCACCGCAGATGTAGGCGCCGGCCCCGCGATGCAGCACGAGCTCCAGCGAATACCCGGTCCCGAGGACCGACTCCCCGAACACCCCCGCCCCGTACGCGTCGCGGATCGCCGCCTCGAGGATCCGCCCCGGCCACAGGAACTCGCCGCGGCAGTAGACGAACGCCGTGTGGCTCTGCACCGCGTAGGCGGCGATCGCGATGCCTTCGAGGACGCGGTGCGGCTCGCGCTCGACGATCTCCCGGTTGTTGAACGTCCCCGGCTCGGACTCGTCGAAGTTGCACACGACGTACGTGGGCTTGCCGGTGTCCTGCGGCACGAACGACCACTTCACGCCCGTCGGGAAGCCGGCGCCGCCGCGCCCGCGCAGCCCCGAGGCCTTCATGAGGTCGATGACCTCGCCCGGCGTCATCGCGAGCGACGTCGCAAGGGCCTCGTACCCGCCTCGTGCCCGGTAGCCGTCGATCCCGAACACCTCCGGGTCGTCCCAGGTCGCGGTGACGACCCTCGTCACGGGCTCGGCCCCGGCGCTCACGATGCCGGCTCCACCCCGGCGAGGATCCGGGAGGCGTCCCGGAAGTCCGCGGGCGCGCTCCCGCGCGAGGGCGTGGGAACCTCGCCGCGCCGCAGGCTCTCGACGATCTCCCCCATCCGATCGACGTCGACACGGTCGTGGTTCGCGAAGTCGACCTGCACGACGGGGGCGGCGTCGCAGGCCCCGAGGCACTCCTCCTCGTGGACGCTGAACAGCCCGTCCTCGGAGACCTCGCCGCCGTGCTCCACGCGGGCGGCGACGTGGGCCGCCTCGAAGACCTCGCCGGCCCCCCGAAGGGCGCAGGACAGGTTCGTGCACACGGAGATCAGGTGCGTCCCGGTCGGGCGCAGTCGCAGCATCGTGTAGAAGGAGGCGACCGCCTCGACCTCGGCCGTCCTGATCCCGAGGAGCTCGCCGACCTCGCGCAGGCCCTCGCGGGTCACCTGCCCCTCGACCGACTGCACGAGGTACAGGAGCGGCAGGATCGCCGAGCGCTCGCGGCCGGCCGGGTACCGAGCCTTGATCGCCTCGGCGGTCGCTCGGAGCTCGGCGGACAGGACGCTCACGCCGGCCTCCGCCGTGACGGGAACCGGATCACCGATCGACCCCTCCCATCACGGGGTCGATGCTCGAGATCACGGCGATCGTGTCGGCGACGAGCCCGCCCTCGACCATCGTCGGGACGGCCTGGAGGTTCACGAACGAGGGATCGCGGATCTTCACGCGATAGGGGCGGTGCGAGCCGTCGGCGACGACGAACATCCCGAGCTCGCCACGTGGGGACTCGACCGGCACGTAGACCTCACCGGCGGGGACCGACACACCCTCGGTCACCATCTTGAAATGGTGGATGAGGGCCTCCATCGACTCCTCCATGATGTGGCGGACGTAAGCCGGCGAGTTCCCGATCCCATCGGGACCGACCTCCAGTCGTGCCGGCCACCCGAGCTTCGGGTCCTCGATCATCACGGGGCCGGGCTCACGCAGGCGCTCGATGCACTGCTCGACGATCCCGAGCGACTGGCGCATCTCCTCGATCCGGATCTCGTAGCGCGCGTAGCAGTCGGCGCCCTCCCGGGTCACCACGTCGAACGCGTAGGTCTCGTAGCCGCTGTATGGCTCGTCGCGGCGGACGTCGCGCGGAACCCCCGCGGCCCGCAGGGTTGGACCCGTCACCCCGTACGCGAGCGCGTCTCCCGCCGAGAGCCGGCCCACATCGACGTTGCGCTGGAGCCAGATCGGGTTCTTCGAGAGCAGGCGCTCGTACTCGTCGATCCGCCCCGGCATCGTGTCGAGGAAGTCCCCGATGCGCTCGAGCCCGCCCTCGGGGAGGTCCATGACGACCCCGCCGATCCGGATGTACGCGTGGTTCATCCGCAACCCGGTCGCCGCCTCGAAGATGTCGAGGATCTGCTCGCGCTCGCGGAACCCGTAGAGCATCACGCTGATCGCGCCGAGCTCCATCCCCGACGTGGCGAGCCACACGAGATGCGAGGCGATGCGGTTCATCTCGCAGAACAGCACCCGCAGCACCTGCGCGCGCGGCGGTGCCTCGACGCCGAGCAGCTTCTCGACGGCGAGGCAGTACCCGAGCTCGTTGAAGAACGGCGACAGGTAGTCGGCGCGGGTCACGTACGTGACGCCCTGCTGCCAGGTCCGGTACTCCGTGTTTTTCTCGATGCCGGTGTGCAGGTACCCGATCACCGGGGCGCAGGACACCACGGTCTCGCCGTCGAGCTCGAGCAGGAGCCGCAACACCCCGTGCGTCGACGGGTGCTGCGGGCCCATGTTGATGACCATCGTCTCCTGCCGAACCTCGCGGGTGGAGGGCGCGTCGAACCCCGCCTCGTCGCCCGCCGTGAGGAGGTCGTCGACGCGATCCGGGCTCACGACGTCCTCCGGTCGACGGGGGGGATGAACGCGCCGTGGTAGCGCGTGTTCACGCCCCCGAGCTCCTCGGTCTTGCGCAGGGGCCAGCCCTCCCATCCGTCCGGGAGCAGGATGCGGCGGAGATCGGGATGGCCCTCGAACGTGATGCCGAACAGGTCGTAGGCCTCGCGCTCGTGCCAGTTCGCGGTCGGGAACCGGTCCACGACCGACGGGATCGTCGGGTCGGCCTCCGGCAGCCCCACCTTCACGCGCAGCCGGTGCAGGTGCTCGACCGACGCGAGCTCGTACACGACCCAGAACCGAGGGTCGCGACCCGGCCAGTCGGTCGCCGCGATGCTCGCGAGGAAGTCGAAGGACAGATCGGGCTCCGCGCGAAGCCGGTCGAGCGTGGCGGTGACGTCGTCGCGCGCGACCGTGAGCGTCACCTCTCCCCGGGCGACGACGACATCCGGAGCGACCGCACGCACACGCTCGGCGAGCTCGGCGGCGATCACCGGAAGCGGCCCTCCGTCCGGACCTTCTCGTGGAGGCGCAGGATGCCGTACATGAGCATCTCCGGCTTCGGGGGGCAGCCCGGCACGTAGATGTCGACCGGCACGATCGTGTCGACGCCCTGGACGATCGCGTAGTTCGTGAACATCCCCCCGGCCGACGCGCACACCCCCATGGAGATCACCCACTTCGGCTCGGGCATCTGGTCGTAGACGGTGCGGAGCACCGGCGCCATCTTCTGGCTCACCCGACCCGCGACGATCATGAGGTCGGCCTGGCGCGGGGAGGCCCGGAACAGCTCCATCCCCCATCGCGACAGGTCGTAGTCGCCGGCGCCGGTCGCCATCATCTCGATCGCGCAGCAGGCCAGCCCGAACGTGACCGGCCACATCGACTGCTTGCGCGCCCAGTTGACGGCGCGGTCGAGCGTCGTGAACAGGAGTCCCCGCTTGAACTCCTCCTCGCTCTCCTCGGCCGTCCGACCCGGCTGGAACCCCTCGAGGCGCTCAACCGGCACGGGCCAGCTCCTCCCGTGGGACCTCGTCGCCCTCGGGCGCAGGGACGGCGGCGGGCGCCCGTTCCCAGTCGAGACCCCCGCGCCGCCAGATGTAGACGTAGGCGGCGAAGACGAGCCCGATGAACACGGCCATCTCGACGAGGCCGAAGACCCCGAGCCGGCGGAACCCGACGGCCCACGGGAACAGGAAGATCACCTCGACGTCGAAGATGATGAACAGCATCGCGACGACGTAGAACTTCACGCTGAACCGCTCGCCCTTGGGGACCCGCTCCGGCTCGATGCCGCACTCGTACGGCGCGAGCTTGGCGGGTGTCGGCTTGTTCGGGCGCAGGAGCGCGGACACGGCGAGCGAGGCGACCGCGAACACGAGTCCGAGCGCGGCCAGGATGACGACCGGCAGATAGTCAGCGAGGTCGCTGCCCTGGTTCATCCGTCCCCTTCGATCACACCGGCGTGAGTCGCTCGATCGTGTGGATCAACCGGTCCTGGGCGTCCCCGTCCCGCCCGTCGGTGAGGTTGCCCATGAGCCGCAGGAGGAACCGCATGAGCCATCGCTGCGGGAGGCCGTAGTCCGTGAGCGCGCGCATCACGCTCGGGTGCCCGATGGCGCGGACGAACCCCGTGCCGAGCCGGTAGTAGCCCCCGTACCGCTCGCGGAGCATCGTCGGGTACAGGTGAGCCATCCCTGGTCGATCCGAGACGAGCGCCTCGTGGACGAGCTCGGCGGCCAGCTCGGCCGACTCCATGGCATAGGCGATGCCCTCGCCGTTGAACGGGTTCACGAGACCGGCCGCGTCGCCGACGACGAGCATGCCCGGGAGCGCCGGTGGCGTACGGGAGAACCCCATCGGCAGCGGCCCGGACAGCACGCGGCCCTCGGCCGTGTCCTCCCCCACGTTCCACTCGGGCGGCAGCATCCGCCAGAAGGCGTCGAACACGCGCTGCGCGGACTGATCCCTGAAGCCGGTGAAGGTGTTCAGGAGGCCGGCGCCGAGGTTCACGGAGCCGTCGGCGAGCGGGAACAGCCAGCCGTATCCCGGCAAGATCGCCTCGCCTTCCCACAGATCCATCCAGACCTCGAGCCACGGCCCCGCATGATGGTCGATGCGGTAATACCGGCGCGCGGCGATCCCGAGCGGCCGCGACGGGTCGCGGGTGGTCCCCGCCCGTCCTCCGAACCTCGACGAGGCGCCGTCGGCGACGATGACGAACCTCGCTCGCACGCCGCGCTCCTCGGCCTCGTCCGCGCCGCGGATCCGCGCGCCGGTGATCCACCCCTCGTCGAGCGTCGGGGCCGTCGCCTCGGTGCGCTCGAGGATCCGCGCGCCGGCCTTCTCGGCATGCCGCAGGAGCAGATGATCGAACTCGGCCCGAGTCATGACGAGACCGGTGCCCGGATAGGACTCGAGGTCGGGCCACGGCAGCTCGAGGGTCACCTTCCGGGAATGGATCCGCAGGCCGCGATGACGTTCGAAGCGCGGGTCATCCGTGTCGATGCCCATCCGCTCGAGCGCGACGACGGCTCGTGGCGTGAGGCCGTCGCCGCAGACCTTCTCCCGCGGGAACGAGGACTTGTCGACGACGAGGACGTCGAGCCCGTGCCTGGCCAGGTGATAGGCGGCGGTCGACCCGGCAGGCCCGGCGCCGATCACGAGGACGTCGGCATCCACCTGTGCGTTCGTCGGGCTCGGCACGAGGACCTCCACCGCTTGTGAAAACTTTCACAAATGATGCTATCCACTTGTGAAGTTCCGCACAAACCCTATGCCCGCCGATTCGGGGCGAGCAACCGTGGGGCACTCAGCCGTCGCGGGCGTGATCCCAGGCGAGGACACGTTCGGGGACCACGCACAGGAACCCCAGACCGGAGATCTCCTCGGTGAACCGCCCGAACCCGGACCCCGACAGGAGCGGCCGGTACTTCTCGTACCAGGTCGAGATCGGCGAGCGCATGGACGCGTCCTCCGCCGGGAGGGGTCGTGCCACCCCGCGGACCTCGACGCCTGCCAGCTCGGTCCATGACCGCCCCACGTCGATCGTGAGCGCGACCCGGGGATCCGCTTCCGCGTTCGCCCACGTCCGCCCCTCCCGGCGCGTCGAGACGTAGATGGCGTCCTCGGGCCAGACGAACCACAACGGCACGACGTGCGGGGAGCCGTCGGGGTTCAGCGTGGCCACCGCGGCCGTCGGCAGGCTCGCGAACATCCGGCGGGCGACGGCGGCATCGACCTGGGGGACCTGCATCAGCCCGCCTCGGCGAGCCGGAGCCCGCCCGCGATCTCCGCGAGGGCCGCTCGGGCCTCGGCGTCGAGCGCTCCACCGAGCTCGGCGACCGCCTCCCCGAGAAGCCGATCGACCGAGCGCGCGGCCTCGGGTGGCGCTTCGGCGTCGAGCACGTCGTCGCGGAGCTGGAACGCCTGGCCGAGCAGCCCCGCGTAGGCGCGCAGCGATCCCTCCGGCCCGGCACCGGCCCCGGCGAGCGCGGCACCGACGAGGACCGGCCCCTCGGCCGTGTACGAGGAGGACTTCAGCGCCGCGACCCGGTCTCGGTCCGGCGAGCCGGAGATGTCGAGGAACTGGCCGGCCGCCATCTCCAGGCGCATCCGATCGAACCGGACGAGGGCCACCCGCAGGACGTTCTCGGCGAAGCCGCTCTCGCGCATCGCGCGATCCGACAGCGCGAGCGCGAGATCGCCGACGAGGATCGCCGCCGAGATCCCGAACCCCTCCGGGTCGACCCCGGATGGAGCCTGCTCGGCGAACCGGACGTGGGTCGCGGGTTGGCCGCGTCGTTCCGACGTTCGGTCCATGACGTCGTCGTGGACGATCGCGGACGTGTGCACGAGCTCGACCGCCGAACAGGCGCGCGCGATCGGCTCGCCGTCCGCCCCGCCGGCCGCCCGGTACGCCCAGTAGCACAGCGCCGGGCGCACGCGCTTCCCGCCTGCGCGGATCACCCGCTCGAGCTCGTCCACGAGCGTCGCCGCTGCGGGGTCCATGGCGGCGAGCTCTGCGCGCCGATCGTGCAGGAAGGTCCACAGGACGGGATCGAGCGTGGAGCGAACGGCGTCGAGGACGCCGGAACCCACCCGAGTCCGGACGGCGGCGTGGTCGCGCACGAGAGCAGTATCGCAATCGCCGGGCACGAGGTGCCCGCCGGGAAGGCCACACGCGATCGGGCGCCCGGAGACGGACCGCTATGCTTGGCGAAGCACGCTCGACACCCCATGACGCGCTTCCAGAAGCTCTCGATCGCGACCACCGCCTCGACGGTCGCGCTCATCGCCGTCGGCGGCCTCGTGCGAGCGACGGATTCGGGGCTCGGCTGCCCGAGCTGGCCCACGTGCTACGGCCGCTGGATCCCGCCGCTCGAGTACCACGCGCTCATCGAGTACAGCCATCGCCTGCTCGCCAGCATCGTCGTCGTGCTCATCGGCGCCCAGGCGGCGCTGGCCTGGAAGCACTACCGCCGCGTGAAGCTCATCTTCCGCCCGGCGCTCGCGGCGGTCGGGCTCGTCGTCCTCCAGGCGGCGCTCGGCGGGATCGTCGTCGAGGGAGGTCTCGAGGCCTGGCTCGTCACCGCGCATTTCGCCACGGCCATGGCCCTGCTCGGCGTGCTCGTGACGATCACGGCGAACTCGTTCTGCACCGTCAAGCTCCCCCAGAAGGGGCCCGGCATCGCCGGCTCGGACCCGCGCTTCGCCCGCCTGACGATGTGGACCGCGGGCGCCTCCTTCGTGCTCCTCATCGTCGGCGCGGCCGTTCGCTCGGAGAACGCCGGCCTCGCGTTCCGGGACTGGCCGCTCATGGACGGGCGGCTCGTTCCCACGCTGGACGGCGTCGCGACGCTCATGTTCGCCCATCGCCTGCTGGCGGCGGTCGTCGCGGTCCTCGTGATCTGGGAGGCGATCCGGGCCCGGACGATGGTCAACCGGTCGAAGGACCTCGTCATCATGACCACGGTCGTGCTCGGGCTGTACGTGGCGCAGATCCTGGTCGGCGCGGCGAACGTGTGGACCGAGCTCTCGGCGGCGGCCGTCACCGCCCACGTCACGCTGTCCGCGCTCATCTGGGGCGTCCTCGTCGCGATCGCCACCGTGAGCCGCCGGTTCTCCGCACGGGCCGGCCGGGCGAACGAGCCCGACGCGCGGTCGAACGGCAAGCGAGCCTCGCTCCGCGAGACGACCGCCGCGTTCTTCCAGCTGACGAAGCCTCGGATTGTCGTCCTGCTGCTCATCACGACGATCCCGGCGATGGTGCTGGCGGGCGGGGCGTTCCCGTCCTGGTGGCTCCTCGTGTGCACGCTCGTCGGGGGCGCCGTCGCCGCAGGCTCCGCGAACGCCATCAACTGCTACCTCGACCGCGACATCGACGAGGTGATGCGGCGAACCCGCAGCCGCCCGCTCCCGTCCCATCGGATCGCCCCGGAGCGTGCCCTCGCGTTCGGGTACGTGCTCGGCGCCGTGTCCTTCTTCTTCCTCGCCCTGACGGTCAACGTCCTGGCGGCGAGCCTGTCGCTCGCTGCGATCGCCTTCTACGTGTTCGTGTACACGATGTGGCTGAAGCGCTCGAGCGTGCAGAACATCGTGATCGGCGGCGCCGCGGGGGCGGTCCCGGCCCTCGTGGGGTGGGCGGCGGTGACCGGAACGGTCGCACCGCCGGCGTGGGTGCTGTTCGCGATCGTGTTCGTGTGGACCCCGCCGCACTTCTGGGCCCTGGCCATGCGGTACTCGGGCGACTACTCGGCGGCCGGCATCCCGATGCTGCCCGTCGTGCGAGGTCCCGAGGAGACGCGGCGGCAGATCCTGCTGTATTCCCTCGTGCTGTTCGGCACCTCCCTGATCCTCGTGCCCGTCGCGCCGATGGGCGCGCTCTACACGCTGAGCGCGGTGCTGCTGGGCGGGTGGTTCGTCTGGCGGTCGCTCCGGCTGTGGCGCCGGGCGACGCCGTCGGACTCGATGCGCCTGTTCCGCTACTCGATCGTGTACCTGGCCCTGCTGTTCGGCGCCGTCGCGGCGGACGCCCTCATCGCCTGAGTCGCGCGCCGGCGACCTGCCCGAACCTCCCCCCCACCCTCGCAAGCCCGTGCGAGCATCGGCGGTGACGCCCTGGGAGGTGGTACCTGATGGTCGGGTTCCTGATCGTGGTCGTCGCGGTCGTGGTCGTCGGCTCGTTCCCGGCGACCTGGCTGTTGATGCTGTTCCTGGGCAACATCGGGGTGAACGTCTCGTTCTGGGGAGCACTTCCGGCCGGCATCCTCGTCACGTTCTTCGTCGCCGGTACCGGGGGCCTCAGCCGCTGGAAGACCGCCTGACTCCAACAGCCCGACGCGAACGGGCCGCCCCGAACGGGGCGGCCCTCGCGCATCGGATCGGCGAGCCTTAGATGCTCATCAACGCCTGTTTCTTCAACGTCTCGTACTCCTCGGCCGAGATCTGCCCCTCGTCGCGGAGCTTCGCGAGCTTGGCGACCTCGTCCGCCGACGAGTAGCCCGTCAGGCGCCGCTCACGCTCCTGCGCCTGCTCCATCAGCTCCTTGTCCTGCGCGGTCATCTTCGGCCTGGCGATCATGTAGATGAGCAGGCCGAGGAACGGAAGGATGAAGAACAGCAGGATCCATCCCGCCTTCGCCCACCCGGACAGATCGTTGCGACGGAAGATGTCGGCGAAGACGCCGACGAAGACCCAGATCACCATGAACCAGAAGAAGAAGGCGAGCATCGCCCACAGCACGTCACCGAGATCCACCGCGGTGCTCCTCTCTACCGCCGGATCGACTCGCCCGGCGGCGCGTGGAGCCTAGCCGATGCGGCGCCTCGCACGCGTTGGGCTCCGGGGTAGACTTCGGCGCTCGGGCACGAGACGGAGGCGACATGTTCTTGATCCTGGCGATGCTTGCGATCGCGATGGGCACCGGCTGGGTGGCGCAGATCATCCTCGGCCGGAACCGGCAGCGAAACGACTGGGGCCAGGCGCTCATCGCCGGACTCATCGGCTCGTTCGTCGGCGGCGCGCTCGCCAGCCTCATCGCCGGGGACGGGTTCGAGCTGCGGCCCAGCGGCATCATCGGCTCGCTCGTCGGTGCCCTCATCGTGCTGCTCGTGTGGGGAGCGGTGACGGGACGCCGGACGGCCTAGGCCGCCGGCGCGGGCTCGGCCCGGCGCCGGTGGAGCGACGCGTTGAGGAACTGCGCCGCCACGAACAAGCGGGCGATGACGAACAGGTACAGCATCATCACGACCGCGATCGCGAGCGAGCCGTACAGGTCGTCCGACCGATCGAGCCGGTAGGCGAAGTACGTCGACACGGCGAGCCCCAGCAGTCGGAACCCCACACCGAGCAGGACCGCGCCGGGCAGCAGGGCCTGCCACGTCGCGTCCCCGTGGGGCAGCAGGACGAGCACCCACGTCATGAGCGCGATGCTCCCGGCGAGCCCGATCGCGAACATGACCGGGCCCGGGATCCCCAGGATCGAGCCGATCTTCGGCAGGAAGGCCTGATAGGCGAGGGCACCGAGCCCGAGGGCCGTCACGAGCAACGATCCGATGAGGGAGGAGCGGCGAGGTCCACGCTCACCCCACGCGAGCGCGCACACGAGCTGGAGTCCCCGGACGACGCCGCGTCCGGCCCAGATCGTCAGCACCGCTCCGAGGATCAAGAGCCCGACGCGGCCCTTGTTCGACGCCTCCACGGCTTGAGCGATCGCACCGGAGAGGGCGGCCGTCATCCCGGACTGGCGCGCGAGATCGGCGGGATCGGCGTCCGAGAGCTCGGACACGAGGCCGAACAGGCTGACGAGGAACAACGACAGCGGGATCTCCCACAGGAAGATCCGGTACGCGAGGCCGCCGGCCAGCAGACCGCCCGCCTTCGAGCGGTCGTGTTCGAAGGCCTGGGCGGCGAGCTGCACGGACATGTGCTGAGCCTTCGCCTGCTCGAACCCCTCGAGCGCGCGCCGCTCCAATCCCTCCGCCGAAGCGCGGGCGCGAGCGATCCGCGAGGGCCCTCCCGGTTCGCCGGCCGGTTCGGGTGATGGGTCGAGCGGGGGCCCGGGCTCCTCGTCTGGCGCGGACTGGGTCACGGACCGGCGCTCCTTCGAACGTCGCCGCGATCGCCCACGCGACGCGGGGCGGCCGCCGCGGCGCGAGAGGGAGATCGGTTGGCCGATGCTACCGTGCAGATCCCACCGCCGCACCGAGCTCGGCTTGGCATCGGAGGCCGCCGGGTTGATGATGGCGGCCGACCGGGAGGCGTGAGATGGACGAGGGCGCAGCGACACCGAGAGCACCGGCCCGCGTCGTTCCCCTGCGAGTCGCGGCGCAACCGCCGCCCCCCCTCGAGGAGCTCGTCGAGCAGTCGTTCCGGATCGCGTTCGGGATCGCCGCCCTCGCCTCCGAGGTCCTCGTCGAGGCGGTCGCCAGGACCCTGGGCCACGAGCCCTACGGGGACGGGGAAGTTCCCTCCGACGAGCGCGCGGCGCCGCCCACCGGGCTGCCGCTGTTCCTGGGGGCCAGCATCGGGCTGGCGGTCGAGATGGGGCGGTGGGCGGGGCGCGCTCTCACGACGGTCGTGCGGGGCGCCGAGCTCATGACCTCCTACGTGACGGGCTCCTCCACGGGCGAGGAGCGGATGGTCGGCTCGGGACTTCGATCGCTCGACTCCCGGTGGCGGGAGCATCGTCCCAAGGACGAGCACGCCGCATCGGAGTTCCTTCGCCTCCTCGTCCCGCAGGTCGTCGACGCGGTCCTGGACCAGGTCGACATCAACGATCTCGTGCGCTCTCGCGTCGACCTCGAGGGCATCGTCGCGGGTGTCGATCTCGATCGCGTCGCCGGCCGGCTCGATCTCGAGGCGATCGTCGCCCGCGTGGACCTGGATGCGATCGTCGAGCGGATCGACATGCGCGCCGTCGTCGAGCGGATCCCGCTCGATGCGATCATCGATCGGATCGACGTGGACGCGATCGTGGCACGCGTCGACCTCGACACGGTGGCGGCGCGCCTGGACGTGGACGCGGTGGCCGCGCGGCTGGACGTCGAGGCGGTCGTTCGCAGGCTCGACCTCGTCGCGATCGCCCACGACGTGATCGAGGGCATCGACCTGCCCGAGATCATCCGCGACTCGATGGGGTCGATGACGACCGAGACCGTCGGCGGGATTCGCGTGCAGAGCATGAACGCCGACCGCGCGATCTCCCGGCTCGTGGACCGGGTGCTCCAGCGCCGCGACGAACGCGATGCCACCCCGCCCCCCGAGCTCCCCCCGAGGGAGCCCGAGTGAGCGTGTCCGCCGTCCCCGCGGTCGCCCGCGCGATGCACGGGCGACGGGCCGGCGTGGTCTCGCGATTCCTGGCCGACGGGATCGACCTGCTGGTCGTCGTGGCCTCGCTCTTCGGGGTCTACCTCGCCGTGAGCGCGGCTCGCTTCCTGATCCGCCCCCGACGGTTCAGCTGGCCGGAGATCTCGGGATTCCATCTCGGCACCCTCGGCTGGCTCCTGCTCATCGCCTACCTGACGATCGGATGGGCGAACACCGGACGCACGTTCGGCAAGACGATCCTCGGGCTGCGCGCCGTCGGCATGAGCGGTGGCCGCCTCGGACTGGGCCGCGCCTTCGTCCGCGCCCTGCTGTGCGCCGCCGTTCCGATCGGCCTGTTCTGGTGCGTCGTGAGCGACCGGAACGCCTCGATCCAAGACCTGATCGTGCGGTCGGCGGTGGTCTACGACTGGGAGCCGAAGCTCCCACGCGTCGAGACCGCCCCATCGGCCCCCGCTCGAACTACGTAGCGCCGGCCTCCGCCGGTTCGGGCTCGCCGCCCAGCCTCCAGAGCGCGACCTCCACGAGCGCGAACACGACCACGAGGATGAGGAAGCCGAGGAACGAGAGGTCGAGCAGGAAGAGCAGGGCCACCGCGAGGGCAGCCGTGCCCAGCATGAGGCCGTCGCGATGCTCGCGCAGCCACCGGACGCGTCCCGTGTCCGGCATCTCGGCGCCGGAGACGGCGGCGCCCACTCCACGGGCCGCGTCGCCGACCCACCGGCGGATCGCCACCGCCCACGGATATGGGCCACTCACCAACGCGATGAGCAGCACGACGAGCACGATCGCGAGGAGCACCCCCGTATACCGGAACAGGCTGTCCATCAGCTGATCCGTCAGCACACGGACCGAAGGGAATCGCCCGACGTCGACCTGATCGAACAGATGGTCGCGACCCAAGATCGCCAGCCGCCGAACGAGGACGAGACCGATGGCCGCACCGGCCATGAGCTGGATCAGCGTCCGGCGCTTGCGCAGTGACAGCCACAACGCGAGGCCGCCGAGGATCGGGATCAGCAGGAGCAGGAGGACGAGCCCTCGCTGGAACAGGTCGAGCGCCTGCTGAAGCGCCGCGAGATCCTCGGAGTCCCACACCTCCACCGACCCGTAGGTGTCCGGAAGATCGATGCCCAGGGCCTGCTCGAGCTTGGCGACCGAGGCGCCGACCGGCTCGCCCGGCTCGATCGTCGGCAGCGTCACGTCCCGGCCGATGAGATCGCTCGCCACCGTCTGGATCGAGCCCAGGGCGAGGTTGACGAGCGGGACGAGGTTCAGCAGGACCTTGCCTTCGACGACGCTGACCGTGTCGGTCTCACCTCGAAGGACCTCCAGCAGCTGTGTGTGGACGAACCGATTCGCCTCCACCCAGAACGTCTCGAACCCGTCGCTCTGCACGATCGCCAGGACCCGGTCCTGGACGAACCCCCTGATCGCGCTCGTCAGCGGCACCGCGAGGAACGCGATCTGCTCGGGAAGGTTCTCGCTGAGGACCCCCTGGACGTTGAGGACCGTGAAGACCTGGTTGGTCACCCTCGTGGCGATCGACTGTTGGACGGCCGGGTCTTCGCCGAGCGGGGCGACGGTCGCGACGTACCGGTCCGTGTTGAGGACGGTCCGCCTGCCCCACGCGGCCGGGACCGTGATCGTGAACACGATCACGGCCAGGGCGACGAGGATCGGGGTGAGGACGCGACGGACCCGGTGCGGCTTCGGCGTCTCGAGCGTCTCGACCTTGCGGCGGAGCTCGTCGCGTTCGGCCTTCAGCCGCTCCACGTCGTCCGACTCGGTCCCGTGCCCCGATCCCTGCTCGTCGCTCACCGTGCCCTCCGATCTCGGCCGTCGCCCGACCGCCTAGGCGGCCAGCGTGGCGACGTCCTTCTGAAGCCTTCTGACCTCGAACGCGAGAACGATCTCGGTGATCCCGCGGAACAATGCCATGAACCCGACCCAGACGAGGATGAGCGCGGCCCGCGCCGGGAAGAACTGCTGCGACGCCCAGAAGGCCAACAGGACCTCGAGGATCCCGACGACCAGACCGAGCCACCACATCTCGTTGACGTCCCGCGTCATGACCGCGGCCGTGATGTCGAACGCTCCCTTCAGCACGAGCAGGAGACCGAGGACCGCGGCCAGCTCCCAGAACGCCCCGACCGGGCTGATGAAGCAGTAGACCCCTCCGACGATGAACAGCACCCCCATCAGCGCGTGGAACCATCGCCAGTCCGGCCGCGACGCCATGATCGCGAACTCGTTGACCCCCGCCATGAACAGGATGACGCCGAGCAGGATCCCGACCGTCGCGATCGAGGTGATGTTGAAACGCAGGACGAAGAGCGCGACCAGCAACCACGCGATCCCGGTGATGAGGAACAGCCACCAGGGCACGCCCACGTCGGCGCGCGATTTCATGCTCATGGATACCCCCTCGCCGGGCGGCGCCCGCTGTGCGGCCCATTATGGGGCAGGCACGGCGCCCGGCACGTCAAGCGACCGAAACGGTCCCCGTCATCGTCGGATGCACGATGCAGATGAACGGGTACTCACCCGCCTCGAGCGGCGGAACCGCGTACTCCGTCGATTCGACGCCGGTGATGAGATCGCCGTTGAACAGCTCCTCGGCCAGCGTCTCGTCGCGATAGATCGCGATGTTGTGCTGGATCCCCGGGTCGCGGTTCTCGAACGTGATCGAGGCCTCCTGACTCGCCGGCAGCGCGATCGACGTCGGCTCGAAGGCGGTGTTCTGGGCGACGACGGTGACACCGGGGCCCGCGGGGCCGCCCGGCTCCGGACCGCCGGGACCGCCACCCTCGCCGGGAGCGGCCTCCATCTCGCCCGTCATCGTCGGGTGGACGACGCAGCGGAAGAAGTACGGGCCCGGGTCGAGCGCCCCCACGGCGTAGTCGAGCGTTCGAACGCCCGCGATGAGATCGCCGGCGAACAGCGCCGTACCCGAGAACTCCTCGTCCTGGAAGATCTCGACGTTGTGCTGGACGTCGGCGTCCTGGTTGTGGAAGCGGATCGTGAACGGCTCGCCCGCAGGGACCTGGAGCGTGGTCGGCTCGAACGCGATGTCGAACGCCGCGAGCGCCACGACCGGCACCTCCTCCTCACCCTCCTCTCCCTCGCCCGCCGCGACGGCCAGCGCGATGCCGCCGGTCAGCATGGCGACACCGGCGATGACGCCCACCATCGAGCCGATCGTCGACAACCGCACCTGTCGCCGGCTCGCCGCCAGCGCCGCGGCCGCGACGACCGTCGCGGCGACGACGAACGCGACGATCCAGGCGGCGGTGGGCGTGATCGACAGCAGGATCCGCGAGAAGCCGACGAGGAGCACGATCATGCCGACGAGGATCCCGAGCGGGAGCAGGATCGGAAGCACGAGACGGTCGCGCGTCGTCGGTTTCATCGCATGACCCCGGAGCGAAGATCGTGCTCGACCTCGCGCAGCGCGAGCGCGTCCCACCCATCCCGCGACTCGCGGGCGTGCCAGCGGAAGAAGATCGCGGCGATGAACCCCCACAGGATGAACCCGCCGACGAGCTTCATCACGAGGCCGGCCACGAGCTGGTCGGTGAGCGCGGACATCCCCCAGATGCGGGGGAACGTCCCGTAGACCGGGTACAGCAGCGTGTGCCCGAACGTGAGGAACGATGCGGGAATCGTCGGAGCGATCGACTGGGCGAACAGGTACAGGATCTGTCCGGGCGGCGACAGCGCCGGGAGCTCGACCATCGGCGACAGCACCGGCCACCACATGACGAGCGCGGAACCGAAGAGCAGGACGTGCAACCCGAAGTGGACGAGCTCGGAACCGACCGAGGCGTCGACCATCTCCGGCCAGTGCGTGAACAGGAGCAGCCCGTTGAACACGATGATCGCGACGACCGGGCGCGTGAGGAACCGCCACGCCGCGAACACGGGTTGCGGCGCCAGCAGCCGGCGCCACATCCACGCGGGGATGCCAACGAGGATGAGCGGCGCGGCGACGAGCGTGAAGAGCATGTGCTGGACCATGTGCATGGAGTAGAGGTATCCCTCGGCGAGGTCGTGCATCGGCCAGGTCGCGCCGATCCACAGGGCACCCATCCCGGCCGAGAACAGGATCGTTCGGCGGCGCCGGTCGGCCCGAGCCTCCGCCGTCGGTGCGTCGATGCGGCGCACGGCCAGCAGGTACGCCACCCAGACGCCACCGAGGATCAGCCAGACGTCGGGATGAGCGTGCCAGGCGGGCATCGTCAGAACACCTGGAAGAGGAGGAGCACGATGAGGAACAGCGTGATCGCGCCCGCGAGGCCCATGAGGAAGAAGCGGGCGTAGAGGCGGTTGTCGAACTTCAGGTGCATGAACCACATCACCACGAGCGTGAACTTGATGAACGAGAACAGGAACAGGAGCGGGACGAGGAACTCCTGCGCGCCCTCGATGTAGTAGATCGCGACCTCGGCAGCCGTGATCACGGCGAGGATGATCGCGATGCGGATGTACTCCTTCGGGCCGGGATGGCGACCGTGCCCGCCCGGGGTCGACTCAGGGGCCGCCCCGTGCGCCACGTCCGTGTCCGCCATCGTCGTCAGCCTCCGGGAGCCACGGGCGGGTTCCCCGTCGGGATCAGGTATACGACCGTGAAGATCACGATCCACACGATGTCGACGAAGTGCCAGTAGAGGCCCACGAGCTCGACGGACTCCGAGCGCTCCTGCGTGATGCGGCCCCCGAACGAGAGCCCGAGCAGGGTGAGCAGCATGAGGATGCCCACGCCCACGTGCGTCCCGTGGAACCCGGTGAGCACGTAGAACGAGGTCCCGAACACGTTCGTCCTCAGCGTGAGGCCCTCCTCGACGAACGTCGTGAACTCGTACACCTGTCCCCCGATGAACGTGAGCCCCAGCAGCGCGGTCGCGAGCAGCCACACGCGAAGCCGGCCGACGTCCCCACGCTGGATCGCGGCGAGCGCGAGCACCATCGTGAGCGAGCTCGCGAGCAGCACGAACGAGGACACGGAGGTGTAGGGGATGTCGAACACGTCGGCCGGGAACGGGCCCTCGATGCTCGCGCCCCGGTACAGGACGTAGGTCGAGATGAGCGCGCCGAACAGGAGGCAGTCCGACGCGAGGAACAGCCAGATCGCGAGCTTCGTGTTCGGCAGCCCCGTGCTCGTCGCCGGGTGATCGACGAGATGCGCGTCGGCCGCACGCCCCACGCTCGCCATCAGCGCCTCATTCCGCCGACGGCTCCAGGATCCAGCCGAAGAATCCGGCGAGCAGCACCACGACCCCGACCACCGCGAACCCGACGCCGAAGATCAGCCCGTACCCGATGAGCGGCAGGCCGAGGCTGGCGACGAGCGGGTAGTACGAGGGCCCGGGCAGGTGGATCCCGTGTCCGGGAGCGTCGCCGTCATGCGAGGCGGCGGCGGCCTCACCCGAGCCGCCCGCCGCGACCGGCACGACCCGGCCACCCTCGGTCTCCGCGTACTTCTGGTGCCACAGGTCGTCGATCGAGTGGACGACCGGGATCTCCTCGAAGTTGAACTCGGGCGGCGGCGAGGACGTCGCCCACTCGAGCGTTCGGGCGTCCCACGGGTCCGCCTCCATCTCCTTGGGCTTGCGGAACGAGGCGATGGCCGCGACGAGGAACACGAGGATCGACACCGCGATGATGAACGCGCCGATCGAGGCCACGGTGTTCCAGAACGTGAGGCCGAGCGAATCCGGGTAGCTCTGGATCCGCCTCGGCATCCCCTGGAGCCCGAGGACGTGCATCGGGCCGAACGTCATGTTGAACCCGATGAGCATGAGCCAGAAGTGGACCTTGCCGGCCCGCTCGTTCAGCAACCGGCCGAACACCTTCGGCCACCAGTAGTACGTGCCGGCGAACAAGCCGAAGATCGCCCCGCCGAACAGCACGTAGTGGAAGTGGGCCACGATGTAGTACGTGTCGGTCTGCTGGTAGTCGGACGGGACGACGGCGTGGGTCACCCCGGAGAGCCCACCGATGATGAACATCGCGATGAACCCGATCGAGAAGAGCATCGGCGTGGCGAAGCGGATGTCGCCCTTCCACAGCGTCCCGAGCCAGTTGAAGATCTTCACGCCGGTCGGGATCGCGATGATCATCGTCGAGACCGCGAAGGCCGTGTTCGCAGCGGGGCCGAGGCCGACCGCGAACATGTGGTGTGCCCAGACCCCGAACCCGATGAACCCGATCGCGATGCCGCTGAAGACGACGAACTGGTAGCCGAAGAGCGGCTTTCGGGCGAACACCGGCAGGATCTCGGAGACGATGCCCATCGCCGGCAGGATGAGGATGTAGACCTCGGGGTGGCCGAACAGCCAGAACAGGTGCTGCCACAGGACGGGATCGCCGCCCGAGGCCGGATCGAAGAAGCGGGTCCCGAACTGGCGATCGAACAGGAGCTCCACGAGGCCGATCGTGATGACCGGGAGGCTGAACGCGAGCAGCAGCTGGACCACGAGACCCATCCAGACGAAGACGGGCATGCGGAACAGCGTCATGCCCGGGGCGCGCATGTTGATGACGGTCACGGCGAGGTTGAACGCCGAGACCGTCGAGGCGATGCCCGTGATCAGCAGGCCGATCGCGTAGAAGGTCATCCCTCGGGTGGGATCGACCACCGAGTTCGGCGCGTACCCGAACCACCCCCCGTTCGGCGCCCCGCCGAGGAACCAGCTCGAGTAGACGAACAGCCCGCCGAACAGGAACGCCCAGTAGCTGAACGCGTTCAGCCTCGGGAACGCGACGTCGCGGGCACCGATCATGAGCGGCAGGAAGTAGTTGAAGAAGGCCGCCGACAGCGGCATGACGACGAGGAACACCATCGTGATGCCGTGCATCGTGAACATCTCGTTGTAGACGGCGGCGTTGAGGAAGTCCTGGTCGGGACGGGCGAGCTGGACGCGGATGAGCAGCGCCTCGCCGCCGCCGATGAGGAAGAACGCGAACGCCGTGATCCCGTAGAGGATCCCGATCTTCTTGTGGTCCACGGTCGTGAACCAGCTCCAGAACCCGGACGTGGCCGACGGACGCCGGAGCAGACCCCCGCGCCGATCCGTCGGGACACTCACGCTCGCCATCGTCCGGTTCTCACCTCACTCCAACGACATCAGGAACGCGACGAGCTGATCGATCTCCTCGTCCGTCAGGTCGTACTCGGGCATCCACGAGCCCGGCTTCATCGCCGGAGGATCGTCGAGCCACCGGCGCAGATTCTCCTCGTTCGTGGCGAACGAGCATCCCGCGAAGCAGTCCCGGCTCGCGAAGTGCGTGAGGTCGGGCCCGCCGTTGGCCAGGAGCGGGACGTCCTCCGGTCCCTCGACCCCTCTCAGGGCGTGGCAGTCGGTGCACGACCCGTCGTCGCGATGCTCGAGGAACACGTCGAAGCCCGCCGCGACGTCTCCGCCGGCCTCGGGCACCGGCGCCGGCTCCTGCTGGCCGGCCACCCACGCGGCGAAGTCCTCCGGCGTGTGCGCCACGACGAGGACGCGCATGTCCTTGTGGGACAGCCCGCAGAACTCCTTGCATTGCCCCGGGTACGTGCCGGGCTCGTCGGCCTGGATCGTGAGCATGTTCGTCTGGCCGGGGACGACGTCCTGGGTGCCCGCGAGCGCCGGCACCCAGAAGGAGTGGATCACCGAGTCACCGATCCCGGCCGGCGGGAGGCCCTCGGGCGGTCCGGGCTGACACTGGCTGGGTGCCGGCTGCTCGTAGCCGAGGCCCGCCGCACACAGCGTCAGGCTCACGGGTCGCCCGGTCGGGATGTGGAGCACGTTCGCCGTGATGATCTGCTGCTCCGGGTAGTCGAACTCCCACCACCATTGGTGGCCGAGGACGTTGACCTCCAACACGTCGCCCTGGGGTTCGGCCGCAAGGTCCCAGATCGTTGCGACGGTGGGGACGGCCACGCCGGCGAGGATGAGCGTGGGCAGGATCGTCCACGCGATCTCCAGGCGCGTGTTGCCGTGCACCTGCGGCGGGATCCCGGCGCGGGCGGGGCGATGCCGGTACCTGACGAGGAAGATCACGAGCAGTCCCTCGACGAGCACGAAGATCGCCACCGCCACCCAGAAGACGGGGACGAAGAGGTTGTGCGCCTTCTCCGCGTACGGCCCCGCAGGCTCGAGGGCCGACTGCGTCGCGTTGGGCGCGCACGCGGCGAGCACCACGGCCAGGGCCATCGAGCCCAGGACCAGGAGTGTTCGCCTGCGCACCTTCCCCGTTTCCCCCTGCGTGGCCTCGGGCGGGCACCGAAGCCCGGCGCACTGTAGCACCCTTCCCCAGGCACGCGGACCGGGGTCGGACCGGCAGCGGCAGGGTCAGATCGGCGGGTTGAAGCGGTTGATCGCCCGAAACACGGGGGCGAGCATCCGCGTCCACAGGTTCGTCGCCACGAGGATGCCGATGCTGATCATCACCACGCCGGAGATGCCCGCGATCCAGTGGTAGTTGCGCTTGACGGCGTCCAGCGCGCTCATGAGCGTTCGCACCCCGAGGCCCACCAGCAGGAACGGCAGGCCGAGACCGGCCGAGTACACGAACAGCAGGAACGCGCCGCGCAGCGAGCCGCCCTGCGCCGCGGCGATCGCGAGCACACCGGCCAGGACGGGACCGATACATGGCGTCCATCCCGCCCCGAACGCCACCCCCACCGGGAACGCCCACCCCGGCCCGGGCTTCACGCGCTGCAGGAACGGACGGCGCTCGGCGAACAGGCCCGGCGACCCGAGGCGCAACGCGTACAGGAGCATGAGGATCCCGAACGCGATGATGATCCCGCCGGAGATCCGCACGCCGAGCGGTGATCTCAGGATCCTCGTGACGGCACCCGTGAACGCGCCGAGGGCCGTGAACACCGTGGCGAAGCCGGCGATGAACAGGAGGATCGGGATCACGGGCCGCTGCTCGTCGCGCGCCTCGCCGCCGGCGACGAAGGACAGGTAGCCCGGGACGAGCGGGAAGACGCACGGCGAGGCGAAGGACACGAGGCCGGCGGCGAACGCGAGACCCGGGGCCCACCACGAGCCCAGTCCGTCCTGGACGAAGTCCGCGAGCACCGGGGCCACGCGCTCAGTCTAGGGTCGGGGTGTTCGAGGAACGGAGGCTGAGGAGGAAGCGGGGACGCCCGGGTTGCGGCGAACGGCAAGCCACTGCGATAGTCTGCCGACATGCCTTGTGAAGGCATTCACAAGGTCGGACGAGACCCGCGGTCGAGTCGGGCCGGGCGGGGTGCGCGACTATACTCCGTGCCGGTTCTGGCCCGGCGGCTGGGTCGTCGGCCGATCGGGGGCGGCAACGCACGGGGGCGATCGGTGAAGCCGGAGGTCGCATGAGGGTCCCGAGGGTGCTCGTGAACGCGAAGGAGCGCGCCGAACCCGTCGTCAAGTCCTTCGAGTGGACCTGGACCACCGCGGTCGTCTTCTCCCTGGGGTTCGCGTTCTTCAGCGTGATCACCATGGCCGTGATCCCGTCGTTCTGGCTGTACTTCGCGGAGCAGAAGCTCGGCTGGGGTGGACTGTCGGGCACGTCGGACTGGCAGCCGCTCGCCCGGGACTTCGTGGCCGTGAACCTGTCGATCGGCCCGTTCGTCACCGTGATCGTCATCGCGGCGATCATGCAGAACTGGCGACGCAAGCTCCGGGGCGGATCGGCCGACCGTCCCACGGGTGGCTATCGATGAAGGGCGACTGAGGGGGCCCGCGCCGGATGCCGTTCAGCAAGACCGAGGTCGACATCCACACCGACTACGTCGTGCAGTCGGTCGACGCCGAGTGGCTCCAGAAGGGCGTGAAGTCCCCGAAGCACCTCATGCTCGACCCGGACAACTGCATCCTGTGCCGGGCATGCGAGGACGTCTGCCCGTGGAACTGCATCTTCATGATGTCCACCGACATCGTGGAGGACGCCGCCGACGAGGCCGTCGGCGCCGAGGTCGGGTCGGCCTTCTCGGTGTTCGTCGTCGACGACAACGCGTGCACCCGGTGCTCGGTCTGCGTCGACCGCTGCCCGACGGACACGCTGTACTATGCGCGCCTGCCGGAGGGGTCGAGCGGTCCGCGCACGATGGCAACCGTCCCCGAGTCGCAACGAGCCGAGGCGGAGTAGGGCGAGAGAGCCGAGAAGAGGGGAAGGCGGGTGAAGCTCAAGCCGCCGGCGCCCAGCGAGGTGCTGGACCGCGTCCGCGAGACCGAGGTCTGGAAGTCCATGTTCCGGCCCGGGTCGATCTTCCGGAAGGGCTACAAGGACACGTCGCGGGACCGCGCCCTCGCGACGATGAACAACGTCCTGTACCACCTGCACCCCGTGAAGATGAAGCGGCACGGGCTGAAGCTGACCTATACGTTCTGCCTCGGTGGGCTGTCGTTCTTCCTGTTCATCCTGCTCACGATCACCGGCATCTTCCTCATGTTCTTCTACCGACCCGCGGCCGAGCTCGGGTCCGCCGCCGCGTACACGGACATGCAGAACATCCGGACGTCGGTGTTCTTCGGCGACCTCGTCCGCAACCTGCACCGGTGGGGCGCGCACCTCATGGTGTTCAGCGTCACCCTGCACATGGCGCGCGTCTTCTACACCGGCTCCTACAAGCCGCCACGTGAGTTCAACTGGGTCGTCGGCGTCCTCCTGCTGTTCCTCACGCTGGGCCTGTCGTTCACCGGCTACCTGCTCCCGTGGGACCAGCTGGCGATCTGGGCCGTGACCGTCGGCACCTCGCTCGCCGGCTACTCGCCGATGATCGCGAAGCAGGCCAACTTCCTGCTGCTCGGCGGTGTCGTCGTGGGACCGGACACCCTGCTCCGGTGGTACGTCTTGCACGTGTTGGCGTTGCCGTTCGTCCTCGTGATCTTCCTCGCGGTGCACTTCTGGAGGATCCGCAAGGACGGCGGCATCTCGGGACCGCTCTAGGGATCGGATCGGATGGCACGCGAGGACACACCGCTCGACCAGGAGACCTTCGACACCGTCCTCGAGGCCGAGCTGGCCAAGGGGGCCGACCGCCGCGTGGCCGAGGGCCGGGCGCGGTCGGCTGCCGTGCGGGCGTATCGCGCGCAGCACGGAGAGCCAGAGGCTCCTCCTCCCGCCGCCGCGGCCGCACCGGGCGGCGACGGAGGCGCCCCGGCCGCCCAGCCGGCGGCGGCCGCGGCTCCGGCGCCCGTCGCGACGGCACCCGCCGCCGTCGCGGCCCCCGCCGCGGGCGTGGCCACGGCCGTCGCGACCGCGCCCGCGCGGCAAGCGCCGCCTCCGACCGGCAACGTGCCCGAGCCGAAGAAGGGCGCGCCCGAGAAGCACCGCCTCCTTGCGCTCGTGCCGCCCGAGGGCATCCAGCGGGTCGAACGCGAGCAGGGCGACCGCATCAACGTCTGGCCGCATCTGCTCATCGAGGAGTTCGTCGCGATGCTCGTCATGCTGGCCGGGCTCGTGATCTTCTCGACCTTCATCAACGCCCCGCTGCGCGAGCTCGCGAACCCGAACCTCACGCCGAACCCGTCGAAGGCCCCCTGGTACTTCCTCGGGTTGCAGGAGCTCCTGCGCTACTTCCACCCGATGGTCGCGGGCGTGCTCTTCGCCCCCACGCTCGTCCTGCTCGCGCTCGCCGTGGCCCCGTTCGTCGACCGCAACCCGAGCACGAAACCGGGTGATCGCAAGCTCGCCATCACGCTGTTCACGATGCTGATGATGTTCGGGGCCACGCTGACGATCATCGGATCCTTCTTCCGCGGCACCGGCTACAACTGGGTCTGGCCGTGGGCACAGGGAGTGTTCTTCGAGCTGTGACCCCCCTCCTCGCGATCTCGAGCGAAACCCTGGTCGTGATCGTCGTGATCGTGATCATCGATCTGTTCGCGATCATGTTCGGTCTGTCGTTCGCCCGGTCCCGGCGGGCGCAGCGCCAGGCGGAGTCCGACGCCGCCGCCGCTTTGCTGGGGGAGCCGGCGCCCCCCACGCCCAAACCGGTCAACCGCCGCGAGTTCTTCCGGCGCTCGCTCGTCGCGTCCCTGCTCGTGTTCGGCGCACAGTTCGGCGGCGCGACCCTCGCGTTCCTGTGGCCGAACCTCAAGGGCGGATTCGGCTCGGTCATCAACGCCGGCAAGCTCCAGGACATCCTGTCCTACATCTCGGAGAACGATCAGCCGTTCTACTCGGGCACCGGCCGGTTCTACGTCGTGAGGTGGGACGGCCGCCCGACCGCGGAGGCCGACTACCCCGGCGAGGGCGTGACCGCGGACGGCATCATGCCGCTGTACCAGCGGTGCGTGCACCTGGGATGCCGGGTCCCGTTCTGCATCCAGTCCCAGTGGTTCGAGTGCCCGTGCCACGGCTCGAAATACAACACCGCCGGCGAGTACAAGCTCGGTCCCGCCCCACGGGGCCTGGACCGGTTCCGCGTGTCCGTGAGCGAGTCCGGTGACGTGCTCGTGGACACGGCCGAGGTGATCCTCGGACCGCCTCGCGGGGCGGACACGATCAACGATCCCCCGTCCGGTCCCTTCTGCGTGGCGCCGGGATGAGGACGATCGCAGCGAGCGCGAGGTCGCGATGCTGGGGCTGACCCAGGTCCAGGGCATCATCCTCGCCGTCGGCGGCCTCGTCGTCGTCGGCGTCGCGCTGGCAGTTCTGATGCTCCGGGGCCGCCACACGGCCGCGGAGACCGACATCCCCCGCGGGATGCGCCCGGGACCCTCGGATCCGGACCTGGAGACGCCGCTGCTCCAGAAGCTCCAGGGGTGGGGCGTGATCCTCGTCCTGTTCTTCGTCGTGTGGGTGCCGGCCGTCTGGCTGTTCGAACCCGGCATCAACCTCCAGCAGGAGGAGGCGCTCCTCACCGACTCGATCACCCGCGGCAGCCACATGGTGGAGGCCTTCAGCGAGGAGAACCAGGCCGGCGTGGGATGCGTCCAGTGCCACGGGGCCGACCTCTCGGGTGGCGTGATCCTCAACACGACGGTCGACCCGCCCGCGCCGCGACCCGTCCCGGACCTGACGACCGTCTGCGGCGGGCCCTGGACGGGGCACCCGCTCATCTACGGCTCCAGGGACATCGTCACGACGATCGAGCAGGGGCGCGGCCAGATGCCGTCGTGGAGCATCCGATACGAGGGCGCGCTCGGCGACCAGCAGGTCAACGACCTGCTGAACTACATCATCAGCATCCAGGACGAGGAGCAGGTGCCGTTCGAGCACAACCTGTGCACGAACCCCGACGCCGTCGACGCCGCCGTCGAGGAGTTCCTCGACGGTGACCCGACGAAGAAGCCCTCGCCGACCGACAACGTCCAGTTCTGATGCTCGCGCAGGGATGCCTCGGCTTCGACATCGAGTGCGACACCCTGATCATCGGCTCACTCGTCGTCCTCATGGGGTTCGTGCTGTTCGTGGGCAGCGTCATGCTCGTGCTCGCGGCGGTGTTCGGACGCCAGATGGGATACCTCGTCCTCGTCGTCGCGTTCGCCGGGTGGCTCATGATCCTGTCGGCGCTGTGGACGTTCGGGTTCTACTCGCAGGGACCCGACACGCCGGTGAACCTCGGTCCTCGAGGCGCCGAGCCCGCCTGGCTCGTCGAGTCGGCGGGCACGAGCCCGGAGGCGGTCTACCCGGCCTTCTCCTCCTACCCCGGCGGGGAGGGCTGGCGCGTGCCCGGGACCAACGACAACGACGTCGCCTCGGTGCAGGCGGTGACCTCGGCCACGCAGGGCTTCCTGGCGGCCCAGGCCAACGAGGAGCAGGGCAAGGAGGGGCACGAGCCGGGGGCCATCCCCACGACCGCCTTCACCGTCCGGGACGTCGAGTTCTTCGCGACCGAGGACGGCGTCTCGCTCTCAGCCGCCCACGCGTTCTTCACCCCCGGAGGGCCGCTCCTGACGGTCTACCTGCGCCACGACTCGGGAAGCGTGAACAAGTACTCGTGGATGTTCCTCATCGGCTCGACGCTGCTGTTCGCGATCCACCTGCCCCTGCTCGACCGGGCCGAGAAGAAGCGCAAGGCGATCTTGACGGGCGGGACCGCCCCCCCGTGGTACGGACCCGCCTGAGGGGCTCTCGCCGCCGAGCGGCGGGCCCGGAGGAGGCCGAGACGATGCTGGCTCAGGAAGCGACGAAGCTCATCGAGCAGGGCTCGGTGCAGTTCATCCTGTTCGGCGTGATGATGCTGATCATCTTCGTCGTGCTCTGGTTCACGATCGCGAAGTAGGCCGCGCCTCACCCGATGCGGCGCGGCGCCTGCCGCCCTTGATCTCGTCGAGCGCCGCCGAGCGCTGCTCGTAGTAGGTGAGGATCTGCAGCTCGACCGCCAGATCCACCTTTCGCACCGAGACCCCTTCGGGGACCGCCAGCGCGGCCGGCGCGAAGTTCAGGATCGACCGGATCCCCGCCTCGACCATGGTCTCCGCGACCCCCTGCGCGGCCGAGGCGGGGGTGCAGATCACACCGATGAGCGCGTGGTTCTCGCGCGCGATCGCGCGGAGGTCCTCGAGGGGGCGGATCCGGAGCCCCGTGACGATCTCACCCACCTTCGAGGGGTCCGCGTCCAGGAGCGCCACCGGCCGGAACCCCCGCTCGGCGAACCCCCGGTAGTTCGCGAGCGCGTGGCCCAGGTTGCCGATGCCGACGATGACGATCGGCCAGGGCTGGGTCAGCCCGAGCTCGCGACGGATCTGATGGAGGAGGTACGCGACGTCGTACCCCACGCCGCGGGTCCCGTAGGACCCGAGATGGGACAGGTCCTTTCGAACCTTCGCGGAGTTCACCCCGGTCGCCTCGGCGAGGGCCTCCGAGGAGACGGTCGGGGTCTCGGATTCCGCGAGCTCCACGAGGGCCCTCAGGTACACCGGCAGGCGGCCGACGGTCGCCTCCGGGATGGGCCGGTCGCTCACGGCCGGATGATAGTGCATTCGTGAACCGGCTCCGCCGCAGGCCGGCGGCCGGGTTCAGCCGCCGAGCGCGGCGGCGAACTCCGACGGGTCGACCCGGACCTCGAACCGCTCCTGCCCGTCGATGAGGACCACCGGGATCCGGATCCCGTAGTCGAGCTCGAGCGCATCGTCGCCGGTGATGTCGACCTCCCTGAACTCGAACTCGAGCTCGCCGCGCCCGCGATGCCCGATGATGACCTCGCGGGCCTCGTCGCACAGGCCGCATCCCGGGCGTGAGTACAGGAGCACCTCGGTCATCGGGCGGCATGCTAGCGGCCTCCCGGGGCGGGCCCCGGCCGGTGTGGTAGGAACAGCGCGTGCGCGAGGACGACACCTACGACCTTGAGCTGCACCGCAGGCTCTCCTCGCGCGATCGGTCCGCCTTCGACGAGTTGTTCCGCAGGTACGGCGCCTCCGCCCACGGCGTCGCGCTTCGGGTCACGGCCCAGGAGCTCATCGCCCAGGAGGTCGTCCAGGACGCCTTCATGGCCCTGTGGCGTGCCCCGGAGGCCTTCGACCCGGCCCGGGGGGCCTTCCGCTCGTTCTTCCTGTCCCTCGTCCACCATCGGGCGGTCGACGCCGTGCGGCGGGAGGAGCGCCTGCGCAAGCGTGCGGAGCGAGCCGCGAACCTCGAGCCCGCCTCCGACGAAGACCCTGCGGAAGGCGTGGTCGAGCACGCGTACCTGAACGTTCGCCGCAAGGAGGTCCGGGACGCGCTCGGGATCCTTCCGGCGGAGCAACGGCAGGCTCTCGAGATGGCGTATTTCGGGGGCATGACGCAGAAACGGATCGCCGAGGAGCTCGGGATCCCGATCGGGACGGTGAAGACGAGGACGCTGGCCGCGATGCGCAAGCTGCGGGCCGCACTCGACGAGAGCGAGAACGAGTGATCGAGGACCACGAGCGGATCGACGAGCTGCTGGCGGGGTACGCGTTGCTCGCCCTGTCGGGGGACGACGCGGACGAGGTGGACCGGCTCCTGACCGACCACGTCCCGGGCTGCGCCCGGTGCCGTGAGACCCTCGCCGGGTTCCAGGCGCTGAGCGGAGACCTCGCGCTGGCGACATCACCCGCCCCGCTCCCCGAGACGGTCCTGCCCCGTCTGCATCGTTCGATCGAGGAGACCCCCGTCGCCGGACGCCGCCTGCGCCGCGGCGCGCTCGTGGCCCTGGCGGCCTCGGTCGTTGCGGTCGCGGCGATGGGTGGCCTCTCCCTCGTCCTGGGGGGTCGGCTGTCCGAGGCGGAGACGCGCGCCGGAACGGCGTTGGAGATCCTGTCGCTCATGCGCTCTCCCGGAGCCGAGCCCGTGAGCCTCGAACCTCGGGGGGAGACGCCTCCGTCGAGCGGCCTCGTCGAGGTCTCGGGCGTGCAGACGCTCTACCTCGCGTCCGACAACTGTCCCCCGCCGTCCGAGGGCCACGCCTATCAGCTGTGGCTCGGCGCCGACGGCGAGTGGATCCCCGTCGGTCAGATGTTCGCCCCGGACAACGGGGTCGTGCTGCTCGAGCTCGAGGTCGACACCTCTGCCTACGACGGGATCTGGATCACCGAGGAGCTCATCGGCCCGCCGCCGGAGACTCCGAACACCTCCGGGTGGGCCTGGAGCGCCAGCCTCTGATCGCCGGTCCGGCGCCCGACCTCAGATCTGCGCGATGCCGCGGACCAGCAGGCCCAGCCCGACGACCGCGATCGCCGAGGCCGACGTCAGGGGAATGAGCCTCGCGATCCGCGACGACAGGCGACGCGAGACCACATCACCGGCACGCAGCGCCACCACGCCGACCACCACGAGCGCCGCGGCGAGGCCCAGGCTGAACGCCGCGACGAGCGCGAGTCCGTAGGCGAGCCGATCCAGCGCGAGCGCCGCCAACAGGACGACGAGCGCGGTCGGCGAGGGGAGGAGCCCGCCGGCGGCGGCCAGCGCCATGAGCCCTCGGCGAGACGTCGGGGACGCCCGGTGCGGCTCGTGAGGATGCGCGTGTCGGTGCTCGTGCGGATGCGCGTGGTGCTCCACGAGCGGCCGATTCCGCGCACGGAGGCGTGCGACGAGGAGCCCGGCGCCCAGCGCGAGCGCGACGGCGCCGGAGGCGAGCCCGAGCCACGGGTAGACGCGCTCGGGAGTGAAGGCCTCGGTCGCGGACAGGACGACGAACCCCAGAGCCAGGACCGACGCCGTGTGCATGAGCGCCACCGACCCGCCGATCGCGATCGCTTGACGGATGTGCCCGCCACTCCCGACGAGGTACGCCGCCATCAGGGTCTTGCCGTGACCGGGACCCAGCGCGTGCAGCGCGCCGAACCCGAACGCCATGAGGAGCGCGACGACCATGAACGGCCCGGTCCTGCCCACGAGCCCGGCGAACGCGCCCCCGTCCTCGCCCGGCCGATCGCGGGACGCCTCCGCTCCCCCGGCGGTCGGAGCGGGCGCGCCGGCGCCGGGCCGGTACGACGCCGTGGCCTCTCGCACGTCCAGGGGACTCGTGAGGAGGTCGCTCGGATAGGAGCGAAGGGCGTCGGTGACGCTCCGGGCGGGGACCGTCGACCGGGCGATCGCCACGCCCGGGCCGCCCCGAACGACGATCTCGCGCCAGCCGACGCGCTCGGCGAAGGTGTCGTCGCTCACGACGAGCGTTCCCGCGGTCGGTGCCGCCCCCCGCAGGACGGCGTCCAGGCGGAGGACGTCGAGACCACCCTGCCCGGGGCGGAACGCGATCGAGGCGGACACCACGTCGAGCGTCACCTCGTCACCGTCGATCGTGAGGGTCAGGCTCGAGCCGAGGGACTCGGCGGTCTCCGTCGCCCAGGCCGAACGCTCGACCTGCGAGACCCGGCCGTCGCCATCGGCATCGATCTGCGGGCGCACCTGAACCGTCGGGATCTCGGCCAGATCCAGCACGTAGTCGACGCGAACCGAGCCGGGCGTGAGCTCGATTTCGGCGTAGGTGTTGACCGTGAAGTTGCCGAGCGGGTGCGCCGTGGCCACGCCGGGGAGGAGGAGGCAGGCGCCAGCAACGAACACGATCACGCCGAGCCTGCGAAGCGGGCGCATCATCGACCCCGTTCCAGCTCGGCCAGGACCCGCTCGGCCTGCGGCGCGTGGACGATCGAGAAGGACGGGTTCGTGCGGAGCGCGGCCCGCAGGTCGCGTCGAGCCTCGTCCTCCTCGCCCAGCGCGAGCCGGATCATGCCCGCGTGGAACAGGAACAGCGCGTTCCTCGTCCCGAGCGCGAGCGCGCGCTCGGCGTAACGCTCGGCCTGCTCGAACCGTCCGTTCGCGTAGAGCGCCCATCCGAGCGCGTCGGCGACATGCACGCTCCGGCGCCGGTGCCATTCGTCCCGCGCGGCTCGCAGCGCGGCGGCGGGATCGCCGTGGTCGGCATCGAACAGCGCGAGCTCGAGGTCGACGTCGACGCCGTTGGCCGCCGCCAGCTCGTGCATCGCGAGGAGCACGTCCTCCTGCTCGGCCGACCGACTCGACCGCCCCGTCGCCGCGTACAGGTCGACGAGCGCCGCGACGTACTCGGGCGCCGGGTACCGGGTGACGACCTCGCGGTAGCGCTCCACCGCCTCCTCGAGCCGGCCTCGCGCCGCCGCGACCTTGGCGAGACCCGCCAGGTTCGGGACGAACGCCGGATCCAGGTCGAGGCCGCGCTCGTACCAGGCGGCGGCGCGAGGCGCGTTGCCGGAGCCGAACGCGAGCTCACCGAGCTGGAACGCCGCCCAGGCGGCGTCCGCGGGTGACCCGGACGCGTCGAACGCCATCTCCATCGCCTCCACCGCTCCCTCGACATCGCCGAGGAGCTCCCGCGCGTAGGACACGCGCGCGTAGGCGGCGAGCTCCGGACGTGTGTCCACCATCGTCTGGAACGCCTCGAATGCGGCCTCGTACCGCCCCAGCTCGAGCAGCGCGTCGCCGACGACGCCGTAGCCCTCGGCGCCGAACGGGTTGATCGCGACGGCCCGGCGACCGTGGTCGAGCGCGATCCGAAAATCGTGTCTGGCGAGCGCGAGGGCTCCGAGGCCGAGGTGCGCCTCGGCGTTGCCGTCACCATGCAGGCGCAGCGACTCCTCCAGCGCGGCCTCCGCCAGGGGGTACCACGAGGGGTCGGCGCTCACGCGGGCGCGAGTCACGTAGGCGATCCCCAGGGTCGCGAACCCTCGCCAGTCTGCGGGCAGCGCCTGCAACCGATCCTGCAGGGCGGTGATCTGCGCGTCCAGGGATGCCGCTCCCGGCGAGACCGGGAGGAATCCGTCCGAGCCGTCCGTCAACGACGCCCCCCGCCCGCGATCGGCGACGGGCGTCCGCACCCACAGGGCGCCGCCGGCGAGCAGCAGCCCCCCCGCCAGCAGGAGGGCGATGCCCGCCTTCGCCACGGTCCTCATGCTCGCTCCTTCGAGATCGAGGGGATGGACCGGCCGCCGCGTCGCGGCGGCCGGTCCACGTGCCCCGTCAGTGCGGGTCGGCGTCCGAACCCGAGTGGGGGAAGGCCACGTACGGGAAGGACGTGGTGAACGGGACGTCGTTCGCGTCCACACCGTCGCCGATCGTCTCCGCGATCGGCTGGTGATCGGGCAGCAACACGCCGAGCACCACGCGCAGCGCGATGTCGATCGTGTCGTCGGCCAGACGACGGCCGTTCGGGAACCCGGCGATGTCGCCGCCCAGCGCCCCGAGACTCGAGCACGTCGTGGAGCAGGGTGGGATCGACATGTTCAGGCGGAGCTGCTCGCTGGGGGTGATCCCGTCGGGCTGGTTCAGGCCGGTCAGACCGGTCAGGAAGACCGAGATGAGGTCCGACCGCTGGATCCCGGCCGTGTTCGGATCGGAGTCCGGGATGTCGAGCCCGTACACCGCGTTCAGCAGGCGCGGGAGCTCGGGATCCTGGACCAGCGGCAGGGCCGCCCCGTCGGCAGCCGGCTTCGAACCGTTGAAGTAGTCCTTCAGTCCGACCGGGATGACGACCTCGTTCACGAGCGGCATGCCCAGACGCGAGACCTGCACGAACTTGCCGTCGGTGCGGGTCGAGCCGTCGGGGTTCTGGATGACGGTGCTCCTGCGGGAGGTCGTGCTCCAGATGCCGATGATCGGATTGGCAGCCGCGTCCTTGCCGAGCGCCAGGTCGTTCATCGGGACCTGCATCGCCAGCGTGTTGACGTTGAACCCGGCGAGCGTGTCGTCGCCGACCTCGGACAGGTTCGCCCCGTAGAGGAGGTCGAACACGCGGAGGTCGAGGAAGAACGCATCGTCGGATTGACCGGCGAACGTCCGGCTCGGCGCGTTGCCGAACTCGACGACGGCCGCGTCGAACAGGTCGCTGTTGTAGTTCGGCATCGAGGCGGCGCCCACGTTGCTCGGCGCGGCGATCGCGTCGTTCACGAGGGTCGTCTTCTTGCCCGTGTCCTGGTTGACCCGGACGAGGTCGTAGGTCTGGTAGAAGTTCAGGTCGGGATCGTCCAGGGACGTCACCTGACCCGTGTTGTAGAGGAACGTGTTCGGGTTCCGGTAGTGACTCGTGAACACCCACCGGTACTCGAGGTCGACGACCGCGTCGTGGTCGTTGTCGATGTTGATGCTGTAGCGGGCGCCGTCGGCCCACGAGTAGAAGTTCGGGCCGCCGGCGGGCTCCTCGAACGGGAGCCACGACGCGACGACCGTCACGGTGTCCGGACGGTCGGGGCTCACGAACGCCCAGACGTCCGTCGTGTCGATCTGCGGATCTCGCGAGACGAGCGGGGCCTCACGGTGACTCGAGGCCGTGCCCGACAGTGGTGCCAGCGCGAACAGGCCGGCAACCACGGCGAGCGACGCCGCCGCCGCGAACATCCGCGTTCGGATGCGCGTGCGAGACAAGGGATCTCCTCCTTCGATGGGATCTGGATCGGATGTCGTCGCGCCGCCGGCGGCCGGAACGTCCGGTCCCGCCTGCGTCCACCTCCCCTCGCGGGCGCGGTCACCGCATGCTTCGCGGACGCACCCACCGCGGATCACTCGAACGGCGCGGGTTCAGGGACGGAGCGCGGGGATGGCGCGGCGTGACGCCCGAATGAAGCCGCCGAACATCACGGCGATGCCGGCGAGGAGGGAGAGGGAGAACGGCAGCAGGTACCCGAGCGCCGCGAACGCGGAGCCGAAGCCGGCGATGACGGTGGCGCCGAGCGCGATCAGGAGCGTGCCCCAGAAGCGATCTCGAAGGTCGGGGCGTCCCCGCATCCGCCACGCCGACCACAGGGCCCCCGCGATGAGGACCACATAGGCGGGGATCGCGATGAGCTGCGGGAGGCGATGCGCGGCCGTGCCGTCGCCGAAGACCTCCTTCCCCGACGGCAGGGACTGCGTCAGGGCGGCGGCGTCCACATCGGCCGTTCGAACGACGGCGATCGTGTACGCGGTCAGGAACGTGAGGAGCACGTACAGCGCCCATCGGATCGACCGCCGGGCGATCAACAGGTCGAGCTCACCCTGGGCCAGGAACGGCACGTTGAGCACGGCTCCGAGCGCCCAGTAGACGCGGAACTCGGCCGCCGTCCATCCGCTCGCGCTCCCCAGGGCGACGGCGGTCGAGGCCCCCGCGTACATGAGCAGGGCGACGGCCCACAACGCCAGATAGGAGCGCCGCGCATGCCGGAAGCGCCGGAAGAGCGCGAGGGCGAACACGAACGCCACGCCGGCTGCGGCCAGGGGGACGATCCACATGGCCGGCAAGCATAGCCAGTGCCGGCGGTTCCCCTTGCTAGCATCGCGCCCTGATGGATGGTCACCGTCCGCCGGTCATCTGCTCGACGGTCTCGGTCTTCTCGCTGCCGCTGCACCGGGCCTTTCGGCTCATGGCCGAGGCGGGGTTCGAGGGGATCGAGGTGATGGTCACGAAGGACCCGGACACCCGCGATGCCGAGCGGATTCGTGACCTGTCGGACGACCACGACCTCCCCGTCCTGGCGGTCCACGCCCCGTTCCTCCTCGTGTCGCGGGGCGTGTGGGGGGCCGATCCGATCGGGAAGATCGACCGGTCGATCGACCTGGCGCGCGAGGTGGGGGCCGGGATCGTGGTCGTCCATCCCCCCTATCGATGGCAGCACGCGTACCGGCGCTGGCTGGGCGAGCGGCTGCCCTCCCTCGCAGCGGATACGGGCGTCCGGGTGGCCGTCGAGAACATGTTCCCGATCCGCGTCCGCGGCCGCAGGGTCGCGACCGTCCACGCGCGGGAGGCGGTCGAGGACCTCGGGACCTACCCGAACGTCACGCTCGACACGAGTCATGCGGCGGTCGCGGGGCTCGATCCCGTCGAGCTCGCCAGGCGCCTCGGCCCCCGACTCACGCACGTCCACCTGTCGAACAACGCCGGAAAGGGATGGGACTCTCACCTTCCCGTGGACGATGGCGTCCTGCCGCTCGACCGGCTCCTGGACACGCTCCGGTCGTCCGGATACGCCGGCGCGATCTCACTGGAGATCGACCTTCGGGCGCGCGCCGAGGACTGGGAGGGGTTGCGCGCCGAGCTCGATCGCAACCGGCGTCTGTGCGAGGCCCGGCTCTCGGTCTCCGCCTGAGCCCGTACAACCGGTCGTCGGACGGAACGCACCCTCCCGTTCAGGCGTCTATCGGTAGGATGCCGACGCCGCCCACCGGCCGAGAGGGGACTGTGCCGTGACTACCGCCGTTCGCGCTCATCATCGGAGGGGATCCGTTCTCGCCGCCCTCCTCGCCTCGTTCCTGTTGCTCGCATCCCTCCTGATGGCCCCCGCCAGGGCCGCCACCCCGTGCACCGTGCCTCCGGTCACGTTCCCCACCGATCTCATGACCCCCGGGATGACCGGCGTGGGCCACACGGTGATCCGGGGGACGACCGTGGTGCCGTTCGACGTGGAGATCCTCGGTGTCCTCCGCGACGCGATCTTCCTCGGCGTCGACATCGTCGTCGCCGAGATCACGGGACCGGCCGACTTCCTCGAGGAGACCGGCGGCGCCGCGGGAGGCATGTCGGGATCGCCGATCATCATCGACGGCAAGCTCGCCGGCGCTCTCGCGTGGCGGATCGCGGAGGATCGCCATCTCTTCGGGATGACCGCGGCCGAGGACATGGTCGGCATCTTCGACCTCGAGGACGCGGACCCGACCAGCGTGCCATCGAGGATCCAACTGTCGAGGCAGGTGATCGAGGCGGCGCGAGCCTCGGGATCGATGCTGACCGACACGGCCGCGCTCGAGTCCCTGCCGCTGCCGCTCGGCGTCTCCGGCAACGTACCGGTCACGCTGTCGGAGATCGAGGAGTCCTTCGCCGAGCGCGGCATCCGGGTCGCGGCGTTCCGCTCCGGCTCGGTCGCCTCACCGACCGCTCAGACGTTCGATCCGTCGCCGTTCCTGCCGGGCGAGGGCCTCGGCGTCGGCCTGTCGTTCGGCGACGTCTCCTTCTACACGTTCGGGACCACCACCGCCGTCTGCGGTGACGTGGCTCTCGGCTTCGGCCACCCGGGGTTCTTCGGCGGTGGCGAGGTCTCGATCGCGATGACCGACGTCGACGTGATCGGGATCGACAATGGGCTGTTCGGCGGGACGAAGATCGGAACCCTTGGCGACACGCACGGCCTCCTCACGCAGGACCGGTTCGCCGGCGTCGCCGGTCTGTTCGGCGTGATGCCCACGCTCGTCCCGATCACGAGCGACGTCTCGAGTCCGGACACCGGGCTGTCGCGTCACGGCGTGACGGACGTCACGTGGGACGACGAGGGCTTCATGGCTGAGGTCGCGTACTACCACGCGTTCCGGAACTTCAGCTACGCGCTCCAGTCCGAGGAGGCAGGGGGCACGATCGACTTCCACTGGACGATCGAGGGCACCCGCGAGGACGGGTCCACGTTCACCGTCGAGAACCGGTGGTTCGAGGCAACCGAGTTCGGCGTCCCGTTCCGCGTCTTCCGGATGGTGGACGCGATGTACGAGCTCGCGTTCAACCCGTTCGAGCCCATCGAGTTCACCAGCGTCGACATCGGTGGGGACATCACCGAGGAGCAGCTCGTCGCACGCATCGGCCGCGTGCGCACGTCGAGCTCGCTCCAGCCGAGGCTCGCTTCACGCTCCGTGCTCCGCGCCAGGCCGGGCGACCGGATCACGATCGAGGTGACGCTGAACCCGACCGAGGACGGATCCACCTCGGTGGCGACGATGACGTTCAGGCTCCCGGCGGGTGCCGGAGGCCGGCAGCACATCTCCCTCAAGGGAGGCGGCGGGCGTCCCGACCGGTTCCAGCGCCCGCGGTCCTTCGACGACCTCCTGGACGCGCTGAACGGAGGAGACCACGCGAACGACCTCATCGCCCGGGGATTCGGCCGCTCGGTCCTGCAGGCGCAGGACGTCGAGGTCAAGGGTCGCGCCTCCGTGACCGTTCAGATCGTTCGATAGTCGCTCGCGACGCCGGCGGCGGGTCACCGCCCGCCGCCGGCGTTGCTAGCCTGCGACGGTGCGCCGGTTCACCCTCATCACGCTCATCGTGCTCGTGGTCCTGCTGGCCGGCGCGGCGATCTATCAGCTCGTGCTCGCGACCGGCGACCGGGAGCCGTTCCCGGGACCCGTCCCCGGGACGCCGCTGCCGAGCCTGCCGGGCCCGACGTAGCGGCTCACGCGGGGACGAACTGCGCCAGATACGTCTCGATGAGCCGCTGAACCACCTCGCCCTGCGAGCCCGTGAGCAGATCCGTGCCGTGATCGTCGGCCGGGACGATCTCGACCCGCTTGGGGGGCGGGGAGGCGTCGTACAGATCCTCGGCCGCCACCGCGGCCGTGGCATCGCCCACCCCGGCGACGAACAGCTTCGCCGCCCCGCCGCGCTGGAGCACGGCCGGATCGGCGACGAGCCCGTCGATCGACATCGGCGCCGACAGCGTCACGATCGCATCGATCCCGAGGGCGGGATCGGCGCCCGCGACGAGCGAGGCGGTCCCGCCCATGCTCGCCCCGACGAGCGCGACACGATCCGCGCCGCGCGACCGGACGAGATCGATCGCGCCCAGCTCGTCCTGCCAGATCGCGGAGACGTCGCGCTCGCCCTGTGAGCAACCGGCGTCGCCTCCGGGACAGTACCCGCGGAAGTTGAACGTGAGCACGAGGTATCCCTGGTCGGCGAGGCGCTCGGCGAACGAGAACCAGGACGACTGGTCGGCGGGGAGCATGTGCGCGAGGACGACGGCCGTCCTGCCGTCCCCGAACAGCCGGCCCTCGAGCGGGACGCCGTCGGCGGACTCGAACGTGACCGCCTGCGAGTCACCGACGTCGGCGGTGGTGTCCTGGCCGTCGGCACAGCTCGCGAGGAGGAGAGCCCAGGCCACCACCGCGCCGAGCAGACCGACCCTGATGGGGGCGGTCCCTCGCACGACGGTGCCTAGCGACCCTGCTGCCGCCGCTGCCAGCGGGTCTTCTTCAGCAGCTTCTTGTGCTTCTTCTTCCGCATCTTCTTGCGGCGCTTCTTCACGAGCGAGGGCACGCGGCGGTCTCCTATTCCGAGCCGAACAGATTCCGAAGGTCCACCCGTTTGGCACGGTAGGACTCCTCGAGACGAACGGACCCCAGTCTAAGCGCCTTCGGCCCATCTGCCACGGGCGAGATCAGCCGCAGGACCCCCTCGTCCTGCGCGTGCTCCAGGTAGCCGACACCGGTGGTGGCGCCGGCGCCGTCCGACAGGCCGACGAGGAGCCGGTGCAGGTTCGCCGGGTCGAACAGCGCCGGCAGGGCGGGCATGAACACGGTCGGCTTGACCCGGAACCGGTGAAGCTCGCCCGAGAAGTAGCGGCGCATCGCGAGCTCCCGGTTCTCGGCTCGCTGGTCGACCGAGGTGGGCACGACCCCGGGGTGGACCCCGAGCGGCACGACCTCGGTGTCGAAGAATCGCTGGATCACGCCCAGGAGCGGGAGCAGCTCCTCTCCACGCTGCAGGCCGA
>DATBLA010000142.1:0-8976 GCA_036555645.1 Actinomycetota bacterium
CCTCGTGGTGCTGCTCCTCGTCTCGGCGAAGCTGGCGCGAGCGTAGGACCTCACCGAGATCGTCCTCCCCGAGTTTTCGTGCCTGGCGGGGTACTCTCTGTGACAGATGCGCTCACTCGTGATCCTCGGTTCCACGGGGTCGGTGGGGACGCAGGCGCTCGACGTCGTGCGCCACAACCCCGACCGGTTCAAGGTGGTCGGCCTGTCCGCGGGCACGAACCAGGAGCTGCTCGTCGGCCAGGTTCGCGAGTTCCTGCCGCAGCACGTCGCGATCGCCGACGAGGACGCAGCCGCCGGACTGCGGGAGAAGATCTCGGGCATCCCCGGCATCGAGCTCCTCGTGGGTCCGCAGGCGGCCGAGACGATGGCACGCGACGTCGAGGCCGACATGGTGCTGAACGCGCTCGTCGGATCCTCGGGTCTTGGACCCACCCTCGCCACACTCCAGGCGGGCAAGACGCTCGCGCTCGCGAACAAGGAGAGCCTCGTCGTGGGCGGCGAGCTGGTCCTGGACCTCATCAAGGGTGAGCCCGAACGGCTCATCCCGGTGGACTCCGAGCACGCGGCCCTCGCGCAGTGCCTGCGTGGAGAGCGCCGGGAGGATCTGAAGCGGGTCATCCTCACCGGTTCGGGCGGGCCCTTCCGCGGGTGGACCCACGGCGAGCTGGCGAAGGCCTCCGTGAAGGAGGCGCTCGCCCACCCCGTGTGGCAGATGGGCCCGAAGATCACGATCGACTCGGCAACGCTCATGAACAAGGGCCTCGAGGTGATCGAGGCACGGTACCTGTTCGGCCTGGAGTACTCGCAGATCCACGTGCTCATCCACCCCGAGGGCGTCGTGCACGCGCTCGCGGAGTTCCGCGACGGGTCGATCACGGCCCAGTTCGCCGTGCCCGACATGAAGCTCCCGATCCAGCTCGCGCTCGCCTGGCCCGAACGCCTTCCGAGCGGGGTCGGTTCGGTGCCGCTCGCCGACCGGCAGCTCACGTTCGAGCCCGTGGACCGGGAAGCCTTCCCGGCGATCGATCTCGCGTACCGGGTCGGCGAGCTCGCGCTCACGTTCCCCGCCGTCATGAGCGCGGCCAACGAGGTCGCCGTCATGGCGTTCCTCGAGGGCAAGATCCCGCTCACCCGCATCGTCGAGGTCGTCACGACGGTCGTCGACGAGCACGAGGCGCCCTCGTCGGTGGTCTCGGTGGTGAACCTCGAACGAGCCGATGCGTGGGCTCGCCGACGGGCCGCCGAGATCGTCGAGGCTCGGTAGGCGGCCATGGCCGGTCTGGGCATCGGCACCTTCGTCATCGTCCTCATCCTCGTGATCGTCATCCACGAGGCCGCCCACTTCGGCGTCGCGCGCGCGTTCGGGATCAAGGTGACGGAGTTCTTCGTCGGGTTCGGACCGAAGGTCTGGTCGACGCACCGCGGCGAGACCGAGGTCGGCGTCAAATGGATCCCCGCCGGTGGCTACGTGAAGATCGCCGGCATGAACCCGTACGAGACTGTGTCCCCCGAGGACCTCCCGCGCACGTTCGGCGCGAAGCCGATCTGGCAGCGGGCGCTCGTCATCCTGGCGGGTCCGGCGACGCACTTCGTGCTCGCGTTCATCTTCTTCGCGGCCTGGCTCGGGCTCGTCGGGCAGCCGACGGAGCGAAGCCCGCTGCTCGTCCTGGTCCCGCAGACGCTGGAAGACGGGCAGTCGGGGCCGGCGTTCGCGGCCGGGATCCGTCCCGGCGACCGGCTCGTCGGGATCGACGACCTCCAGGACCCGACGAAGGCCGCGCTCGTCACCTACACGCAGCAACACGTCGGCGACCCCGTCACCGTCGTCGTCGATCGCGACGGCGAGCGCCTGTCGATGGTCGTGGTCCCGGTGCGATCGACGGTCGACGGGGAGGAGATCGCCAGGCTCGGCGTCGAGCTCGGTGAGGGCCGTCGGGATACCGCCTCGATCGTCGGCGCGATCACCGGCGGGGCCGATCTCGTCGCGGACCAGCTCGTCGCTACGGTCGGCGGCGTCGGCCGGATCTTCGGTCCCGCGGGACTCGGTCGCCTCGTCGATCTCGTGTTCACCGACGAGCCACGCCAGCCGGGCGACGCGGCGAGCGTGGTCGGCGTGGGCCGGGTCGCGGGAACGATCGCCTCCGAGGGCAATTTCGGGGACATCCTGTTCCTGTTCGGTCTCGTGAACGTGTTCGTCGGCTTCCTCAACCTGCTGCCGCTCCCTCCGTTCGACGGTGGCCACCTGGCCGTCCTCGTCATCGAGAAGGTGCGGGGCCGACCCGTCGACATGCGCAAGGTCGTCCCGATCTCGGCGGCGGTCGCCGCGTTCCTCATCGTGTTCACCGTCGCCGTCGTCTACGTCGACGTCATGAAGCCGCTGTAGCAGGCGCTGCGGGCGCTCGCCTCGCCACGATTTCTCAACATCGCGTCGGAAAGGCGTCAACTGCCTGCGGCTACGATGAGCGCCGTGACCGAACAGACGGTCCTCGTCGTCGACGACGAGGACGCGATCGCCGAAGCCGTTCGGGCCCGTCTGTCGAGCGAGGGCTTCCGGGTCCTCGTCGCCGGCGACGGACCCCAGGCGCTCGAGATCGCCAGCGCCGAACGACCGGACCTCGTCGTGCTCGACCTCATGCTGCCCGGGATGGACGGCCTCGAGGTCTGCGCGCGCCTCCAGCGCGATCGCTGGATCCCCGTCCTCATGCTCACCGCGCGCACCGAGGAGACCGACAAGGTCGCCGGGTTCGCGGTCGGTGCGGACGACTACCTGACCAAGCCCTTCAGCCTGCGAGAGCTCGTCGTGCGCGTGAAGGCGATCCTGCGACGGGTCGAGCGGATCGGGGCGAGCTCGACGAGCGCCCCGATCGTGCACGGCGCGATGTCGATCGACCCCTCGCGGCGCCGGGTCGTCGTGGACGGCCGGGACGTGCCCCTCACGCCCCTCGAGTTCGACATCCTGCTCGCGCTCGCCCGGGAGCCGGGCGTCGTGTTCTCGCGCGAGCAGCTCATGGACAGGGTCTGGGGGTATCGCGACCACGCGGGAGGGCGCGTCGTCGACTCCCACGTCGCCCGGATTCGGCGCAAGGTGGGCGAGGACGGGAGCGAGCCTCGCTTCGTCCGCACGATCCACGGGGTCGGCTATGCGTTCCGGGACGACGACGAGGCTCGATGACGCTCCTGCAGCGGCTGCCGACGATCCGAGCCAAGCTCGGGTCGGTGATCGTGTTCGCGGTCGGGCTCACGGTCGCCCTCGTGTACTTCCTCCTCGCCCTGGCGCTTCGCAACTCGTTCCGTGACGCGGACCTCGTGGAGCTGCTCCGTCTGGCGCAGGAGCAGAGCCGGAGCGAGACCGTCGTCGCTGCCGACGACGTCTCGTACCTGTCGATCCAGGGGGACGTGCTCGTCTGGGTGGGCCCACCCCTCGCCGAGCCCCCCAGGTTCGAGGGCGGCGTCCACGTCGGCGTTGCCGGCGGGATCGAGTTCGCGGCGGTGCCGGCGCGCGTCGGCGACGTGCCGGGGATGTTCTACGCGGTCCGAGAGGCGCCGGGGTTCTGGCTCGCCTCGGGCCGGTTCCTGTTCGAGTTCTGGTGGCAGCTGCTCGTGGCCGGCGCCGTCGCCGCCGCGATCGCCCTGTTCGTGGCCCGGTGGTTCGCGCGGGGGATGACGCAACCGCTGCGGGACATGGCCAAGGCGGCGAGCGCGATGGAGCGCGGGCAGTCGTCGGAGCCGATCGTGACGGACTCGCGCGACGAGGTGGGCCAGCTCGCGATCGCGTTCAACCGCATGAGCGCCGAGCTGGAGAGCCTCGAGCGCCTGCGGCGTGACCTGGTCGCCAACGTCTCCCACGAGCTGAAGACGCCGATCTCCGCGCTCCGCGCACACCTGGAGAACCTGCTCGACGGTGTCGAGCAGCCGAACCCGGAGACGCTGCACGTGATGCTCGCCCAGTCCGAGCGTCTGGGCCGGCTCGTCGACCAGCTGCTCGAGCTCTCGCGCCTGGAGTCGGGCGACCTCCCGTTGCAGCGCGAGCAGGTGCGCCTTCGTCCGCTCGTCTCGAGGGTCGTGTCGGAGATCGAGGTCACGCGGGCCCGGGCCGACCTCGAGCTCGCGCAGGACGTCCCCGAGGATCTGCCTCCGGTGTTCGCGGACGAGGAGCGGATGCACCAGGTGCTGTTCAACCTGCTCGACAACGCCGTCCGGTTCACGCCGTCAGGGGGTCGGATCACCGTCCGCGCGTCCCGGCACAACGGAGCCGTCGACGTCGTCGTCGCCGACACCGGGCCGGGCATCCCGGCCGAGCACCTCTCACGCGTGTTCGAACGCTTCTATCGTGTGGACCAGTCCCGCTCCCGAGACGATGGGGGAACGGGGATCGGGCTCGCGATCGCGCGCTCGGTCGTCGAGGCTCACGGCGGCCGGATCTGGGCGGAGAGCGAGCCGGGTCGGGGAAGCCGGTTCACCTTCGAGCTGCCGGTCGCGCCGGCGGCCGAGACAAGGAGGGACGAGTGAAGTCCGCCACCAGCACGATCGAGGTCACGGCCTCGGCCCGATACGCCTACCTCGATCTCACCGAGGAGCTCGAGCGCGCGATCAAGGACTCCGGCGTCACCGACGGCGTGGCCGTCGCCTTCTGCGCGCACACGACGTGTGCGCTGATCGTGAACGAGTGGGAGGACGGCGCGCTCGAGGACTTCCGCGGCCGGCTCGTGTCCCTCGTCCCGGACGACGGCTACTACGCCCACGACGACCTGGCGCGGCGAACGCAGAACCTCGAGGAATCGCACGAGCGCCGCAACGGCCCCTCGCACGTGAAGGCGATGCTGCTCTCGGCCTCCTCGCACGCGATCCCGGTCGCGAGCGGGGGACCGATGTTCGGTCGCTGGCAGCGGCTCATCCTGTTCGAGATGGACGAGCCGAAGGCGCGCCAGGTCGTCTTCCACGTGTTCGGCGAGTAGTCCCTGGGAGGCTGACCGCGTGCTCGCGCAGCGCAGGAAGACCCGGCAGGTCCGCGTCGGCGACGTCACGATCGGCGGGGACGCGCCGGTGCGCGTGCAGTCGATGACGACGACGAAGACGGCGGACATCGACGCGACGCTCCAGCAGATCGCCTCGCTCGTCGCGGCCGGCGTGGACATCGTGCGGGTGGCGGTCCCGCACTGGGAGGACGCGACGGCGCTGCGGGCGATCGCCGCGAAGTCGACCGTGCCGGTCGTGGCCGACATCCACTTCCAGTGGAAGTACGCGATCGCCGCGCTGGAGGCGGGGATCCAGGGCCTGCGGATCAACCCCGGCAACATCAAGTACCAGGACAAGGTCCGCCTCATCGCGCGCGAGGCCAAGGCCCGCGGCGTGCCGATCCGGATCGGCGTGAACGCCGGCTCGCTCGAGAAGGACATCCTCGCGCGGCACGGGGCCCCGACGCCGGAGGCGCTCGTCGAGAGCGCGATGGACGAGGCGCGGATCCTCGAGGACGAGGACTTCACCGACATCAAGATCTCGGTGAAGCACTCGAACCCGAGCGTCATGATCCAGGCGTACCGGTTGCTCGCCGACGCGTGCGACTACCCGCTGCATCTGGGCGTGACCGAGGCCGGTCCGCTGCCCTCGGGCGCGGTGAAGAGCGCCGTCGGGATCGGGGCGCTGCTCGCCGAGGGGATCGGGGACACGATCCGCGTCTCGCTCACCGACGACCCCGTCGAGGAGGTGAAGGTCGGGACGTGGATCCTCCAGTCGCTCGGGCTCCGCAAGCGGGGGCTGGACCTCGTCGCTTGTCCCTCCTGCGGCCGCGCGGAGGTCGACGTCCTCGGGCTCACGAAGCAGGTGAACGAGGCCATCGAGCGCGAGGGCCTCACGGTCCCGATCCGGGTGGCCGTCATGGGGTGCGTCGTGAACGGCCCCGGCGAGGCTCGCGAGGCCGACCTCGGGATCGCCGCGGGCAAGGGGCAGGGCTTCCTCGTCGTGCAGGGCGAGGTCGTCGACAAGATCCCGGAGGACCGATTCGTCGAGCGCCTCATCGAGGAGGCTCGCCGGATCGCCGGCGAGCGCGAGGCGTCCTCCGCATCGACGGACGGCCATCCGGACAGCGTGCCGGACGTCACTCCCGCTCCGTAGCGCCGGGCACGGAGGTCGCCGCGGCTCGACCCTAGCCTTCCATCAATCGTTCGAGATGGAGGAGGCGAGGCGGAATGGCCACCAGGATCGAGTCCCTCGGAACCGGGAAGAGCCCGCGCGGGACCGTGTTCGTGATCGTCGCGATCTGCGCGGTCGCCGCGACGATCGCGGTCGCGGCGCTGACCACGGGAGGCGGGCCCGCGGCGCCGGCTCGTCCGAACCCCGCCACCGAGGCCGTCACGCTCGAGCCGCCGGCGCAGGTGGAGGGACTCGTGAAGGCCGGACTGCAGCCCAGGCCGTTCTCCGAGATCCCCGTTGCCGAGGTCGTCGTGCCGGCCGTCGCCCCGATCGGCGACGCACCGGCCGGATTCATCCCCATGCCGGGCGGCGACTTCCGGCCCCGGCCCTACGGAGCCTGAACCACCCAGCGGCGGACCGACGAGCCGGGGTCCCAGCGGACCCCGGCTCGTTGCTTCGTGGTCCCGAGGAATTGGAGGGGAGACGGTAGGCTTCGGAGCCTTGCGCAACCGTATCCCTGCCGCCAATATGCCTCTGCTCCACGCCCGTGAACCAAGCCGAGAACCAAGCCGAGAACCAAGCCGAGAACCAAGGGGGAATCGACACATGTCCGTTCGAACGCTCCGCCGGCTCCTCGCCGTGCCCGCCGCGATGCTCGTGGCCGTCGCCTTCGCCGTGCCCGCCGCGGCGGATCCGGGCGCGCGTTCGCCCGCAAATGGCTCGACACGCGAGGTCACGAAGATCCGGTCGGTGCGACCGGCGAAGGTCGACCGCCGCCTGACGACGGCGATTGCGAAGGAGGGTTCGGTCGAGGCCCTCCTGATCCTCAACGGCGATGCCGCGCTGCAGACCGCTGAGGCGACCACGAGCGGAGGCTCGAGGGCGCTCCTTCGCGCGGTCGTCCCGGCCTACGGCTCGCTCAAGGACGACCTCAGCGCGCGGTTCCCCGGCATCCGCGTGCTCCGCGACTACCGGACGCTCCCGATCCTCCACGTCGTGTTCCGATCGCAGGACCAGCTCGACCGGGCGGCCGCCGATCCCTCGGTCGCCGGGATCGCCGCCAACCGGACGCTTCGGGCGAGCCTCACCGAGAGCCTTGCCCTCATCGGGCAGCCCGCGGCGGCGGCGTCCGGGTTCACCGGCGACGGCACGGCCGTGGCGGTGCTCGACACCGGCCTGGACTTCACGCGCGCGGCCTTCGGCACCTGCCCGACGCCCGGCGCCCCGGGCTGTCGCGTCATCATCGCCCAGGACTTCGCGCCCGACGACGGCCTCCTCGACGATCCGGGCCAGGGACGGCACGGGACGAACGTCGCGGGCATCGTGGCCGGCGTCGCCCCCGACGCCGACCTCCTCGGCCTCGACGTGTTCGACGGTGGCGGAGCGTCGAACGGGGACATCCTCGATGCGATCGACTTCACGATCGCGAACCAGTCGACCTTCAACATCGTCGCCATGAACCTGAGCCTGGGCGACGTGAGCTTCCACACGAACCAGTGCGGCGGCGGGAACAACCCGTTCGCGCCGGCGTTCGCGACGGCGCTCGCCGCGGGCATCGCGCCGGTCGTCGCGGCCGGCAACAACGCCGCGGGCCAGTTCGCCGGCGTGGCGAACCCCGCCTGCACGCCCGGCGCGTTCAGCGTCGGCGCCGTCTACGACGCCGACGTCGGTGGGATCTCGTACTCGGACTGTGAGGACGCGACGACGCAGACCGATCAGATCACCTGCTTCTCCCAGGCCGCGTCGTTCCTCACGGCGCTGGCGCCGGGCGCGCTCATCACGGCGGCGAACATCACGCAGGCCGGGACCTCACAGGCCACGCCCCACGTCGCGGGAGGGGTGGCGGTGCTCATGGAGTCACTTCCCACCGCCACGCCCTCGATGGTCGAGACGGCGATCCACACGAGCGGTCCGCTCATCTTCGACTCGCTCGTCGGCACGAGCTTCCACCGCCTCAACCTGCCCGCGGCGATCTCGACGCTGGCCGGTCTCCCGCCGCCTCCGCCGCCGGACGAGTGCACGATCCTCGGCACCGGGGCCGCCGAGCTCCTTCAGGGGACGCCGGGCGACGACGTCATCTGCGGCGAGGGTGGCGGCGACACGATCCTGCTCGGCGGCGGTGGCACCGACGTCGTCAACGGTGGTCCGGGCTTCGACTTCATCTCGCTCGAAGACGCCGCGAGCGGCGGGACGATCGACCTGACCGCCGGCGTCGCGGCGGCCGGGCCGGCGAGCGCGACGCTCGAGTCGATCGAGGGAGCGGTCGGCTCGCCGTTCGACGACGTCCTGACCGGCAGCTCAGGCGACAACGACTTCGCCGGCCTTGGCGGCGACGACGTCATCGACGGCAAGGGCGGGTTCGACTTCGGGCGGTTCGACTTCGCGACGAACCGCATCCGCGCGGATCTCGACGCCGGCATCTCCCGGGGTGAGGGCACGGACGAGCTCAGCGCGATCGAGGGGTTCATCGGGTCGGCGGGCAACGACCGGCTGCTCGGCGACAACAAGACCAACGTCATCGACGGCGGTCGGGGGAACGACCTCGTGAGCGGGCTCGGCAAGGCCGACGGCCTGTTCGGCGGTGCCGGCTCGGACGATCTCCTGGGTGGGAAGGGGAACGACGACCTGTTCGGCGGTCCCGGCAACGACGACTGCGACCAGGGACCGGGGAGCGGTGCCGCGCAATCCTGCTAGGTGAGGCCCGGCCCCCGGCGCGTTCGCGCCGGGGGCCGACCCACCCGAGAACCGTCACCCCGTCGCCGCCGACGGCTCGGCGCGGTTCGGCGGGCGAGCGCGAGGAAGTTCCGAAGGATCGCCGGCCCGTCCGGGGTGAGGACCGACTCCGGG
>DATBLA010000143.1:0-7130 GCA_036555645.1 Actinomycetota bacterium
CGAACGGTCACGCGAGGGGAGCGAGTCCTTCATGGCGTTCCTCGAGGCGCACGGCTTCGACACCGAGGGCGATCAGCAGACGAAGACGCGAGCGGCGCTCCGCTTCTTCACGACCGGCGAGGGCTTCGCCTAGCCGTCGAACCCGGGGGCCGGATCGCCCTCGTTCGACCGCGGCCGAGGCTGCTCTATCCTGAGCGCCGATGTCGTTCTCGTCGAGGAACCATGGACGTTGAACAAACGCCGGCCGGCGTCGCCGAACCGGAGCCGGCGAACGTGAGCACGCGGATCACCCGCGAGGCCCGCCGTCTGCATCGGCGACCCTCGGGCGAGCCCCCGCCGCTGCCGAAGCCCGCATGGTGGCCGAAGTACGTCGCCATGCTGATCGGCACGGTCGTCCTCGGGGCCCTGCTCGCATGGTGGTACGGCTCGTCGCCTCCCGACGCCGGCGCGCTCCGGTGGCTCGCCGATCACCGAACCGACACGCTCACGTCGATCGCCAGGGCGTTCTCGCGGCTGGCGACCCCGTCCGCGATCCTCATCCTGCGACTGGTCCTGGTCGTCGTCCTCGTCGTCTACAAGCGGTGGCGGCACCTCGCGGTCGCCGTCGTCGGCTTCTTCCTCATGGACGTGATCGTCTCCCAGCTCTCGGTGGACCTGCCGGTCCCCGACGTCGAGGTCCTCGTCGCGCCGGGCGGCGGGATCTATCACTTCCCCGCCTACGGGGTGGCCTCGTTCTCGATCACGCTCTGGGCGATGGTCGTGACCCTCGCGCCGGCCGGCGCCGCCCGGCTGCGAGCCGGCTACGCGGCGCTCGGGCTGGGGCTCCTCGTGGTCCTGTCCAGGGCCTACCTGGGCACCACGTATCCGATCGCCGGCCTGTACTCGCTCGGGCTCGGGTTCTGCCTCGCCGCGACGCTGCTCGGTTGGCTCGCACCGGACGAGATCTTCCCGGTCTCGTACCGGCGGGGCGGGAACGCGGCGCACCTCGAGCTCGAGGGGGCGCGGTCGGAGGCCATCGTCCGCGCGATGCGGGACCAGCTCGGCATCGAGGTCACGAGCCTGAAGCCCTTCGGCGACGAGGGGTCGGGAGGATCGACGCCGCTGCTGATGACCACCTCCGACGGCACGAGGCTGTTCGGCAAGCTCCTGGCCACGAGTCACGTCCGGGCCGACCGGTGGTATCGGATCGGGCGGACGATCCTGTACGGACGCCTGGAGGACGAGACGTCGTTCTCCTCGGTCCGGCGGTTGATCGCGTACGAGGACTACGCGCTCCGTCTCCTCGACGACATGGGGTTCACGGTCGCGCACTCGTACGGCATCGTGGAGCTGACCCCGAATCGCGAGTACATGCTTGTCACCCAGTTCTTCGAAGGCGCGGAGACCCTCGGCCACGCCGAGGTGAACGACGAGGTCATCGACGGAGGGCTCGCGCTCGTGCGTCGCCTGTGGGACTCGGGGCTCGCGCATCGCGACATCAAGCCGGCCAACCTGCTCGTGGTCGAGGGCGAGTTACAGGTCATCGACGTGTCCGGGTTGGAGATCCGTCCGTCTCCGTGGCGAGAGGCGGTCGATCTCGCGAACATGATGCTCGTGCTCGCGCTCAAGTCGGACCCGGACCGCGTGTACGAGCGGGCGCTCGGGTCCTTCACGCCGGACGAGATCGGCGAGGCGTTCGCATCGGCGCGTGGCATGGCGATCCCGACCGAGCTCCAGCGCCACCTGAAGCAGGACGACCGCCCGCTCGCGGCTCGCTTCAAGGAGCTGGCGCCGCCCCACCACGCGATCTCGATCCAACGCTGGAGCTGGCGCCGCATCGCGCTCATCGCGGTCACGCTCCTCGGCCTCCTGGCCGTCGCGATCTGGGTCATCAACGACATCCTCACCTTCCTCGACTGATGAGCGAGTCGCTCGAGAGCGCCGTGACGACACCCTCGGATCCCGTCGAGGCTGCCCGGTCGAAGGTCGGGGCCAAGCAGATCGTGGCGTTCGTCTTCGGCCTGGTGGTCGTCGTCGCCATCTTCGTGTTCGCCATCCCGAAGTTCGCCGACTACGGGGCCGTGTGGGAGGCGATGAAGGTCCTGACCCCCGTCGAGCTCTGGACGCTCGTCGCCGCGATGCTCTTCAACCTGTTCACGTACTGGCTCGCGAACCAGGCGGCGCTGCCCGGCCTTCGGCTGTCTCAGTCGGCGGTCGTCACGCAGACCGGCACCACCGTGGCGAACACGCTCCCGGCGGGCGGCGCGATCGCCATCGGCGTCACCTACGCCATCCTCGGCTCCTGGGGGTTCACGGCGGGTGAGGCGACGCTGTTCGTCGGCGTCACGGGCATCTGGAACATCTTCACGAAGCTCGCGCTCCCGGTCCTGGCCCTCGCGCTCCTCGTCCTCACCGGGGACACGTATCCGGCGCTCGTCGGCGCGGCGGCGCTCGGGATCGCGGTGCTCGTGGTGGCGATCGTGCTCCTCGCCCTCGTGTTCAAGAGCGAGCGCATGGCGCGGCGCGTCGGGGAGTTCCTCGGTCGGATGATCAGCGCGGTGCTGAGGCCGTTCCACCGGGGGCCCATCACCGGGATGGGCGATCGGGCCGCCAAGTTCCGCCGGGAGACGATCATCCTGGTCCGCCGTCGCTGGTTCAGGCTCACGTGGACCACGTTGCTCAGTCAGCTGGCCCTGTTCTTCGTCCTGCTGCTGTCCCTGCGACACATGGGCGTGTCCGAGCAGGAGGTCCCGGCGGTGCAGGTGTTCGCCGTCTACGCCTTCAGCCGGCTGCTGTCCTCGGTGCCGATCACCCCCGGCGGGGTCGGCGTGATCGATCTCGGCTACATCGGCGGGCTGACCGCGTTCGCCACGACCGAGGAAGCGGCGATCGTCGCCGCGGTGCTCCTGTTTCGCGTCCTCACGTACGGGATCCAGATCCCCATCGGCGCGGTGACCTACGTGATCTGGCGACGGAAGAAGAGCTGGATGCGGGACACGCCGCCTTCGGGCTCGATCGCGGGCGAGCTCGCGGCCCAGGCGCCGACCACGTAGAGCGGCGAACTGGAACCGGCCCACTACGCTTGGGGCGTGGAGGGCGATCGGATCCCGACCGGTTCGGCCGGCCGCTGCAGGACGTGACCCGGCCGCAGGACTCCGTGAGCCTCGGCAAAGCCGCACGCCGGTCGTCCCCGAGGTCGGGGCACGCCGCGTTCATCCCCGATCCGAACCGCGACCCGATCGCCCTGCTCCAGCGGCAGGCCGCCGAGCGCGAGCCGTTGCTCGTGCCCCTCCGGCACCAGCGGATGGCGATCTCGCCGTTCACGTACTTCCGGGGCGCCGCGCTCCCGATGGCGTGGGATCTGGCCCGTGGGCCCTCGACCGGGATCCAGGTCCAGCTGTGCGGCGACGCCCACCTGTCGAACTTCGGCGTGTTCGGAACCCCGGAGCGCCACCTCAACTTCGACCTCAACGACTTCGACGAGACGTTGCCCGGTCCGTTCGAGTGGGACATGAAGCGACTGGTGGCGAGCCTGGAGATCGCGGGGCGCGACCTCGAGTTCCGGGCGCCGCGACGGCGGGATGCCGTCGCGTCGGCCGTGCGTTCCTATCGCGAGGCCATGGCGGCCTTCGCCGGGATGTCGAGCCTCGACGTCTGGTACAGCCATCTCGACGTCGAACGGCTCCGCAAGCCGTACCTGCGGTCGCTCGACCGGGTGCGAACGCCGGCGGTCTGGAAGGCGATCGAGAAGGCACGGGCCCACGACTCGATGCAGGCCTTCGACCGGCTGACCCGGATCGTGGACGGCGAGCACCGGATCGTCTTCGATCCTCCGCTCATCGTTCCGCTGGACCGGACCGGGGGAATCGAGCCCGACAGGATCCGGGAGGTCCTCGCCTCGATGGCGGCGGCCTACCGCAAGACCCTTCCGTGGGATCGGCGCCATCTGCTCGAGCGGTACCGCATCGCCGACGCCGCGCACAAGGTGGTCGGGGTGGGCAGCGTCGGAACGCGGTGCTGGATCGTGCTGCTGCTCGACCGGCAGACCGGATCGCCGCTCTTCCTCCAGGTCAAGGAGGCCCGCGCCTCCGTGTTGGAGGAGTTCCTTCCGAAGAGCGCGTTCGGCAACCACGGGGAGCGCGTCGTCGTGGGGCAGCGCCTCATGCAGGCGGCGAGCGACGTGTTCCTCGGCTGGGTCCGCCACCGGGACGACGACGGGTCCACGCGCGACCACTACGTGCGGCAGCTGCGCGATTGGAAGGGCTCGGCCGAGGTCACGAACATGTCGGCCGCGGGGCTGTCCCTCCACGCCGAGATGTGCGGGTGGACCCTCGCGCGAGCGCACGCCCGGTCCGGCGATCGCGCAACGATCGCGGCCTACCTCGGAGCGAGCGACGCCTTCGACCGGGCGCTGACGGAGTTCGCGACAGCCTATGCCGACCAGAACGCGCGCGACCACGCGGAGCTGCTGCGCGCCCTCGAGGACGGCCGGCTCGCCCGCTGATCGGGACGGTCAGCCCGAGCCGGTGAGCGCGACCCGAACGGGCATGTGCTTGATCCCGTTGATGAAGTTCGAGCGGAGCCGTTCGACGGGGCCGGTGATCTCGAGGTCGGCCACGCGCGGGATCAGCTCCTCGAACATCACGCGGACCTCCAGGCGCGCCAGGTGGGCGCCGATGCACACGTGCGGGCCGCCGCTGCCGAACGCCATGTGCGGGTTCGGGTCGCGGCCGACGTCGAACCGCTCGGGGCCCTCGAAGATCTCCTCGTCGTAGTTGCCGGACACGAACCACACGACGACCTTGTCGCCCTCGCGGACCTGCGCGTCCCGAAGCTCGAGGTCGCGCATCGCCGTCCGGCGAAAGTGCATCGTCGGTGACCCATACCGGAGCATCTCCTCGGCCGCCGGCCGCATGAGCTCGGGATCGTCCCGGAGACGCTGCCACTGGTCGGGGTGGTCGACGAGCGCTCGCATGCCGTGGGTGATCGCGTGGCGCGTCGTCTCGTTCCCGGCGACGATCAGCAGGCAGAAGAAGTTGTCGAACTGCGCCTTCGTGAGCCGCTCGCCCTCGACCTCGGACTGCACGAGCTTGGTGATCAGGTCGTCCCTTGGCTCTGCCCGGCGCTCCTCGGCGAGCCGGTGACCGTAGTCCATGAGCTCGACGGCGGCGGGGCTGCGGAAGGGGAGCAGCCGGTACTCGCTCGTGTCCTCCTTGTCGATCACCGCGCGCGAGTACTCGGGGTCGGCCTGGGCGATCATCGCGTCGCCGAGCTCGACGCACATCGGCAGGTCGGCGTCGGGAACGCCCATGATGCGCGCCAGCACCCGGATCGGGAGCTCGCGCGAGATCTCCTCGACGAAGTCGAACTCGCCCTGGGGCAGTCCCCGGTCGAGCACCAGGCGGGCCTGCTCCCGGACGAACCCCTCGTACTCGGCCACCGCGCTCCTGGTGAAGAGCTTGCTGACGAGTCGGCGAAGGCGCGAGTGCTCCGGCGGGTCCATGTCGATCATCGACCGGCGCGCCTCGACCTCCTCCTCGGTCTGCTCCTCGGTCGTGACGCCATGCGCCGACGAGAAGGTCTTCGTGTCGCGCAGGATCTCCTCGATGTCGCGGAACCGCGTGACGGCCCAGAATCCGCGGTTCGGCGATGGCTCGGGCTGCCAGTGGACCGGGTCGCGCTCGCGGAGCTCCTTGAAGGCCCACAGCGGGAGCTCGTCGACGAACGCGTCGTGGCTCGACAGGTCGATCTCGTCCAGCCGAACGCTCATCGGGGTCCCCTCATCCGCACCGGCAGACAGTGTGGCACCGAACGACCGTCGAGGGACACGGCCTCAGAAGTACGGGAGGTAGTACTCGAGCTCCCACGGGGTCACCTCGGTCGTCGTCGTGTCCTCGACCGCCTTCGCGTAGCGATCCCACTCGGCACGCTTGAGCTTGACGAACGTCTCCAGGAACCAGGAGCCGAGCGCCGCCGACAGCTCCGGATCGCCCTCGAGCGCGGCGAGGGCCGCGTCGAGCGTCGGCGGGACGCGGCGATCGGTGTTCGGGGCCTCGCCCGGCACCTGCGCCTCGGGCGGGGACATCTGGTGCTCCACGCCGAACCGCGCGGCGTGCAGGATCGCGGCGGCGACGAGGTATGCGTTCGCGGCCCCGTCCGGCATCCGGTGCTCGAGCCGGGTTCCCTCGCCTCGTGCCGGAGGCACACGGATGCACACGGTGCGATCGTCGTAGCCCCAGTTCGCCCAGTAGCCGTTCAGCATGTCGGGCTGCAGCCGCTTGTAGGCGTTCGGGTGCGGGGCGGCGATCGCCGCGAGCGCCTCGTGGTGGGCGAGGAGCCCGGCGATGCACTCCTTCACCATCGGCGCCAGGCCCTCTCGCGCGTTCGGGTCGTGGAACGCGTTCGAGCCGTCCTCGCGCCGGAACGAGAAGTTGATGTGGAGCCCGCTGCCGCCCCGATCGTTGAACGGCCGGCCGAGGAACGTCGCGAGCTTGTCGTGCTTGGCCGCGATCTCCTTGACGAGCAGCCGGAACAGGAAGCACTCGTCTGCCGCGGCCATCGCTTCCTTGTACTTCACGTTCACCTCGTAGGCGGACTCGTCGTACTCGCTGTTCCACCCCTCGACCGGGAAGCCGCACCGCAGGAGCGCGTTCACCATGTCGTCGACCGTGCCGTCGGGATCCACGGCTGCGCCCGTCCCGTAGACGCGGTGGGAGGGAAGCGACACCGGCTGCCAGGCGCGGTCGGCGTCGCGCTCGAGCAGATAGAACTCGGACTCGAACGCCATCATCGGCTCCAGCCCCATGGCCTTCCAGGGCTCGATCGCGGCCCGTAGCACCTGACGCGGGTCGACCTCGATCGGGACCTCACCCTGGAGGATGTCGGCGATCCCGACGACGGTGCCCTCCTCCCACCCGGGGCGGATCGTGTCCCGGTCGAGCTGCGCCTCGACATCGGGCAACCCGATGTCGAACTGCTGCTTGGAGATGTCGAGGATCTCTCGGTCGGTCGTCAGGGGGTACACGCCGATGCAGAACGCGGCGTGGCCCGCGTCCGCGACCTCGCCGAACAGGTACTTACCGCGCTCGACGCCGAGCACGTCGGAGTAGAGGAGCCGGAGCCGTTGGCCCTTGATGTCCATCACCCCTCCT
>DATBLA010000144.1:0-18231 GCA_036555645.1 Actinomycetota bacterium
AGCAGCCGATCGGCCAGCGTGGACTTGCCGTGGTCGATGTGCGCGATGATGCAGAAGTTGCGGATCCGGCTCGGGTCGGTCACGACGCCGCCTATCGTACGGGCGCCCGCGTTCGGGGTCGGCCCCCTGGACCGGCGATACTGCGGGTCGTGGACGATCGGCTGCGGGTCCGGCCGGCACGGGACGAGGATGCCGACTCGATCGCCCAACTGTTCATCGCCTCCTTCGCGACCCTCACGTTCCTCCCGAGGCTCCACACGGACGAGGAGACGTTCCACTTCATCACCGACGTCGTCCTGCGCGAGCAGGAGGTTCACGTCGCCGTGAGGAACGGCGAGATCGGCGGCTTCATCGCGATGCACCGGGACAAGGTCGAGCACCTCTACGTCCGCCCGGACCTCCTGCGCCGTGGCATCGGCAGCGCGCTGCTCGAGCGCGCCAAGGAGCGGATGCCGTCCGGGTTCCGGCTCTGGGTCTTCCAGGAGAACGGCCCGGCGAGGCGGTTCTACGAGCGTCACGGGCTCCGGCTCGTCGAGGAGACCGATGGCAGCCGGAACGAGGAACGGACGCCGGATGCGCTCTACGAATGGACGCCCCGGGTTCACGCCGGGGAGGGACAGGTACACTGACGAGGCCCCACGGCCGTGCCCGTGCTCGGCCACGATTGGTATCCGAACGGAGATTGGCGTGGCGAACATCAAGTCCCAGATCAAGCGCAACCGTCAGAACGAGAAGCGGCACGCCCGCAACACGGCCGTCCGCTCCTCGCTGAAGACCTCGACGAAGAAGGTCCACGCGGCCGCCGCTGCGGGCGACGCGGAGGCCGTGACCGAGCGCGCGCGGGAGGCCTCGCGGGCCTACGACAAGGCCGCCTCGAAGGGCATCCTGCACAAGCGCACCGCGGCCCGGCACAAGTCCCGGCTCGCCAAGGCCGCCAACCGCGCGGCCGCCGCCGAGTAACGCCCCGGACCCGAACCCGCCGATCTCCGACCGCGTGATCACCGGCGTTCAGAACGCCCGGATCGCGCAACCCCCGCGCCCTCCCGATCTCGTACCCCCGACCGGGCGGTTCCACGAACGCCGGTGTTAGCGTGCCCTCCGCCGCCCCGCCGGGCGCAGATCGCGGGAGGAGTAGATGCGGAACCGACCCTGGACCATCGCCTGCCTCATGGCGTTCGTGCTCGTCGCCTCGATGGCGGGTGCGACGGCCGCACCGTCCCCTGAAGCCGAACCCGCATCGGCGGGCTCGCGCGATCGCCTCCAGATGTACACGGCGGTCGTCGACGCCCCGACGGCGGCTCGCATCCAGGCCGAGGGCCACGACGTCGCCTCGAGCCGGCCGCTCGCCGGCGGACGGGTGCGGTTGGACCTCGTCCTGTACGACGCGGACGTACAGGGTCTGCGCAAGCAGGGGGTTCGGCTCCATCTGTGGCGGGATGCGGCGACGCGAACGGCGACCGAGCGGGCGCAGCGCCAGCGTGCCCAGGGCTACGAGGTCTGGATGCCCTACGACGGGCCCGACGGGTTCCTCGCGTGGATGCAGGAGTTCGCCGCGGCGAACGCCGACCTCGTCGAGCTGGAGGTGATCGGACAGACGCTGGGCACCGACCCGAGCGGTGGCGCGGCCACCCCTCGGGACATCGTCGCGCTGAAGATCACGCTCGACGCCACGACCGAGGCCGACGGCTCCCGGCCGGCGGTCCTGTACTCGTCCCTCCAGCACGCGCGCGAGTGGATCAGCGGCGAGGTCAACCGCCGCCTCATGACGAAGCTCGTGCAGCGATACCGGAACGGAGATCCGGAGGTCGCCGATCTGCTCGCCTCGACCGAGCTGTGGTTCGTGCCGGTCGCGAACCCCGACGGCTACCAGTACACGTTCGACGTCGATCGCCTGTGGCGGAAGAACCTCCGGGACAACGACGGGGACGGGCTCATCACGCGGCTCGACGGCGTCGACCTGAACCGAAACTTCCCCGACCACTGGAACTACGACGACGAGGGGTCGGCCTCCACGTTCGACGACGACACGTATCGCGGTCCCGCTCCCGCCTCCGAGCCCGAGACCCAGGCGCTCATCGGCCTGTTCGACCGCGTGCCGTTCCGGTTCCAGGTGAACTACCACTCGTACGGCCGGCTCCTGCTGTCCTCGTTCGGGTGGCAGGTCCAGACGCCCTCGGCCGACGATCCGATCTTCGTGGCGCTCCAGGGGACGGACCGGCAGCCCGCGATCGCGCACTTCAACCCCGGCGTCGGCGCCGACCTGTACATCACGAACGGCGAGACGACGGACTTCGCCCACAGCCGCGGCACGCTCGCGTGGACCCCCGAGCTCGGGAGCAAGGGCGGCGGGTTCGTCTATCCGGACGACCCGGAGGCGGTGCGACGCGAGTTCCGCAGGAATCTCCCGTTCGCCCTCAGCGTGGCGCGCTCGGCGGACGATCCCGACGACCCCGAGTCCTCGGTCGGCATCACGACCGAGCCCTTCTACCTCGACGTCTCCGACGTCGACCCGCAGAAGGCCCACAACCCGCTCAGCGACTTCACGTTCGACGTCTCCTACGGCAGCCCGCAGCCCGTCGAGGTCCTGGCCAAACGCGACATCGACGGCGACGGCGCGGAGGACCCGGTCACGGTCCACTGGCGCGTGAACGGGAGCCCGGAGGACACCGCACCCACCACCGAGTGGGACGGCGGCGACCGGTTCGGCGCGAAGGGCGACGTCTACTACCGCATCGTCCGCGGCGACGTGACCGGCTTCGCTCCTGGCGACACGGTCGAGGTCTGGTTCAGCGGCGGCGGGCAGACGAGCGACGCGTTCACGTTCGAGGTGGCACAGGAGCAGCCGGCGCAGGTGCTCGTCCTGGCGGCCGAGGACTACTCGGGAGCCGCCGACTGGCCCGAGTACGCCTCGAGGAGCGGTCCGAACTACCTCGACTACTACACGGACGCGCTCGACGCGGCGGGGGTGACCTGGGACGTGTACGACGTCGACGCGCGGGACCGCACCGCGCCGGACGCGCTCGGCGTGCTCTCCCACTACCCGGCCGTCATCTGGTACACCGCCAACGACTACCTGACGCGAGAGCCCGGTCAGGAGGCGGGGACCGGCGCCTCGACGCTCGCGAACACCGAGGTGCTCGAGATGCGCTCCTACCTCAACGAGGGCGGCCGAGTCCTGTACACGGGTGTCCACGCGGGGTGGCAGTACGCCTCCGGCTTCGCGTTCAACCCGGTGCGCACGCCGCCGTACTGCCTCGGGCAGGTGCCGGCCAACTACGTGTCCTGCCTCGCGCTGTCCGACGACTTCTTCCAGTACTGGCTCGGTGCGTCGATCTTCATCGACGAGGGCGGGACCGACCCGAGCGGCGAGCCGTACCCGATCACGGGCTCCGGAGGGCCGTTCGCCGGGACGAGCTGGACGCTGAACGGTGGCGACAGCGCGGACTCGATGCATCCGAACCCGGTGCGCGGCGCCAGCCAGTCGCTGCTCACGACGAGCAGCCTCCTGCCGCCCGAGACGTACCCGCAGTTCGCGAGCACCGGCGCGGCGTCCTGGGCGACCGAGTTCGCGGGCGCCTTCTCGCCGCATACGGGCTCCGGCTACGCGTACTCGCGCCGGGCCGATGTGACGTACAAGCGGTTGATGAACACGCTCGACGTCCCGGCCGCTGGCGGCGAGCTCTCGTTCTGGATCTCTCGCGACACCGAGCCGGCGTGGGACTTCGTCTTCGTCGAGGCCCACACGCCCGGCCAGGACGACTGGGTGACGTTGCCGGATCTCAACGGGCACACGCATCAGCGCCCGGGCCAGAGCTGCCGCTCAGGGTGGTTCGCCCTGCATCCCACGCTCGAGCGCTATCAGGGCGCCACCTGCTCGGCGGCCGGGTGGCACGCGGCGAGCGGGCGCTCGAGCGGGTGGGAGCAGTGGACCGTCGACCTATCGAACTGGGCCGGAGGTGAGGTCGAGCTGTCGATCAGCTATGCGAGCGACTGGTCGGCCCAGGGACTCGGCGTCTTCGTCGACGACATCGACGCGCCGGGCGCCGTCGGCGACGCGGGGTTCGAGTCGGGCCTGGACGGCTGGATCGTGGCCGGAGCCCCCGAGGGCAGCGCCCCGAACCTGCGGGACTGGGAGCAGACGGGCGACGTCGGGTTCTCCGAGGCGGCGATCGTGTCGACCGCCCCGCCGAAGACCGACACGCGAACGCTCTACTTCGGGTTCGCGTTCGAGGCGATCACGAGCGAGCAGGAGCGCAACGACGTGATGGCCCGGGCGATGAGCTTCCTGCTCGGATAGTCGTCAGCGGCTCGCGAGCGCCGGCTCGCCGACGATCTCCGAGACGACGAGCGGGAGGACCGTGTCGTCGGAGGCGCCCGACTTCAGCGCGCGGTCGGCCCAGACGAGCCGCTCGTGCAGCGTGACGAGCTCGCCGGTCGAGAAGCGCGCCGCCTGCTCGCGGTAGCGCCGAACCTGCCAGTCGAATCGCAGGCCGGCCCGCGCGGCGGCCTCCGCCTGCGGCAGGCCTCCCGGCAGCGACGACACCCGGATGAGGTCGCGGATGCGGGCGGTGAGCCCTCCGAGGATCGGCAGCCCCGCCGAGCCGCCGCGGAGCAGCGTCTGGAGCGCGCGCATCGCCCCGGCCGGATCGCGGCCGAACGCCTTGTCGCACAGGTCCCACACGTGCTGCTCGCCGAGCCCCCGGAACTGCCGCCGGACGAGCTGCGCGTTCGCCCGCTCGCCGGGGAAGGCGGCCACGAGCTGCTCGAGCGCCTGCTCGAGCGCGCCGGGGTCCTCCCCGAGGGTCTCGACGAGCGCCGCGGCGCCGTCGGGCGCGAGGTCGAGGCCCTTGGCCTTCGCCCGCCGGGCGAGCCAGCCGGGCAGCTCGCGCCGCTGCACCTTGACCTCGACCACCGACCCCGTGCCCGCGACGAGCTTGGTGAGCGCGGCCGGCGCCTTGGCCCGCTCGCCCACGGTCGCGGTCAGGACGAGCCTGGCATCCGGATCGGGGGCCTCGAGGTACCGGGCCAGCTCGCGGATCGCCTCGTCGGGCAGGCCCTTGGCGTTCGAGACGAGCAGGGCGCGGCGCTCGCCGAACAGCGACGGCGTGGCCAGGTCCGAGGTCTCCCCGCCCTGCCAGTCGGCGCCGTCGACCTCGACGAACCGCAGATCGCCGAGGACCTCGAGCGCGGCTTCCCGCAGGAGGAACTCGTCCGCTCCCCAGAACAGGACCGCGGACGGATCGGCCTTCGAGGGGGTCACGCCGCCGATGCTACGACGGGAACGCCGCCCTCGAAGGTCACGACGACCTCGCCGGCGAGATCGGTGCGGGCGATCGCGGTCCCCGTGGCCCGAAGCCAGCCGAGCGCCTCGGGCGAGGGGTGGCCGTACGGGTTGTCGCGGCCGGCGCTCACGACCGCGATCTCCGGCCTCACCGCCGCGAAGAACTCGGCCAGCGATGTCGCGCCCCCGTGGTGCGGGACCTTCAGCACGTCGACGTCGGGCGCGAGCCCCGCCTCGAGCAGCGCCTCCTGCGCCGGTTGCTCGGCGTCGCCGGTGAGCAGCACCGTGTCGGTCCCGACCGAGGCCAGGATGACGAGCGAGTCGTTGTTGGCATCCGCCTCGGTGCCCGTCCAGCACGACGACGGCGCGAGGATCCGAAGCCGCACGTCGCCGACCTCGAGCACCTGGCCCGACCTTGGATGGAGCACCCGAATCCCCTCGGCCCTCGCCGCGTCGTCGAGCTCGACCTGATCCGGTCCCGGTTCGGGGCATCCGGGTTCGAGCAGGACGCCGACGGGGAACCTCGCGAGCACCGCGGGGAGCCCCACGACGTGGTCGGCATGCGGGTGCGTGGCCACGACGACGTCGAGCCGGCGGATCCCGAGCGCGGACAGCCGCGTGGCGACCGGCGTGGGCTCCGGGCCGCCGTCGACGAGGATCGACGTGCCTGCCGGGGAGACGAGCAGCGTCGCGTCCCCCTGCCCCACGTCGAGGAACCGGACGACGAGATCGTCCGGCGGCCCCGCCGACAGCGCGTGACTCCACAGGAGCAGCGGAGCCAGCCCGAGACCGGCCACGACGACGGCACGCGGCATCCTACGCCCCGTCCGAAGCCACCACGCCAGCGCGATCGCCGCGGCGAGGCCGACGACGAGCGTCACCGCTCCGCCGCCCGTGATCCACGGAGCGGGAGCCCGCGCGAGACGATCGGCGACGGTCTCCAGGTACCGCATGGGAACGAGCGCAACGGCCGCGAGGAGCCGGCCGGCCGAGCTCGCGACGAGTCCGGCGCCAGCCGCCGCGATGCCGAGCAGGAGCGCCGGGGCGACCGCCGGGAACGCGAGCACGTTCGCGATCACCGTGGAGGAGGGCACCTCGTGAAAGTGGAAGAGCAGGACCGGGCTCACCCCGATCTGGGCCGCCAGCGTCGCCCCGGCCGCGAGCGCGAGCGGGCGGGGCAGCACGCGCAGGCGTTCGGCGATCGGCGTGGCCATCGCGATCATCCCGGCGGTCGCCGCCACCGACAGCTGGAACCCAACCGACCACACGAGCGCGGGGTCGAGCGCGAGCAGGCCGACGATCGCTGCCGACAGCACCGCTCCCGCGCTCCGTGGACGCCCGAGGACGACGCCGACGAGCGCGAGTCCGGCCATCACCCCCGCGCGCATGACCGACGGCTCGGCTCCGGTCAGGACGACGAAGAAGGCCACCGTCCCGATCCCGAGGAGGAACCGCGGCACGCGCGACAACCGGAGCGCGGCGCCGAGCGCCATCACCGGAGCGAGGACCATCGCCACGTTGCCGCCGGAGACGACCAGCAGATGGGACAGCCCGCTCGCCCGAAAGTCCCGCTCGAGCGCCGGGTCGAGCCTCGAGTCGTCGCCGAGCGTGAGCCCGAGGAGCAGGCCCGCCTCGCGCGAGGGGAACGACGCGACGATCGAGCGCCCGACCAGCCGGCGGAACGACTGCGCCCACCGCACCGGCGCGAAGGCCGCGGGCCCGAGCCGCTCGACGTCGTCGACGTCGACCTCGGCCACGATCCCGCGACGGAGCAGGAACCCGCCGAACTCGTCCCCACCGTCGGGGACACCAACCCGTCCCCGGACGCGAAGCCGGTCTCCCCGAACCGCGTTCGGCGGATCGTCGCGCCCGCTCAGCCAGACGGTCTCGCGAACCTCGGCCATGCCGCCCTCCCACCGAATCGCGCGAACGTCGAAGACGGCGGACCAGCGGTCGAGATCGATCCCCGGGTCCTCGCGGAGCGTGCCCTCGAGCTCCACGGACTCGGGCGCCAACCGGGCCAGGAAGGCGTCGCGAACGCGATGCTCGTGCACGTTCGCCCACCCGACCGCCAGCAAGAACACGGCCACGACGCCGAGGGCCGCCGCCCTCCATCGCAGCCGATCTCCCCGGCTCGGCGCCGCGACGTCGCGCACCAGGCGCTCGGCGAGCTGGAGCGCCTCGTCCTCGCCCGTCTCAGACTCGGATCGCGGCGGAGCCGTGGCCACGGCGAGCCCGAGGCCGACGAGCCCGCCGATCAGCCACGCCCATGTCTCGAGCGCCTCGCCGATCAGGGATTGCGCGAGCGTGCCGGTCCACACGGCCGCGGCCAGGGCCGGCAGGATCCAGGCGCTCACACCGTGACCAGCTCCCGGATGGACTCGAGGATCGCGTCGCCGATCCCGCTGACGTCGAGCAGCTGATCCACGGAGGTGAACGGACCGTTGGCGGTGCGGTGGTCGATGATCCGCTGCGCGATCACCTCGCCGACCCCCGGCAGGGCCTCGAGCTCGGTCGCGGTGGCCGTGTTGACGTTGACGTGCCCTCCCACGGCGGCGCCGCCGGCTGGCGGTGGCGCCGCGACGGCGGGGTCGGCGCGGCGCGGGACGAGGATCTGCGTGCCGTCGACGAGCGGCGCGGCCAGGTTCAGCGATTCGAGCATCGCGCCGGTGCGGGCGCCGCCTGCCGCCTCGATCGCGTCGATCACGCGGGCGCCCTCGACGAACTCGTACACGCCGGGGCTCCTCACCCAGCCGGCGACGTCGACGAGCAGCACGGTGGTCGAGGGCGATGCCGCCACCGCGGCACCGGTCGCGGCGCGCGCGGGATCGGCCCGGATCTCGACCTGGCGCGGAAGCGATCGCACGTACCACAGACCCGCGCCTCCGATCGTGATCGCCACGACGGCGACGACCCCGATCAACTCGCCGCGCGACAGCGAGGACAGGCGATCGCGAAACGACTCCCCCGACAACCCGCTTCGATGCCTCCATGGCGATGGCCGTGGGGGAGGCGGATGGTGAGATCGAGGAGCGAAGCTAGCGCGATCGACCGGCCGCGACCGTGACCTGCTTCACACCGTCGTCCGTCTCGGCCGAAACGGGTCCGACCGGGATCGCCAGCTCGCCGGGGGTCTGCCTCGGGAGCCAGAACGCGAACTCGGCGCCGCCCTCGGGAGCATCGCCGACGGTCAGCTCGCCGCCGTGCGCCTGAACGAGGCCGCGAGAGATGTACAGGCCGAGCCCCGCTCCGGGCTTGCCGGTCTCCTCGCCGCGACGGAACCGCTCGAAGATCGCGTCGCGCTCCTCCTCGGGCACGCCCGGTCCCGAGTCGCGCACGGCGAACCGCACGATCCCGTCGTCCTGCGTCACGTCCAGCCCGATCCTCTCGCCCTCGGGCGAGTACTTGCGGGCGTTGTCGAGCAGGTTCGTCAGCACGCGGATCATCGCGTCCACGTCGCACACGATCGGGTCCATGCGGTGGAGCTCGACGTTCACGCGCCCCGTCGTGCCCGAGGCACGGGCCGCCTCGGAGATGAGCGACCGCACGTCGATCGGCACCATCGACAGACGCAGGACGCCGTCCTCGATGCGCGAGACGGTGAGGAGGTCCTCGACGAGCCGGGCCAGGCGCTCAGCCTGGGCCGAGGCGCCGTCGATGAGCTCGGTGCGAACCTGCGGCTGGAGCGTGGCGCCGTGCGTCCGCAGCGTGCTGAGGACGCCGATGATCGCGGCGAGCGGCGTGCGGAACTCGTGCGCCGCCACGGCCACGAACTCCGACCTCGCGAGGTCCACCTGACGGAGCCGGGCGACCTCCGCGCGCTCCTTGCCCAGCTCCTGCGCGCGCGACTCGGCGACCGCCGTGGCCATGTTGCGCTCCTTCCGCTGGACCGCGCGCTGGTGCGCGAGGACCCCCACGGCGAAGCCGGCCAGGATGAGCAGCGTCGGTCGGTACAGGAGCGGGAAGCTGTCGCTGGCCTCGCCGCCCAGCTGGAGGAACGTGTTCAGCAGGGCGAGGGCCGCGGTGACCGCGAGGGTCTCGACGGGCCCGAACCGAAGGCCGACGGAGACGATCACGATGAGGTACAGGGTCCAGAACTCGCTCTCGGGGCCGCCGGTCGCCTCGATCCACAGGGTGATCAGCCCGACGTCGACGAGCAGCGTGAAGACCCGGACCTTCAGCGAGGAGCCCTGCGGCGTCGCCGAGACGAGCACGAAGACCAGGGCGTAGATGCACGCGAGCGTCAGGACGACGATCGCGCCCGGGCCGAGCGATCGCCGGATGCCGATCGAGCTGATGTAGATCGCCGTCACCACGGCGAGCACGGTGACCCGGATGAGCGCGATCGAGCGCTCGGTGCGAAGCGACGACGGCGTGTCGCCCTTCCTCGCGCGCCCCTTCGGCTTGTCGGTCTCGATCGTCCCCATCACGCCTGCTCCAGGCATCGGCGAGCCCTCCCGAGGGGCCCTTGGGAGAGATATCGGCGTTCGGGGCCAGTTGTTGAGGGGCCGTTTGGAGCCCGGATCGGTCGTCGGAGGACGCCGAAGGGCGGGGGGTGCCCTGGGGGGCACCTACCCGCGGGTGACGATGTTGACCAGCCTCGGCGGCCGGACCACCACGCGCCCGACCTCCCGGCCCGCAACGGCGCGCCGCGCGCCTTCGGAGGCCAGGGCCAGGTCCCGGCAGGCGTCCTCGTCGAGCTCGGGCTCGACCTCGATGCGGTCGCGGACCTTCCCGTCGACCTGAACGACGAGCGTGACGCGCTCGCGCCGTGCGAGGTCGGGGTCGAACACGGGCCAGGACGAGAGGTGGACGCTCGTATCGTTCCCGAGGACCTCGCGCCACAGCTCCTCCGCCGCGAACGGGGCCATCGGCGCGAGCATCTGGGTGAGCGCCGACGCCGCCTCCCTGGCTCCCCCGCCCGCGTCCAGCGCCGAGCGCATCTCGTTGGTCAGGACCTGGAGCTTGCTGATCGCCACGTTGAACCGGAACCGCTCCATGTCGTCGGTGACCCCTTGGATCGTGCGGTGCGTGGCCCGTCGCAGCTCGTCGGGATCGGCCGCGTCGCGTTCGGCAGCCTCGCCCACCGCCGCGAACACGCGGCTCAGCCACGAGGTGACGCCGGGCCGCCGATGGGGATCGGGGGCGATCAGCTTCCAGTCGATGTCGTCCTCGAACGGTCCGGCGAACAGCATCATCAGGCGCATCGTGTCGGCACCCCACGACTCGACCAGCGGCATGGGCTCGACGACGTTGCCCTTGGACTTGCTCATCGACGCGCCGTCGTAAATCACCTGACCCTGGTTCATCAGCCGCAGCATCGGCTCGGTGAACGTCACCATGCCCATGTCGAAGAGCACCTTCGTGACGAAGCGCGAGTACAGCAGGTGCAGGATCGCGTGCTCGACCCCGCCCACGTACTGGTCGACGGGCATCCAGCGTTCGACGGCGTCGCGGTCGAACGGCGCCGTGTCCTCCCGCGGCGAGCAGTAGCGGAGGAAGTACCAGGAGGAGTCGACGAAGGTGTCCATCGTGTCGGTGTCGCGCGTGGCCGCCTCGCCGCAGGTCGGGCACGAGACGTTGACGAACGCCTCGTGGCGCGCGAGCGGCGACTCGCCGCCCGGACGGAAGTCGACGTCGTGCGGCAGCTCGACCGGCAGCTGGTCGTCGGGCACCGCGACCTCGCCGTGCTCCGGGCAGTGGATGATCGGGATCGGCGCGCCCCAGTAGCGCTGCCGGCTGATCAGCCAGTCGCGAAGCCGGTAGGTCACCGCGGGCGTTCCGATCCCCTGCTCGTCCAGCCACTCGATGACCGTGGCGATCGATTCGGGCGAGCGGGTGCCGTCGAACGGGCCCGAGTTCACCATCGAGCCCTCGTGGTCGTGGGCCTCGGTCATCGTGTCGGGGTCGCGCGGCTCGCCCTCGGGCTGGATCACGACGCGGATCGGCAGGCCGTGGTGACGGGCGAACTCGAAGTCGCGCTGGTCGTGCGCGGGGACGCCCATCACGGCACCGGTCCCGTACTCCATGAGCACGTAGGGGGCCACGAAGACCGGGACCTTCTCCCCGTTGACGGGGTTGACCGCGTGCACGCCCAGCCGAACCCCCTCGCGGCTGTCGGCCTGCTCCCGGCTGGTGAGCGGTGTCGACCTCAGCTCGTCGAGCATGCGGCCGGCTTCCTCGGCCGATCCTCCGGCCTGGGCGAGCGTGGCCACCAGCGGGTGCTCGAGCGCGAGCACGAAGAAGGTCACGCCCCACAACGTGTCCGGGCGGGTGGTGAAGACCTCCACCGTGTCGCCGGTCTCGGCGATCTCGAAGTCGACGGATGCGCCCTCCGAGCGCCCGATCCAGTTGCGCTGCATCGTCAGGACGCGTTCGGGCCAGTCGACCAATGTGTCGACGTCGTCCAGCAGCCGCTGGGCGTAGTCGGTGATCTTGAAGAACCACTGCGTGAGGTCCCGGCGGACGACGGCCGTGCCGCACCGCTCGCACGCGCCGTTGATCACCTGCTCGTTGGCCAGCACCGTCTGGTCGTTCGGACACCAGTTCGCGGCCGCGGTCTTCCGGTAGGCCAGACCGCGTTCGAACAGCCGCAGGAACAGCCACTGGGTCCACCGGTAGTACTCCGGGTCGCACGTGTTCAGCTGCCGTGTCCAGTCGAACGACATCCCCAGCCGGCGGAACGACGCGGCCTGCTGGGCGATGTTCGCGTAGGTCCACTCGTCCGGGTGGGTCCCGCGCTTGATGGCGGCGTTCTCCGCGGGCAGCCCGAACGCGTCCCAGCCGATCGGGTGCAGGACGTTGTGCCCGCGCATCGCGGCGAAGCGCGCCACCGCGTCCCCGCCGCTGAACGCCTCCATGTGGCCCATGTGGAGGTCGCCGGACGGGTAGGAGAACATGTCGAGCGCGTAGAAGCGTGGACGCGGATCGTTCGGATCCTCGGAGGCTCGGTAGAGCCCCTCGTCCTCCCACCGTTGCACCCACGCGGGTTCGAGCTCGGTCGGCTCGTAGCGACGCACGGCGGCCATGGTAGCCGAGCCCGCGGCGCGAACCGGCTCAGCGAGGCTTCGCGGAGAGCTTGGCGATGCGACTCGTCAGGCGCTTGGACTCGAGCGAGGCGCCGCGCACCTCCGCCTCGGCGGCCCGAAGGCGTTCCCGCGCGTCCGAGCGCTTGCGCTCGAGCTCCTCGACCCGGCCCCGTTCCCGCTCGACCGCCTCGGCGGCGCGGCGTTCGCGAACCTCGCTCGCCCGAAGCTCGCGCCGGAGCGCGGTGAGCTCGGCCGAATCCGGCGACGCCTGAGCGGACGACGCGGCACGCCGCCCACCCTCGAGCACCTTGAGCCCCCCGCCCCCGCCGAACGCCGTCGGCGGCCGGAGCGGCCGCGTGAGCCGGCCCGAGCGCACGAGCTCCCCCGCCGCCTCGTCGGCCGAGGCGGCCTCGAGCGTCCCCCGCAGGTCGTCGGCGTGGCCCGCCGTGCCGAGCCCCTCTCGCGCGAGGATCTCCTCCGCCGAGGCGACGAGACGGCCCACGAGCGCCCTTCGCTCCTCGGTGGCGGTCCGGAACGGCTCGGCGTCGCCGCCGGAGAGCGCTCGCCGCTGCGCGTCGCGGAGGCGCCCGCCGAGCTCGACGAGATCGCCGATCGCGGAGGGATCCTCGCGGGCCAGCCGGTTCAGCGCCCAGGCCGAGACCACGGGCTTCTTCAGCGCCTTCACCGTGGCCGCGCCGCCGGCGTCCCCGGCCGTTCGAAGCTCCTTCGACAGGGCGTCGCGCGCCGGCGTGAACTCCCCGAGCGGCAGGCCGTAGAGCTCGTCGATGCGGGCGTCCAGATCGGCGGAGCTACCGGACGAGGAAGACATCGCGCCCGATCTCGCTGGTCGACAGGTCGGTGTTCAGCGTGATCACCTTCGCCAGCGACAGCCGGTAGCCGACGCCGAACCTGCGCTTGATGATCCGAAGGCTGGGGTCGTTCAGGTAGAAGAACCGGTCGCCGTCGCGCAGCGCCTCGAACTGCCGCGTCCAGATCGCCTGCTGGAGCTCCCCGAACTCCGACCCGGGCAGGTGCGGCTCCGACAGCATCCCGACGAAGGCATCGAGGGCGCCGACGTCGCCGTAGATCGCCTTCAGCCGGGCCGCGAGCGGCGTCCGGCGAACGCCGGAGACCGCGCGCTCGTTGAAGTCCTCGGTCCCGATGAGCTCGTAGCCCTCGGGGTCGAGCAGGCTCACGAAGTCCAGGATCGGCCGGTCGTCGATCGGGTTGTCGGGATCGATGAGCGGGTCGGGCGGGAACGTCTCCGAGTCCTCCCCGGTCACCTCGGCGAACGACTGCGCCGGCGCGAGCCCGTACGCGACCCGCACGTCGTTGTACGAGGGGATGCCGTGGTCTCGTCCCCGCTGGATGTCGATCGCCCCGAGGTCGAGCACCGTCTGGAAGCAGTCGGCGAGCGGCGGGCCGTCCAGGCACACGCTCGGATCGGGGATCGTCGGGCTCGGGAGCTGGAACAGGACGCTTCGCAGCTGGTTGTCGATCATCTCGTCGTTCCGGTACTGCCGCTCGGCGCCCAGCCCCCGCAGGATCGCGTCCAGGCCGAACTCCTCCACGAGGCCGGGATTGCCGAGCGCCAGGTTGAGGGCGACGACGAAGCGGATCCGATGGTGGGGCCGGCGGATCACGCTCACGCCCGCCCGACGAAGCGCGCGCAGGTCGGCGCGCGAGTAGTCCGATGCCCTGCCGATCGGCTCGAGCTCCCCGTGGATCATGCTGTGCGCCCGGTAGCCCACAACGGCGAACTCGTTCGAGAGCGAGGCGTCGACGTCCGATCGATATCCGGGGTACGGCGCGAGGTCGATCCCCATCGCCGGGAGGAACTCCGCGTACGTGATGTGCTGGATCTCGGCCATGACGACGCGCCGGGCGATCTGGAACTTCAGCTCCTCGGAGAGATGATCGGGCAGGGCGCCGACGATCCGGTTGTGCTCGCGGACGAACAGCGTGTGGATCGCGGTGAGCGCGATGTTCTCGTTCGCCCGGACGTCGCCGGCGACGACCGCCTGCTCCGGCGATCCCATGAGCCGGCCGACGAGGTCCATCACCGGCGCCGTGGCGGGGTCGCCGCGTGCGCCCACCCTCGGCAGGTACCCGCGCGGGGCGAGCATGCGGGCACGGTTGTCCGCGAGGTCGCCGTCGACGGGTCCGCGCCGGAGCCACTCGAGCCGTTCCGGCGTGCCCCCGTAGACGGCCCACGCGTCGATGTACGAGCTCACCGTGTTGATCTGCTGGCGCGGCGTGATGACGCCGGTCCCGGGCGCGACCGCCGAGCGCTCGAAGCTCATGGAGCCGATCTCGTCGGTGAACTCCTCGATCGCATCGCCCGAGTCGAACGGGATCGGCGCGTCCTCCTGCCCCGACAGGCGCAGGCCGAAGGTGTGGTCGAGGAACTGACCCCACGCGAACCCCCACTGCGTGACGCCGTTCTCGGAGAACAGGTTCTGCCCGATGTCGTTGAAGACGCGGTTGCTCACGTAGCGCGGGGCCGGGCCTTCCACCATCGCCCCGACGCCGTCCGCATAGGCGGGCGCGGCGATGCGGGCGTACGGGGTGTTCACCCCGCCCCACGCCGGGTGGAGCACGTTGTTCCCGGTGCCGTCCAGGCTCGCGACCCCGCCTGGGAAGACCCCCTCCATCGACGCCGGCGCAGCCCGCCGATGACTGCCGGGCTTCACGGAGCCGTGCCCTTCCTCGGCCTCGGCGCCGGTCGCGGCCAGGACGAGGAGCATCGCCGCAAGGAGCGCTGCGAGCCCCCGGGCCGGTCGCGGGCGTGACCTGGACATGGCCCATCACCGTACTGCCCGAGGCCGCTGCCACCCACCACCCGAACGGGGGAACTGACGGATGCCGGGTGGTCAGCAGCCCTCGTCCTCGAGGAAATACCTGGTCACGAGCGCCTGATCGTGCTCGAACCCGATCGATGTCCAGAACCCGAGGTCATCCTCGGTCCACGGCGCGCCCAGCCCCACCGTCGTCTGGATCGGGCTGGCGCCGCGCTCGCGAGCCCACTCGATCCCGGCAGCGGCGAGGTCCCGCTTGCACCGGTCCTCCTGCTCGCCCGGCGGGACGTGCAGCTCCTCGAGCATGCCGAGCACGCCGGGCATGGCCGGGTGTCTCGAGACCGAGGCGATGAGATACCCCTCGATCGTTCCCCCGGCCTCGCTCACGAGGCAGACGGCGTCGTCGGTCTCGGTGGTGCGAACCACCCATCGGTAAATCGGTTCGCGCTTCGGGACGCCCATGTCGGCGTCGCGCTCGGACAGTCGCCGGCAGAAGTCGAGGTACATGTCGGTGACGCGGTCGACCTCGTCCCTGCGGATCTCTCGGATCGCCATGCGTGGCCTCCTTGTCGGTGCGTGCGGGCAATCGACCGGACGAGCCCCTCGGAGGGGCTCGGGGCCAAGGAGGGCCACGGGCTGAGGTGTCTCAGCGTCAGGTGAACGGGATCATCGACCCCGAGATTGTGTTCGAGTTCGAGCCCGTGCGCAATCGGCGCTCAGACGCGGGTCGCCCACGGCGCCGAGGTCGCGAGGCGGATCCGCCGGCCGTCGATCTCGCCGCTGATCGTGGCGACGGCGTCGGGCACGCCGGTTCGGAACGAGATCTGCAGCGTCCCGTTCAGACCGCCCGGGCCCTCGATCCGGAGCGTCGCCTCGACGCGGAGCTCAGAGCGGTCGTACGTCGCCTCGCCGAAGACCTGCAGGTCCCGCACGAACTGGGTGTTCCGGAACGTGATGCCGAGCATCGGCGTCCCGGAGATCGATCCCGCCGAGTAGGTCCCTCCGCGAAGGCCGACCCCCTCGGACCTCGCTCGCCCCAGCGCCTCCCCGAGCGTCCACGTCGCGGCCCACGCGGCGCGCCGGTGCTCGGGGGTCGACCGGTCGCCATCACGCATGCGTGCCTCGGGGGCGGCCGCGAGCTTGCGCGGGAACTCCGGCACCACCCTCGGGTTCGGCGTCTGTGACGCGCACGACGTGTCGCCCACGTCGAGGGTCACGAGGAATCGACGGGCGATGTCGAGCGCGCAGCGGATGTCGCCGCGAGCCACGACGTGGCGTCCGTTCGCGACCTCGACGTACGTGGCGTTCGGGAACCGCTCGGCGACCGCACGGGCGTTCGCGGGCGGGGTCGTGTAGTCGAACTCGCCGTTCAGCACGAGCATCGGGACGTCGGGCATCGGACCCGCCGGGAAGACCGGGACGTGGATCCGCGGCTGCGGCCAGTGCAGGCACCCGAACACGAGCTCGTACTCGTACTGGTGATGGAGGTAGACGTCGTTCTCGAACGGGTAGAACGTGTTCTCGGGCAGGCCGTCGATCACTCGTTGCAGCTGGCGCTCACGGGTGGCGAAGCTCGCGTTCCGGTCGAAGGCAAGCGGATTGTCGTTGCAGTAGACCGCCATGTAGTAGCCGTAGGAGTAGAACCTCGCCTGGCCGCCCGTGGCGGCGTTCGAGGTCACGAGCTCGGCCGCCAGGCGCATGATCGGGTCGGGGTCGCCCGCCCGAAACGCATCGACCGCCGCGGGGAGGTCTCGTGGCATCGTCGAGCTGAACGTCCCGTCGAAGACCATCGTCGCGAACAGCTCCGGCGTGAGCGTCACTCGCTTGCGGATGCCGAAGCCGTTGTAGCCGACGCCGGTGTAGGGATCGTCCTCCAGCTCTCGAGCGAACTGTCCGAACGAGCGCAGGACGTCCTCGCAGGTGTTCGAGCGCTCGCAGAGCTTTCGCCACGTCGAGCGCAGGGCTGCGGCGCCGTCGCGAGCGAGCGGATCGAACGTGTCGTCGTAGGCGCCGTCGAGGATCGCGGCACGGACGTCATCCGGGTAGTTCGCGGCGAACGAGCCCGCGGCCAGCGAGCCCGCCGACGTCCCGTACAGGCTCACCTCGTCGATCCCGAGGCCCTCGATGATCGCGTGCAGGTCCGCCGAGGACGCCGCGTTGCCGTAGGCGTACGCCGCATCGCCGAGCTGCTCGCCGCAGGCCTCCGACTGATCGACGAAGTCCCCCTCCCCGTACTGGAGCTGTTGGCAGTCGATCGCCTCGGAACGCCCGGTCCCCCGGTAGTCCATGACCAGGATGGGGTGGGTGTCGTGGAGATCGCCGAGGAACGACCGCCAGCTTCCGACCGAACCGATCGACCCCGAGCCCGGTCCGCCGGCGAACCCGACGAGTGGCTCCTGCTCGGGCAGCGACGGATCCTCGGCCGGGTAGAGGCGGAACCGCACGTTGATCGTCGGTCCCCCCGGCTCGCTCCAATAGCGAGGGACGGTGATGACGCCGCACGTGACGGTCTTGTCGTGCCGGCACGGCCCGACCTGCATGGGGAGCTCGCCGGCCGGGTCGACGGAAGCCGGGGCATCGGCGGCGCCGAATAGCAGCGTCGCCGACATCGCGAACGACGCTGCGACACCGAGCCATCGCCTCGACCGAGCCCGTCCGTTCCGGCCGTTCATGGGTGCTCCCTCGTGAGTGGACGCGAGGCTATCACCGACCTTCGCAACGGCGGAACTCGGCGTCGGCCGGCAGCGTGATCTCGATCGGCGTCTAGGATCGCCGGATGTTCACCGTCGAGCAGCGCGATGCGCTCCGCGACCGCGTGCTTGCGCTCGGGCAGGAGGACGAACGCGTCGTCGCCGGGGCGCTCGTGGGGTCGCTGGCCGAAGGTGGCGGCGACCGCTACTCCGACCTGGACATGACCTTCGGCGTCGTCGATCACGTTCAGGTCGCGGACGTGCTCGACGACTGGACCCGCTCGCTCGTCGGCGAGCACGATGCGGTGCAACTCGTCGAGCTCGAGCGTGGGCCGACCACGTACCGAGTGTTCCTGCTCCCGGAGACGTTGCAGCTGGACCTGTCGATGACGCCGGTGTCGGAGTTTCGTCCCGCCGGGCCTCGGTTCCGGCTC